>JAJTDQ010000027.1:0-3890 GCA_021300505.1 Cryomorphaceae bacterium
CAGTTCCTGAAACCTTAACACTTGAGGAGTGTTTGGATATTGCTTCTAATCAAAAAGCAACACCGAAAAAAGGCGCGAAAAAGAAGTAAGTTTTAACTTAATTTTCAGTTATTCACTTTTTGTTCTTTAATACTTTTTAAGCGACACATCGAGTGGGCGAAGCTTTCAGTTAGATTTGGAAAAAAAATCAATGAAAGACATTTCGATCTACTTGTTGCCGCTTGATGCTGAGGTGAAATACCGTGCGAACCAGATCGGAAGTGCCATTGAATCGTTTAATACAGAGTCTGGATTTCCAGAGTTGAAAAAAGGTGGTGTTGCCCTTTTTCATGTCCCCGAATACCGTGCAGACAAAAAGGCATGTCCTCACAATCCGGAGCAATTTCGTGAATTCTTTTACACGTTAAACCTCGGTTTAGGATGGGAAATGCCTTTGTATGATCTAGGAGATGTGTTGCCAGGTTTGACAATTAATGATACTTATTTTGCTGTTTCACAAATCGTTGAAGAATGTGTTAAAATAGGAGTGATTCCACTAATTGTGGGGGGAAGTCAAGATTTAACAATTGCCATGTATAAAGGGTACGCTGCACTAGAACAAATTTTAAACATTTGTTCGGTTGATTATTCACTCGATTTAGGTAGCCCAGAAGAAGATGCGCATGCTGAAGGGTATTTAAGTCAATTGCTGATGCAACGTCCCTGTTATTTGTTTAATCATGCAAATATTGGTGCCCAAGCGCCTTTCGTTTCACGTGAAGAATTTGATCTGTTCGATAAGTTATACTTCGATGTATGTCGACTCGGTGAATTCAATTCAGATTTTAAAAAAGCAGAGCCACATCTCCGAAATTCAGATATACTTTCCATCGATTTCTCAAGCATACGCGGATCTGAGCTGCGAGAACCTTGGTATACCTCGCCAAATGGGTTCTATGCGGATCAAATCTGTCAAATCGCGAAATACGCAGGAATTAGCGATAAATTGACTTCGATGGGCGTGTTTAATTATTACCCGGAATTTGAAGCGGGTAGTTCCTCTGCTTTATTGGCACAGGTGCTTTGGTACTTCATAGATGGGGTGTCTCAGCGCAAGGGGGATTTTCCGATAGGCAGTAAGCGAGATTATCTTCGGTTTATCGTCCACATCAATGATTTCAAAGAAGAATTGATCTTCTATAAAAGTAATCGCTCAGAACGCTGGTGGATGGAGGTGCCTTATCCACCCCAAAAAGGAAGTAATTATGAACGACATCATCTAGTTCCTTGTGATGCAATGGATTATGAATTGGCAATGAAGAACGAAATTCCCGATTTATGGTGGAAGACCTACCAGAAATTATCGTGACATAAAAACGTTTTTCGGAATGCAAACGATACCCATTTGCTGAAAAAAAATTCATGATTAAATAAAAATTACTATTTTAGTCCCCAATTGGGAGCACCCTGTGGTGTTGTCTCATGTAAACTATTTATGAGAATAATCTTGCTATGAAGAAGATATTACTTGTGCTATTTACTTGTGTTTCATCGTTTTACGGATCGATTTACGCGCAACAAGACCCTCTTGTAACTCATTTTATTTTTAACAAAATGAGTATAAATCCTGGAGAAACAGGTATCGATGATGGTATCTGTGCAACGACTTTGTACCGTAATCAGTGGGATAAAGTAAACGGAGCGCCGAACTCTGCAATGTTAAATATCGAGGCAAATATGAATCGATTTTTTCCAGGAGGGATTGGTATTTCATTTTTCCATGATGCTATTGGTTTTTCGCGTCAAAACAACTTGTTGCTGAATTATTCTTACCCATTGCAACTAGGTTCAGCTGGAACCTTGGGAATTGGAGTAGGAGTTGGAATCATCAACTTTGGAATGTCTCCAGTTTGGGTTCCTCCAACTACAGCATTAGACAATACTTTACCAGTAGGTTTTGCTGCAACAAGTTTAGACTTGAATTTCGGATTGTACTGGAAAGGTGCTCAAAACTATTACGCAGGAATTTCTTCCACTCACGTTTCAGAATCACTTCTTCAAGGTGGATCAGCGACACAGTCGTATCAAACGGCACGTCACTACTATATCATGGGTGGTAAGAAATTTACTCAAGTTCTTGGCGGTGATATTGATGCCCAAGTATTGATGAGAACAGATTTGGTGAAATTTAGTGCTGACCTTAATGTGCGTTACCTTTGGAGAGGTATGGCATATGGAGGTTTGACATATAGAACAGTAGATGCGATTGGTTTGATGCTTGGATTTATGCCAATTACAAACATGACTGTAGGCTATTCTTATGACATTACAACGAACAAATTAGCGAGTGTTTCTCGTGGTTCGCATGAGATTATGGTCAAATATTGCTACTTCCTTCCACCGCCGCCTGTAACAAAGGCTGCGCACCCAAGATGGTTGTAGAATAAAAAAAAATAACAATATTTGTAACCCCGATTAGGTAAGTTCCGTTACAACCATACTGATTGATCCTGTAGATAGTTGAAATTGGTGTCCGGAAGTTGAAAAAAAAGAGGTAGAATGAAAAGACTTTTGTTAATTGGTTTTGCAGGTGCGCTACTTGCTTCTTGTAGTACGAGAACAGGCCATCTGACCGGTGCGTTGGGGAGACCAATGTACCAACCTGAAATTCCATTGGGTATGGTGTATATTCCTGCGGGATCATATACCATGGGAGAAAATGACCAGGATGTACCATTCCTTCACCAAACAAGGGCGAAGACGGTTTCCATTCAGGCGTTTTACATGGACCAGACGGAAATCTCGAACAACGAGTACCGCCAATTCGTAGAATGGGTGCGTGACTCTATAGCTCGAGATAAAATCTATTTGAATGAGGACCTAACAGATGAAGAGGAAGCGGATAAGTACATCAACTATTCCGACTATTACATCGAAGGTGAAGAGGCATACACAGCGTATGACGAAACAGATCTTGATCGTACTCAAAAACGTGAGATCTTCTCGTTGAATTGGGATCGTAAATTTGATTACGCAGACCCTGAGATTGTTCCAATTTTGGCAGATATGTACTATCCGCAACCAGAGCGTTTCTACAAAAGACGTGAAATTGACGTGCGTAAGTTGATGTTCCGCTATTACTGGATTGATTACCGCGAAGCGGCGAAAAGAGGTCGTATTGATGGTGTGGCTGACAATGGATTTATTCCTAACGGTCAAGTTCAAATGCCGGATGAGAAAAATATTCCAGAACACCGTACGCTGAATACTCCTCCACATCCAGTAACACAAGAGCCTCAGGGGCAGGACTTGGATATGGGGCATTTCAACAAGAAAGGTCAAAACAACGCCTTGCGTGGTCACACGGACAGAAAGCGGTTTATTATCGACGAAATCATCAATGTTTATCCAGATACATTGTGTTGGGTGCGTGACTTTACGTATTCCTTCCATGATCCAATGACGAACATGTATTTCTGGCATCCTGCTTATGATAACTATCCAGTTGTTGGTGTGACTTGGTTCCAAGCAAAAGCATTCGCTGTATGGAGAACTCAATTGTTAAACAACTGGTTGGTTGCCATGGGTGATTTATTCGTAAACGACTTCCGCTTGCCAACAGAGGCAGAGTGGGAGAGAGCATCGCGCGGTGACTTGAACTTATCTCAATTCCCTTGGGGTGGTCCTTATATCAGAAATGGTAATGGATGTTTCTTGGGTAACTTTAAGCCAATGCGTGGAAGATACTTTGAAGATGGAGGTTTCCACACAGTGAAAGTTTTCTCTTACAATCCCAACGGATGGGGTCTGTATTGTATGGCTGGAAACGTTTCCGAGTGGTGTGAAACTGCATTTGACGAGTCGATGTACGAATTCTCTCACGACATGAATACCGATTACCGTTACGATGC
>JAJTDQ010000027.1:3928-24187 GCA_021300505.1 Cryomorphaceae bacterium
CAATGGACTGGGATCCACCGTCTGCAAAACGTAAAGTACTTAGAGGAGGGTCTTGGAAAGACATCGGCTTCTATTTACAGAATGCATCACGAACATATGAATATCAAGATACTGCCAAGTCATACATTGGATACCGAAATGTAATGACTCACCTTGGACGAGGAGGACGCGACTTTACTCGTGAAGGAGGCGAAGAAATTCAAAGCGACATCCAACTTCGCTAAGAATAAATAAAAAGTAGTAATTTAATTTAAAACCAAAAAACAAGGAAAACTATGAAACCAGGAAGTAAAGGATGGAAAAAGTTTATGGCAAAGCTGTACGGTTTTGGTGCAGCAGTCGTAATCGTTGGGGCGTTGTTTAAGATTCAACACTGGCCAGGTGCATCACTCATGTTGATCATCGGTCTTGGAACAGAGGCATTAATCTTCATTTTCTCGGCATTTGAGCCGATCCATGAGGATCCAGATTGGTCTCTAGTTTATCCAGAGTTAGCAATTGGTCATTCAGATGATTTGGATCATGATAAACTTTCTGCTGGAACTGGTGGTCGTGGTGGTCGTGGTTCGGGTATCACAGACAAGCTCGATCAAATGCTTGAAGAAGCAAAGATTGACAGCGCTTTGCTAGAGCGTCTTGGTGATGGAATGCGTACGTTGGGTGACAACGCTGCACAATTGAAAGGTGTAACTTCCGCTGCTGCCGCAACAGATGGTTATGTATCAAGTCTTCAGGCAGCTTCTGAAAAAGTTGCTTCTCTCTCTGAAGCGTATGAGCGTGCGTCTGTGTCTATCGCTGGTTTGACTTCTTCAACAGCTGAAGGTGAGTCATTTGGTGAGCAAATGCAGAAAGTATCCAAAAATCTGGCTGCACTTAACAATGTGTACGAACTTCAATTGAAAGGTTCCTCTTCACATCTTGAGGCAACTGAGAAATTCCAAGCACAAGTTACTGAAATGATGAAAAATCTTTCTGACTCTGCTGAAGATACACGTCTATACAAAGAAAACATGGCAATGTTGTCTAAGAACCTTACGGATCTGAATAACGTGTATGGAAATATGCTGAAAGCTATGACAGTAACTAGAGGATAACATTTTGTTACTTTTAAGTTGTTGAACATTAAGTTTATTGCAAACCAATAAAAATTAATTAATCATGGCAGGAGGAAAAGAAACCCCTAGGCAGAAGATGATCGGTATGATGTACTTGGTACTTACCGCACTTCTAGCCCTTAACGTTTCAAAATCGATTCTTGATGCATTTGTTGCTATCGAGGAAAATATTCAGATTTCAAATGAAAATGAATATCAAAGAGGTTTTGAAAAGAAATCAGATTTAGAGGCTACCGCACAGGATAAGTCTGTGCCGGAAGCTCAGAAAAAAGCAATGCACTATTTGAAGATTGTTGAAGACATCGACAAAATGACTGCAGAGCGTATCAAGTTAATCGATGACATTAAAATCGAGATCTTGAAGGCTTGTGGTGAAGATGTTACATCAATCGGAGGACCAGAGAGTATTATTTTTAAAGCGTACAGCAAAGCTGATCCACTGCGCCCAACGCGTATGCACTTGGAGCACGTAGCTGGTAAAGACAAGTATGACGAAGCAATGGCGATCATGATTGGAGAGGACATTAAAAATCCTAGCGCCAATGGTCAAGGTATGAAGTTATGGAAAAGCTATAATGATTACCGCGCTGAGTTGACTGAGAAAATTGCCAGTTCATGGATGGCAGAGAAGGGTAAGAAGAAATATTCTTTCAAAGCGCCAGCAATCAATGCATTCAAAGATTTTAAAGATTTGAATGCGCAGATTGATAAGTCTATGAAAAATGTCAATCCTGAAGACAAAGAGTCCATCAAGAAAATCTATGCGTCTTTGACTAAACTTGAGAAAAGTAAAGTGCACGAAATTGATGGTGTTCACTGGATTGGTAAAACATTTGACCACTCACCATCAGTGGCTGCAATTGCTTCTTTGTCCTCTATGCAAAAAGAAATCCTTACTGCTCGTGCTGATGCAATCGCGTTGATTCGTTCACGTGTTGGTGGAGGAGAGTATTCTTTCAATAAGATTATGGCCTTGGCTTATGGTCCTGAGATTGCGAATACGGGTGATGAAGTGACCATTGAAGTATTGATGGCTGCCTATGACTCTGACCGTCAGCCTGAAGTTACTTTCAACGGCGCTAAAATTACCGAAGTGAAAGATGGTAAAGGTTTCGTCCGTACGAAAGCAACAGGCGGTGCTGAGATGGTACTTAAGGGTACTGTATCTATTAGTAATAAGTTTGGTGTTAAGAAAGAAGAGAAGTGGGAGAAAACCATTAAAATCATGAAGCCTGCAGGTAATGTATCTCTTCCTGAATTGAATGTACTGTACATTGGGTACGACAATAAGGTAGAAGGTGTTGCGTCTGGTTATGATCAAACTGTTCTTTCTTCTAGTGCGAATGTGAAACTTACTAAATCCGGTGATCTTTATATCGCGAAAGTATCAAGTGGAAGAGAGGCAACGATTAGTGTTTCAGGTAAAAGCTCAACGACAAACAAAACTGTCAACTTGAAAACCCAAAAATTCCGTGTAATGCGTCTTCCAGATCCTGAAATTTACTGGGGAGCAGCAAAGAATGGTGAAAAAGGGTCAAAAGCTGAACCACGTTTGTTTGTAAAGTATCCACCTGAAATTCCACTTAGCGCTAATTGGAAAATGATTAACTGGGAAATTCAAGTGCCAGGTGCAATTGGTAAACCACCAACAGGAACTGGTAATGATATCAGCTCTGTTCTTGGTGCGCTTAAACTGGTTAAGCCAGGAAATAATATTTCTTTCATTTGTACAGTAGTTGGTCCGGACGGAATACAAAGAAAAAGAGGTGCAACGTTTAAGTTGTAAATTAAAATCATTAAGGGTATGAAAAGTATATTTGTTATCACAGGTTTGTCCTTAATTTCCTTTAATCTCTTGGCTCAGCCAGATAAGATTGAGGGTGGACCAGTAAATGTTCCTGCAGATGGGATCGTTGATGGTGTGTTTATTCAACAACACATCCCTACGAAACGCATGATTCCTTATGAATATGTGCGTGAAGCGGATATGATATGGAGCAAACGTGTGTGGCAATATATCGATTTACGTGAGAAGATCAATCTACCGATGTACTTCCCGAAGGATGAAGTAAGAGCAGATGGTGTTTGGGTAAGAAATAGCAACCGATGGAGTTTATGGACAGTTATTCGCGAATATGTCTTCAAAGGAGAATTGCAAATTTTTGCTCCATTTGATCCATTACTTTCATTGTCTGGTGGTGGTTCCAACTGGGACGGAGATCAATTGAAGTATCCTATTGATATGATTATGCCAGGAGAAACTGATTCCGCTTACCAGAAACGAATTTTGTATTATTTCGGAACGGAAATCAAAGATCCAAATGCTCAGCCGCTTACCGATGAGTTTGGTGATCCCTTGGTTGTTACCGACACAGTAACTGGTGTAGAATCATACGTTTATCCTCCAGCTGAATTGAAATGGTACAATACGCAAGATGTAGTACAGTACCGTATCAAAGAGGACTGGTTCTTCGATAAAGAGCGCTCTGTGTTGGATGTTCGGATTATTGCAATTGCACCAGTCATTCAAGAGACGACAATCGATGCCAATGGAAACAAAAGCTTCGGTAGAATGCGAGAGTTGTTTTGGTTGTATTTTCCACACTGTAGATTTGTATTCAATAACTACTTTGTCTATAATGACCAAAACGATGCACAATGGATGAGTTTCGACGACTTGTTCTGGAAGCGACGTTTTAACAGTACGATCTACAAAGAGAGTAACACATTTGATCGTAACATTGAATCGTACCGAATGGGTGTAGATGCACTCATGGAAGCGGAAAAAATCAAAGAGGAAATTCGCGTCATTGAGCATGATGTTTGGAGTTTCTAATCTGCCAATACCGAAAGCCCCGTCATTTGGCGGGGCTTTTTTTGTGCCCAAATTTTCTAAAGTTGTGTACTTTCTATTCTTGTTATCCTTAGTAGCAATCGTATCTTTGCAGCATGATTAATTTGGAAAAACTAGGCGTATTCTTGCCACAAGGGTATCTCTTTAAAGATGTAAGTCTGCAAATCAATAGAGGTGATAAAGTAGGTTTGGTAGGGAAGAATGGCGCAGGTAAATCAACGCTTCTTAAATTAATCGCAGGTACTCAAAAACCATCTGAAGGAAATATCCATAAACCTAAAGAGTGCACCGTAGGTTATCTTTCACAAGATATTCGTATCGATACCTCGCAAACAGTGTTCAATTTTCTGTTTTTCTCGAATGCTACATTAAATGAACTTCGAACGCAGATCGATGATGTGAACCATCAGTTGACTGTTCGTGTCGATTATGAGTCGGATGGTTATGCCGCGTTGCTTGATCAGGTGAATGAATTGAATCACTCGTTTAACTTGAACGAAGGTTTCCAATGGGAAGAGAAAATCATGACCACGCTATCTGGACTCGGTTTTTCATCGGAGGAAATAAATCGCGAGTTGAGTACTTTTTCTGGTGGTTGGCAAATGCGAGCTGAATTGGCTCGGATCCTTGTGAATCGTCCTGATGTGCTTTTGCTCGATGAGCCAACAAACCACCTTGACATTATTTCAATCAGCTGGTTGGAAACCTATCTTCAACGTTTCGAAGGCGCTGTCATTCTCATCTCTCACGACAGATTGTTCTTGGATAATGTCACAAAGCGAACACTCGAAATTAGTCTCGGTAAAATCTTTGATTTCCCCTTTGCATATTCGAAATATAAAGTTGTACGTGCTGAAGAAAAGGAACGCTTAGAATCAGCTAAGAAACAGCAGGACAAGGATATCAAACATGCGGAGGAACTTATTGATAAATTCCGAGCGAAAAAGAATAAAGCCGCTTTTGCGCAGTCACTTATAAAGAAGCTAGAGAAAACTGAACGTATCGAGGTAGAGAACGATGCCGTAGCTAAAATGAAAATAGCCTTTCCGCTTTCTGTGCAGCCAGGCAAGTGGGTGTTGGAAATGGACAACCTAGGTAAATCATTCGGTGATAAGCTGTTGTTCCACAGTACCAATCTCACTGTAGGTCGCGGGGAAAAGATTGCACTGCTTGGACCAAATGGTGTGGGTAAATCAACGTTACTGAAACGGATATTGGACAAGTTAGATGGGGAAGGAAAAGTCAATTTAGGACATAATGTGAACATCACCTACTTCGCACAAGATCAAGCGGAAAAGATCGACACCAATAAAACGGTACTTGAGATCGTAGAATATGCCGCAACGGGAGGAATCAAACGCGACTTGAGAAGTATACTAGGTGCTTTCTTGTTTTCTGGAGAGGATGTCGATAAGAAAGTGGGGGTTTTATCTGGTGGTGAACGAACTCGTTTGGCCTTGTGTCAATTGTTGTTGAGTCCTTCGAATTTCTTAATTCTCGATGAGCCTACGAATCACCTTGATATACAAAGTAAAGAGGTATTGAAAGAAGCGCTAAAGAATTACGAAGGAACGTTTATCGTTGTTTCCCACGACCGGGAGTTTCTAGATGGTCTAACCAATCGTATTTGGGAAATTCAAGACAAGCTGTTACGCGTTCATCATTTCGATGTGAAAGAATATTTGAAAATGCAATTTCAGCCTGAAAGCGCTGTTTCCAAACCAAAAGCGCAAGAGGCTAAAGAAGTTCGTTCGGAACGCAGTCATGAGGAAACAAAAGAATTGAAGCGGCGAAAAAACCAATTGAGCAATCGCATTCAAAAGGTGGAAGATTTAATCAAAGAGCATGAGCAAACCATCGAAAAATTGAATACACAAATCAGTGAGCTCGATTATTCCGATGAAGAAGCAGCCAACAAGGTGTTAACGGTTTTTGCTGAAAAGAAAGAGTCGCTTGATCAATTCATGGAAGAATGGGAAAATCTGACCATTGAATTGGAATCGTTGGAGGATTAAGAACGAATACTAGCTCGTTTTTCTCGTTTATGTCGGCGCCTGTTGCGTTTTATTGATTTCTTCGCCTCTTTACTTTGTAAGGACCAATAATGCTTCTCAGCGGCGCGTTTTTGTTTCTTCGCAATTTTGGCTTTTTTCTTTCGCTCTTTCGCGATAATTGACTCAGCTTCTTCCACTGAAGCGGGCGTTTTTCCTGGTTTTGTACTTCCACACGAAGAAAAAATTCCAAGCAACAATACGAAGAGGATAAAAAACGTTTTACTATTCATACTTTTGTAATACAAATTCGATGATGAAGTTACGGCTAATTTTATTCTTTTCGCTCACCCTGCTTATAAGTGCATGTAACAAAAACAAGCGTAATCCAGTGCCGAGCATTCCTTTTGACATTACCATCGACATCAATCTTCCAAGCTACAGTGCACTGATTAGTGTGGGGACTTATGCTTATGTGAATGGTGGCTCTCGTGGTATTATTGTTTATCGACGAGGTATTGATGAATTCATTGCGTTTGACCGCCATTCTCCCATGGATCCAACAGGAACTTGTGGACAACCTTTATATCCAGATCCCGATAACTTTTTAACCCTCATCGATAGCTGTTCAACGGCGCGATTCTCGCTGTACGATGGCTCACCGATCACAGGGTCAGAGTTTGGATTGAGGATGTATCAAACCATCTATAACGGCACAAATCAATTGAGGATTTTTAATTAGTTTCGCCAAATCAATTAGGAACAATGAACGAGATTACAGTCACTATCATCGACCGAGAGGGAACAGCACATGAGTTAATCGCACCAACAGACATGAACATGAATGTCATGGAGTTGTGTAAATCCTACGAACTTCCTGTGAAAGGTGAGTGTGGTGGTATGGCCATGTGCGCCACATGTCAGTGTTACCTTGAGTCGGAAACTGAACTTCCTGAACAAAATGATGCAGAACTCGATATGCTAGATCAAGCATTCTTCGTGAAATCAAACAGCCGCTTGGGTTGTCAGATTCACATTGCCGATGACATCGATGGGATTGTATTGCGCTTAGCGCCAGAAGTAGATTAATTCACCTTCCATTCTCCAGGAATCAAACACACGGGAATAGCTTCCATTTTGTGTTTGTTAATGGCATGCAAACGGCGGTATAAAGCAAGCACGGTGGTCTGACGCTCGGAAAGTGTAGTTTCATCGCCCGTAAAATCCATTGCCCATTCCAACTCAGGATAACTCGCGCCAAGCTGATCTTCGTCACTGCGGCCATCTGCCCACAAGCCATCGGTAGGCTTGGCAACAATAATGGAATCAACAATGCCCAAATGAGCCGCGACTGCGCGAACTTCTGTTTTTGTTAAATCGGCAATCGGACTTAAATCGACACCTCCGTCACCGTATTTTGTATAAAATCCAACGCCGAAGTCCTCCACACGATTTCCTGTGCCTGCAACCAAGCGTTTGTGTGCCTGACCCAACGCGTACAAGGTCGTCATGCGCAAACGTGCCCTGGTATTGGCCATTGCCAGATGGTTGGCAACCACATCAGTCGGGAAATCTTTTTCCATTTGCTCGAAAATGTCTGTCAAGTTGACCTCCATTCCAAGTACATTGGGGAAACGTTTCTTTAAATCGTCGATGTGTTCAATCGCGCGCCCATATTCAGCCGAAGTTTGACGAATCGGCATCGTCACGATCAACGTAGGTTTGCCTGTCATCGCACACAAGGTAGATGTCAAGGCTGAATCAATTCCACCTGAAATTCCTACAATAAAGCCATCCATTCGCGCTTCAGCGCAGTACGTAGAAAGCCAACCCTGAATGTGTGATGAAATGGCTTCGCAATTCACTTAAAAGAGGATTGACAATTTGAACTGCAATTGGCTTTGTTGGGCAGCGTTGTTGACTTCAACTTTTTCGCCAGCAGAATTATACGTAAAATGATAATTCTTTTGCTTGTCCGTATTCCATTGTGTATGCAAGGGGGTAAATCCATAATAGTATCCCAGCTCAGCAACCAAACATGTTGATCCAACAAAATTCCATTCTGCACCAAGTGACATACCCACTGCCGATTTCATGAAGAATAAATCATTTTTTGCACGCATGTCTTCGCGTGGATCAGTATTGGCTGGAAGAATTGGGGAAAGGGGTGGTGTATATCCCTCGTCATTAATAGTGCTTTTTACAAGAAAACTATTTCTCAAACCAAACTTTCCGAAATAGCGGAAATAGCCAATAAAGTTTGTTCTGAATTGCAACATGGTTGGAATCGTCAAATAGGTGGCTTTTTGAATGCGGGAATCCATTTGATAAACATTTTGATTTGTGTTTAAAACATCCACATCACTTTGCGGAATGATATTTTTCCCTTCATACACATAAAACAAACCGTTGTTGGATTTCGATTCGTACTTCAAGGTCTCAAAATCGAATTCAACACCCGTGCAGAATACCAATGATTCAGTCAAACTGAAGTTCACATTCATACCAATCGACAAGTCATTGCTCAACCCACCTTTCTGAAAATAATCAGAAGTCACATTTTGCATCAAGATGCTCGTTCCGAAGACCAAACCAGCTTGTACTTCTTTACCTTCGGCATCTTGTGCCATCGTATTCATTCCAAATGAAATTCCTGCAATAAGGAGTAAGATCTTTTTCATATCGTTTTGCGTTTAATTCTTGTTCATCAGTCCGCTTCAACTCGTTTGATTTTGCGTACTTTTGAGGTCAAAAATAAGGAATATCAATGAGTATCAAAAGCTTTTTTATTGCAGGTTCTATTGCCCTACTGATATCTTCCTGTGCCAATGATCCTTTGGATGTCGATGCTTCTGATGTTAAGGTGAACATTGGTTTCGTGAACATGGATTCCATTTGGTCGAAATCGGATGGCCGCGATTTCTTGAAAGCAGATGCTGATTTTCGTGAACGCATTCCTGAAATGTACGAGTATGAGCTTGGCTATTGCTTGCGTGTAGGTCGAATCAGTGATACAGCACTCATCAACAGTTTGACTCAATTCAAAAATGACCCATTCATGTCTCGCGTTGGAAAAGCAATCAAACGTGAATTTAAAGACCTTACTTCGGTAAAGGCAGAATTGTTAGATGGATTTCGCCATATCAAGTACCATCTTCCTAGCGCAAAATTGCCATCAAACATCGTTTTCATGAACTCCGTATTTACGTCAAGTGCCTTTAGTTCGCAAAAGGAAATCGGAATTGGTTTGGAGCGCTACCTTGGTGAAAAGTCTCCAGTAATTAAGGATTTGCCGAATGACATGTTTTTTGGGTGGATCAAGGAAGGCATGGACCGCAGGTATTTGGTGCGAGATGCCTTTTCTTCGTGGATCATGACGCATTACATTCAAGAAACAGATGGCAATCTTGCGGAGCAAATTATTCGTTGGGGTAAAATCTTATACCTTACTGAAGCTGCCATTCCTGATGCCCCTGAATCGATTATTCCAAGATATTCAGAAGAAGACTACAAGTGGGCTTTGGAAAATGAATATTCATTGTGGAAGTACTTGGTGGATCAAAAAATGCTCTTTAAAATCGATGAACTCAACAAAACGAATCTCTTGAATGAAGGCCCATTTACGCCGGGCTTGCCTGAAAAAGGTCCAGATCGTCTTGGGCAGTTTCTAGGATGGAGAATGGTACGCAAGTACATGGAAGTGAAAGACATTACTGTGGAGGAGTTGATGACTATTCCGTACACGGAGATTATTGTAGAATACGAAATAGATTAAAATATGGAGGATAAAATCGTTAAAACCTCAGAAATCAATATCAAGGTTGGATTGAATGAGAACAATTTGCCTATGGCAATGAAATGGAGTGCGAGTGATGGCGGTGTGAAAGATGCTGCGGCAAAGGCGTTCATGCTTTCCATCTGGGATCCAGCACAAAACAACACGATGAAAATCGACTTGTGGACCAAGGACCTCACGATCGATGAGATGAAACAATTCTTCCATCAAACCTTGTTGACCATGGCCGATACTTTTGAAAAAGCGACGGGTGAACATTTGATTTCAGAAGATCTTCGCGATTACTGCTACCATTTTGCAGAGAAAATGCAAATCCTTCCAGAGAAGTAATGTATTCAGGTTCCTTAAAAAAAATGACGGTATCCTTGGGTGAAAAGGTAAATTATACCTTGGTGCTCAATGAACCTGTGGACATGAATGCATTGATTGGCTCTAGGCTGCAATTTGATTGGAATGGTCAAATTATTTGCACTTCGTGTGGGAAAAACACGAACAAGTCCTTTGGTGATGGGTTTTGCTATCCCTGCTTTGCCTCAGCACCTGATGCGGCCGAGTGTATCATTCGCCCCGAATTGTGTCGCGCTCATTTGGGTGAAGGACGTGATCCGGATTGGGAAGAGAAACACCACAATGTGCCACATATTGTTTATTTAGCTGCCACCGATGCGGTGAAAGTAGGCGTGACGCGTGCTGCCCAGGTCCCAACGCGTTGGATTGATCAAGGTGCTGCACAGGCCATCATTCTTGCGGAAACGCCAAACAGGTATGAAGCTGGAATGCTGGAAGTTGCACTAAAGGATTTTTTCACGGATAAAACGAATTGGCAACGCATGCTCAAGAACGAAACCGATGCTACGATTGATTTGGTGGATGAAAAATGGCGCTTGCACGATGAATTACCTTCAGACTTAACTACCTATTTTTCGGAGGAGGATGATGTTTTATCACTCAAGTATCCGGTTGAAATGTATCCTGAAAAGGTGAAGAGTATAGGCTTGGACAAAACGCCATCATTCAACGCGGTCTTGAAGGGTATTCGTGGACAATACTTAATGTTCGAGGGAGGGATGGTAATGAATATTCGTAAACATACGGGATATACGGTGCAATTAACCGTAGCTGAGTAACTTTGTAGCATGGGAAAGGATAAATTGCGACGGTTTGAGTTGATGAAGGGATTTTCCAATGTCTTTGAACCTGAAGTAGGCGTAGAGTCCGATTTAAGGGGGAAATGGCGTTCTGAAGTCTTCAAAAATGACAATCCAATTGTCTTGGAGCTGGGTTGCGGAAAAGGGGAGTATAGCCTCGGTTTAGCGAATCATTTTCCGGACAAAAATTTTATCGGTGTCGACATCAAAGGTGCGCGCATGTACATTGGTGCAAAGGAAGCTTTGGAGCAGAACAAAACGAATGTGGCCTTTTTGAGAATGAAGATTGACTTCATCCACGAGTACTTCAATGAAAATGAAGTCGATGAAATCTGGTTGACCTTCTCAGATCCACAGCCGAAAAAACCGCGTAAACGACTTTCATCTCCCATCTTTGTTGAACGTTACCGCAAAATTCTAAAGCCAGGCGGTATTGTTCACATGAAAACAGATTCAGATATTCTGTTTGAATACACAGAGGAGCAAATTAAAGAGCAAGGATACAAATGCCTTGAACTGACATGGGATTTATACGGAAGTCTTCCAGAAACGATTGATCCCGTTACGCGAGATATCTTTCACATCAAAACACATTACGAACAGCTATTCACTGCGCGAGGTAGTGTAATCAAGTACTGTAAATTCCAGATTTCTTAAGTAACGCTTAAGGTTTAAGCAACGCGCAGTTTAGCCAATTTCGATTTGTAGAATTGTGCTTTTGCATATTCCAAAGTGACACGGAATTCTGTCTCATTACCTGCTGGCAATTCATACATAGCATCCGTCAAGATTGCTTCACAGATAGAACGCAATCCACGCGCACCGAGTTTGAATTCGATCGCTTTTGTTACAATGAAATCAAGGACATCTGCATCAAACTGCAGCTTCACTCCATCAATATTGAACAAAGAAACATATTGCTTCACCAACGCATTTTTCGGCTCAGTCAAGATGCGCTTCAAGCTGGCGCTATCCAACGGTTCCAAATAGGTGAGTACCGGGAAGCGACCGATCAATTCGGGAATCAAACCAAATGTTTTTACATCCGTTGGGTTGATGTACTTCAACAAACTATCTTGTTCTACAAGTTCTTCTTCAACAGCTGAGAAACCAATTGTTTGACGATTAACACGATTGGCGATAATCTTTTCAATTCCATCAAAGGCTCCACCACACACAAACAAGATATTCTTCGTATCGATTTGAATCATCTTTTGCTCTGGATGCTTGCGTCCACCTTGTGGCGGTACATTGACCGTAGCTCCTTCAAGTAATTTCAAAAGGGCTTGCTGAACACCTTCACCTGATACATCACGTGTAATGGAAGGATTGTCACTTTTACGCGCAATTTTGTCTATTTCATCAATAAATACGATGCCTTGTTGCGCAGCAGTTACATTGTAATCCGCTGCTTGCAAAAGGCGAGAGAGTATGCTTTCCACATCTTCACCCACATAACCTGCTTCTGTCAAAACGGTTGCATCAGCAATACAAAATGGAACGTTCAACATTTTAGCAATGGTTTTTGCCAAAAGTGTTTTACCCGTTCCTGTTCGACCAACCAAGATGACATTCGATTTTTCAATTTCAATATCGTTCTTGTCAACCACTTGATTCAAACGCTTGTAGTGATTGTAACAGCCACAGAAAGCACCTTCTTGGCATCATCTTGACCAATCACATATTCGTCCAACTTTGATTTAATCTCTGTTGGCTTTAGAATATTCACTTGCGCATCGCTTGGCGTACTTTTTTCATCGATATCTTCCTCGCGAATAATTGTATGCGCTTGTTGAACGCAACTTTCACAGATATGTCCTGAAACTCCAGCAATTAGAATCCCTACCTCACTTCTTGATCGTCCACAGAATGAACAACCTGCTTCATTTTTTTTTGACATAGAACTTTAGTCAGAAAAAACACCACCCTTTCAGGTGGTGTCATAAGTCAATTATTTTTTAGGATTGCGTGTTAACACCTCATCCACCATTCCGTAGGCTTTTGCTTCCTCGGCTGTCATCCAGTAATCACGATCTGAATCTGCCCAAACTTTATCGTAAGATTGGTTTGAGTGGAATGCGATGATGTCGTACAATTCTTTCTTCAATTTTTGGATCTCACGCGCAGTGATTTCGATATCCGATGCTTGTCCTTGTGCGCCACCCAATGGTTGGTGAATCATTACACGTGCATGTTTCAAAATAGAACGCTTTCCTTCAGCACCTGCACACATAAGCACAGCGCCCATTGAAGCAGCCATTCCTGTACAAATTGTGGCTACATCTGGCTTGATGTATTGCATGGTATCGTAAATCCCCAATCCTGCATACACAGAACCACCAGGTGAATTAAGGTAGATTTGAATGTCTTTGTTTGGATCTACAGTCATTGATGACTCAATGTAGTGACCTACGTGCATGCTCGTTAATCCGAGGTGCTTCGTGGCAAATTTGGTGAATTCGTTGCTGTCTGACATAGTTTGTGATGGTTTCAATTATTTGAAGGTTAAAGATACATAAAGTTGAGAATGAGAATGAAAAAGTAGGTTATATTTTCTCCAATACCCTATTGAAATCCATAAAGATGATGTGTTTTCGTACCTTCGTAAAATGCATCCTCAATCGATAAGCCAAAAGCGAATTCTTATTTCTCCGCTCAATTGGGGGATGGGCCATGTAGCTAGGTGTATCCCGCTAATCCATGATTTTCTCAAGAATGGGAATACGGTGATTGTCGCTGCTACAGATGATCAAGGCGCTGTTTTTCGTGCTTATTTCCCTTCGATTCAGGTTGTTAAGCATGAAGGTTATCCATTTGTTTTTGCGGGTAAAGGGAATTTTGCACTTGATCTTGCACGACAATTCAAGGGCTTAAAAAAAAGGCTGTATGCTGAAATGGAGCAAACCGATAAGCTCGTCAATGAACTCAATATTGATCTTGTCATCTCCGACCATCGCTATGGCTTTCGATCAAAACAGGTTCACTCGATAATGCTCACTCATCAGCTGAATCTCCCGGTTCGGTGGTTTGAAGGATGGGTGCAAAAAATGCATGAACGATTCTTGCGCCAGTTTGATGAGATTTGGATACCCGACACAGTAGACTCATCACTTGCAGGTCAATTAAGTGAAAATTTGAAAGGTTTTGAATGCACCTATATTGGCGCTTTGTCTCGTTTTCAAAAGAATGAAATTTCAGAGGTAAAAACGATAGATACTGTTGTTATTGCTAGCGGTCCGACTATTTATGCAGAGCAGTTTGTACGTGAGCAATTGAAGAAATTGGATGCTGATACAAACACGATCATCATTGCCTCACCGGAAGTCAAAAAGAATTTGGGAGCTGTTGAAGTGTCAATTCAGAGCGCTGAAGATTGGAAAAGCTGTGATGAAACCATTGTTAAAGCAAGAAAGATCATTTCACGTTGTGGGTACTCAACGCTTATGGATTTGTCTGTGCTCAAGGTTCCATTCTCATTAACACCAACACCTGGTCAACGGGAACAGGAATATTTGTACCAGTATTGGGCAAGTAAAGTGATTGGTAGGTAAGTTTCAATTTGTCAAGCTCTCGATACGAATCTTTATTATCCGTTCTGTTTGCATACAACTGAAGATTTATGTGCAAAAAAAAATCCCGCCATAACAGCGGGATTCTTTCGTATTGTGCGTAGCAGATTATTTTACCACTGCCATGAATGCCGCGTTATCAGCGAATTTCAAGAATTCACGATCGTTTGCTGCTTTACCTTTCAATGAACCGTCTTTAGCGATTGCATTTTTCAAGTTGCTTGCAGCTGCGTCTGCATTGTTCATGCGTGCTGCAGCAACAGCTTTAAGGTAGTACCCTTGAGCTGATTCTTTGTCTGCTGAACCATCGATAGTTTTCATTGCTGCATCAGCGTTGCCATTCAATAGTTGAGCAAGTGCCAGGTTGAAAGATTTGTCTGAACCGAAGCTTGAAACAGCATCTGCATAGCTACCATTTTGGATATTGATAATACCCATGTTGTAGTTGACTTCAGCACCAGCGCCTTTTGCTTGTCCAAGCAATTGTTTTGCTTTAGCACGGTCACCTTTAACTCCAGCAATTGCAGCCAAGTTGTTTTTAGAAATCGCGTTGTCTTTGATGCTGTTTGCTTTCTCGAACTTCGCTTTAGCCTCGTCCATTTTGTTTTGCATGTACAAAACAGCACCTGCATTGTTAAATGCGCGGTTGTCGTTAGGATAGTTTTTACAAGCTACGTTGTAGATTGCCAACTTTTGATTCAAATCTTTTACCAATGTTGCAGTGAACAACAATTCTTCAAGATCCAATGAATCTGGAGTTGAAGCAGCAAGCGCTTTCAATTCTTCGTCAGTGTAACCTGTAAGGTCGTAGTTTACGATCACTTCACTTCTTCTCAATTTAGGGAAGATGTTTTTGTCAAGGTAAGTAAATGTCTGACCCATGTTACGCATTTCAGTCTCACGTTGCGCTGGATCTGTCTGCATTTCAAGAACGCGGATTACCAAGTTCTTCTCATCTTCATTCATTGTTGATGTGCTCAACTCTTTTTTGAAACCATTAAAGTCTTCTCCTTTTCCGTCCAACACATAAACTTCTCCTTGCGCTGCAGTATTCTTTGCTTTCTTCGCAAGTTCCATCATTGCTTTTTTACCTGCTTCAGCACGTTCAGTAGACAATGAGTTGTTTTTATCTTCTTCCCCTTCAGGTGAAGCGTAACCGACAACGTTGATTGATTTAATTGCGATACGTGCATTTACTTCCGCAGCAGTCAACCAAGCAGCGTAGTCAGTAATGTCTTTCTCTTTTAACTCAGTGGCTTTAACCAAAGATTTCCCTTTGTCAAAGTTCAATTGCGCCATGTAAGATTCAGGAGTTACACGCTGAAAATTGTCTTTCGCGAAAATCACTTTGAAATCTTTGTTTACGAGATATGGAGTGATAATCGTTGCATCAGCAATTTTAGTCTCAGTAAATTGATCTTCTTTCTCTTTACCTCCTTTATAAACTTTACCAGTTACTTTCAAATCAGCATTTTCCATGTCTGCTTTATACACAGTAACATCTTCATATACCATTTTACCTCCTGGCTTGTATTGAATAACAGAACCATTTCCAGTCGCTTTCTCACCAAGAACAGTTACCGTTTTCAATGCTGTAGTTCCAAGCATTGGCGTAATTTCAGCACTCGCTTTTTTCTTGATCCCTTTTTCCGGGAAAGTTACTTCAACTCTCACGCGGACAGAATCCCCGTGCATTTCAAGTGGACTTGGCGTTACTTTGTATTGAAGGTCTTTCAATAGGTCACAGCTCGATAGTAGGCTACCTGCAACCACAGCGAAAGCCAGTACTTTAATGCTTTGATTTTTCATAGTATTTTTTTTGTTCTTTACTAAAATTCGCGACAATATTACGCAATTTAATTGAGGTTCTATAATTTGACAGCTTTATTTATTAACGAACTTCTTTTAATTCATGAATTGTTAGCACACTTTTATCAGGGCAACGATTTAATAATTCTTGGACCGATTGTAATGTTAAGGGATCTACTGCAGTGGGTTGAATATCGCACAGGGGCTTTAACACAAAAAGACGTTCACGAAAGCGGGGATGGGGAACCGCTAGATCTTCGAGATTAATTACTTGATTGTCAATAAGAATAATGTCTAAATCAATCGGTCGCGAGGAATAGCCTGGATCACTTTTTTTATTTCGCCCTAAGTCTGTTTCTATTTCTTTCAGGTTTTGCAGAATATTTAATGGTTCCAATATCGTTTCAATGGCAATACAACCGTTCAAAAACAACTCTTTCGATTCGAAACCTTGAGCTTCGTTTTCATAGAAGGGTGAACGGTGAATAATAGTGCCAATTCGTTCGGAAATACAAGTAAGCGCTTGCAGTATGTTTTGTCCCCGATTACCTTGGTTACTGCCCAATGCAATGGTAACTAATTTCATTTCCATTCAAACGTATTGATCATGCGTATCAAATCCGTTTTTAAATAGGAAAGACTTGGGCGCAATGAATCATAATTTGGTCGCGTATTGAAATATACAACTCCGCTGACAAAGGTTGTAGATGAATCAGTAAGATAAAATTGGAATGGGGAAGCTACGTCACCTTGCAGTTCGAATATAGTTCCGAAAACTCGGGCATCTGTTCGGATAATGTTCGAGTCTTTGATTGCTGTAGCCTTTAGCTTATGTTCCTCTACTTTGTCGTTGGCAAAATTCACATACTTTGCAAGAGGTTCTTGCATATCGATATATGAAAAGTGAATCGTTCCATTCAACACGCCTAAGTCAATGTCCTTATGGCAAGTAAAGTTGGTTTGGCCTGGTTGAGACGTAACATCTTTTACCGTATACTCTTTTGAAATGTCAAAATGGTAGCCACATGCACTATTGTAATGTATGTAATTATGTGGTGGTAGTTCTGATCTCAAATAGGTAGGTGGTTTTGGGATGAGTAATTCATCACCACAAGCGGATAGAATCAGAAGTGTTACTGTCATTAATACTATTCCTCTCATATTACTCTTCTTTAGAATGAATGGCTTTTACCATTTTAATTCGTCGTTTATCGGATGAATCGACCACTAGCTTGATCTGTCCAATCGTAACGAATTCATTGTTCCTTAAAATCTTACCAGCATTTTCAACGATAAATCCTCCTAAAGTTTCAGATTCCCCCTTCAGCGCATCAAATTCTTTTCCATCAATATCAAGTACCTTGTAGAAATCAACCAATGATGTCCTTCCTTCGAAAAGGTACGTATTGTCATCTATTTTTGTATATACAATTTCAGCTTCGTCAAATTCATCAGTGATGTCACCAACAATTTCTTCCAAAATGTCATCCAATGTGATGATGCCACTTGCTCCGCCGTATTCGTCAACGACAATTGCCATGTGCATTTTCTTTTCCTGAAAATCTTTCAGTAGGTCATCAATCTTTTTGTTTTCTGGAACAAACATTGGCTTGTGCATGAGACCATCCCATTCGAAATCGTCCGACTTTTCAAGGTGAGGAAGTAGGTCTTTAATGTATAGTATACCAATGACATTGTCAATCGAATCACGGTAGACAGGTACACGGGAATATTTATTATCCTTGATCACTTTTAATACCTCCAAAAAGGAGCTGGTATCTTTCAAAGCCACCACATCTAAACGCGAGCACATAATCTGACAACATTCAGTACTTCCAAAACGAATGATGCCCTCAAGAATTTTATGTTCTTTTTCGCTGGTGTGTTCTTCTTTTGTTAAAGCAATCGCTTGTTCCAATTCGTCTGTTGAGATATTTATACCATGTTTTTTTGCTCGCTTTTGAATGATTTTTGTCCCGCTTACAAGCAGCCATTTTAACCATGATATTGGGGGCATTTGGCGCATGATGTTAATTGGTTGTGCCATGGTCCGAGCCATGAACAAAGCATTTTTCGTAGAATAAATCTTAGGTACAACTTCTCCGAACAACAATATTGTGAGGGTGATTCCAACCACTTCGATGAGAAAACGAAGAGTTGGATTGGTATCCGTGTTTGGATAAAAATCATTCAACAACGAAGTTGAAATGATTACAATACCTATGTTCACGAAATTATTCGCTATGAGTAAGGTTGCAAGTATTTCCTTCGGGTCGTCGAGAAGTTCAAGAGCGATTTTTGCCGACTTGCCATCGTCTTGCCGAAGAGCTTCTTTTTCTGCCGGGCTGAGTGAGAAGAAAGCACTTTCAGATCCGGATGCCAAAGCTGACATACAAAGAAGCACAATAATGATAACGAGAAGGTAAATCATTGTGCCTTAGGTGTTGAAAATGTCCAAGAATTCAAGGTAAACCAATGATTGATTAAAAAGGAACAACATCATCTCTATCGGGTGATGTGATATCATTTATTGGTGGCAAAGGTGCTGGTGTTCCATCATTTGAATACGGTGCCTGTGCAGATTGGTATCCGTTATTGTCCGGTTTAGAAAGAATGTTCATTTCATCTGCAACAATATCTATAGCATAGCGATTGTTACCTTCCTTGTCTTGGTAAGAGCGTTTTTTCAATTTACCTTCTACATATACTTTATAACCTTTTTTGACGTATTTTTCTGTGACTTCAGCCAATCGCCGCCACAATACGATATCGTGCCATTCTGTTATTTCCCTTTTATCACCTGTCTCCTTGTCTGTATAGGTTTCTGAGGTGGCCATTGAAAAAGTTGCTTTCAACGAACCATTCTGTAAACGATGAATTTCTGGATCTTTTCCAACGTTGCCAATTAAAATAACTTTATTCACACTGCCTGCCATATGATACACTTTGAAACACAAATATACATTAATCAGCGAGAGTTTTTGGGTTAAGCCTTAATTTATACCAATGAGGTTTTGTCAACAATTACCAAGAGTATTGTTCTAAATATTTGTCGATCAATCTGGGTATAGGAAATTGATCGATTGCTGATTTTTGAATGAGAATCCAGTCACTGGATGTTGATCTTTCTAGACTATTGATATGGTAAAATCTTGCCGTAATGCGTTGGTGCGAAAGTAGGTGCGAAAGAGGTGTTGAGACATTTTGAACAGCCTCTCCATATTCTTGCATTATCGCTTCAGATTGACCATCTTCGTCTGTTTCAATCAATGGGAATTGATATAGCTCTTCCCAGATGTCTCGACCTTTGCGCTGTTGAATGTACGTTTGATTGTCAATTGTGAAAATGAGGTAGTGAAAAAATCTATTTTTCACTTTTGTTTTCTTCGTTTTTACCGGACGATTGTGAACGGTTTTATTGGAAAAAGCAAGACAATTTACTTGCAATACACATGATGCACATTTTGGATTCTTAGGTGTACAATGCAGTTCTTTATAGGAAAAAGATGCAATTGCTGCAGCGGTATATGGACCAATACCTTTTAGTTGAAGAAGTTCGTCATAGCTGGCAGGAAAAATTCCGTTCAGCTCATTTGCAATTATTTGTGCCGTTTGATGGAGGTTTCTCGCTCTACTGTAGTAACCTAGACCTTGCCAATGATTGAGTACTGTCTGTAAGTCAGCGTTAGCAAGATCTTGAATTGTTGGAAAGCTTTCAACGAAGCGATAATAATACGAAATACCCTGATCGACACGCGTTTGCTGTAAAATCACCTCTGACAACCATATGAAATAGGGGTTTTTTGTGTTCCTCCAAGGCAAGTCTCTTTTTGTTTGTCTATACCATTCGGCTATTAGTAGATGAAATTCAGTCATTGAGGGAAAAATGTAAATTTTACAGGCACAATACAAAGGTATAATCTTTAAGTAAGTTACATTTGTAACAATACTGCAATAAACCCAAAAATAAAAACTAA
>JAJTDQ010000153.1 GCA_021300505.1 Cryomorphaceae bacterium
ATCATTGACATGTTCTCCGTGAATGGATCCTACGACTTGATGAAAGACTCCATGAAGCTCTCCGACATCGACATGAATTTGCGCATCAGTCCGTTTGAGTGGATCAACTTCGTCGCCAACTCCTCCTTTTCACCGTATGCGTATGACTCAACGGGAAAAACTCTGGGCATCTATGCCTTGCAAAACAGTCAGCAGTTGGGTCGTTTTATGCGCACCGGCTTGACAACAACATTAACCATCACCTCCAAAGAATCGCGCAAGAAGATCGATGAAAACAAGCAAAATGTCATTGAAAATTGGAACAGTGATTTGAATTATTACGCCTTGCATCCCGAGTGGATCATGGACTTTACCATTCCGTGGAAGGTGTCGTTATCGCACGTGTACAGCATCAACACCAACACAGCAATCAGCGCTTTACAACCTGACAAATACACCCAGATTCAAACCCTGGTGGTGAATGGTGACATCAGCTTCACCAAGCGATGGAAAATTGGAGGGAACATCAATTTCGATGTAAAGAATCCGCGCATCACCAATGCCAGAATCACCTTATCGCGAAGTTTGCACTGCTGGGCGATGTCCTTCTTCTGGACGCCGATTGGAGGAAATAAAAGCTTCTTGTTCAGCATCCGCAACACATCATCGTTGTTGAATGCGGCGAAGATTGAGATCAGACGACCGCCAGTGTTTTTGTAGGACCCCTACTTCTTCATGTCCCGGAAATGCTCATACTTGTCCTTTATAAAAGTGATGAGTTCCATTTCCGTCGCTGTCTTTAGGAAGCTGTCATTCACGTTCAAGAAGGCGATGAAGTTATCAAACTCTTCCTCGTCCAATTCGATGATGTCGTACGCGATGTAAGTACGCAGCAATTCTTTCACAACCCTGCGCTGATCATCCTTGTAATTCTGCTCGGCAATCCATCGTTTGTTCTGTTCTTTCTTGGAGAAAGCTTGGTAGAGCGCCGTGATTGGACTCTGCATGACTTCGATTCCTGTCACTAAGCGTGTTTCACGCATCGCCAAGGCCGAACGCTCTTCTTTGATTTGTTCAAGGGATTTCAAGGGACGGACAACCACCTCGCGCACTTCTTGTGGTTTCGGTTCAATGAAGATTGTTTTTAAGAACTGGCAATTCGAATCTGCCTTCACGACCAATTTTACCAAAGGATATTCGCGAACAGAAATTGAAATGCTGTCGCCATTGTTGACATACACACTGAATGTTCCGTTAGGCTGACCGAAAACTCCTTGTCCTGTGCGGCGATTGACAATCATCAGGTTATAAAAATTCTGCGGACGCAAGGTATCGACAACTTTACCTGTAAAAAGCACCTTGTCGCACTGCTGACCAAAGACGGGCAGCGAGGAAAAGAAGACCAAGAGAACAAGAGCACATTTCATGTTTGGCTAAATAACAAAAAAAAGATGAGTTGAGATTCTACGGTCTGTTAGAAAGTGTTAAGATTCGTGAATTGCGATTGTTTACATTTGTAATTTACATAAGTAAATTAAGCGTTAATTAGATAGAAACTGCATTGTTTCGTACTTTTGCACCATGAAACGTGTCGTTGTTGGACTTTCTGGTGGTGTTGATTCCAGTGTTGCTGCTCATCTCTTGCTTCAAGAAGGATATGAAGTGATTGGTATGTTCATGCGTAACTGGCATGACGAGAGCGTTACGCTTTCCGATGAATGTCCGTGGATTGATGATTCCAACGATGCACTTCTTGTCGCGCAGCAACTGGGAATTCCTTTTCAAGTGATCGATCTAAGCGCGGAATACAAGTCGCGCATTGTGGATTACATGTTCAGTGAATACGAGTCAGGCCGCACGCCGAATCCAGATGTGTTGTGCAATAGAGAAATCAAATTTGACGTCTTCTTGAAAGCAGCGCTTGAACTCGGTGCAGATTATGTCGCTACAGGTCATTACTGCCGCCGCATCGAACACGAAGACGGAACAGTTGGCTTAGGCGCTGGATTGGACCCCAATAAAGATCAATCGTATTTCCTCTGTCAACTCAATCAAGAACAGCTATCTCGTGCACTCTTCCCCATTGGAAACTTGCAAAAATCTGAAGTTCGCGCCATTGCAAAAGAAGTTGGCTTCGTGACTGCAGAAAAGAAAGATTCACAGGGACTTTGTTTCGTTGGTAAGATCAGTTTACCTACCTTCTTGCAGCAGCAATTGAAACCAAAGACCGGGGATATCATTGAAATCTCGCCGTCATTGCCTCAATACGATGTGTACAATGCATTAGAACCTTGTCGTGAGAATGTCATTGAATTGAGCAAACCTTTCGTGTACACAACTGAAATGGGTCAAAAAATTACCACGCATCAAGGCGCACATTACTACACGATTGGACAACGCAAAGGACTGCACATCGGCGGAAGGCCAGAACCCTCGTTCGTGATTGGTACTGACATCGAATCAAACACGGTGTTTAGTGGTCAAACAGAGCAACACCCAGGATTAAATAGATGGGCATTACGCATTGAAAATAAAGACATTAATTGGATTTATTTAAAGTATAAAATCAATAATGGGGAATCACTCGAATGTCATTTCCGAATTCGCTATCGTCAGCCATTGCAAAGCGGCACCTTGTTCAATTTAGACGATGAGCTTTACATCTTGTTCGAAGAAAAGCAGCGTGGAATCACACCGGGACAGTTCGCGGCGTGGTACATCGAGGATGAATTGATCGGATCAGGCGTTATTTTGTCGTAGGACGGTATTCCGTGAAGGTCCCGTCTGAATAAAACTCAACGATTTTCGTGACTTCTTTTGATTCTGATAAGGATTTAGCATCGTTGTTTATGTGTTCAATACGTTGATATACTGGGGCTCCACCCTCATTACCGGTAATTAACCAGTGTGCATCCAGCTCTGGGAAATGATTCAAGATCTTTTCAAGGAAGTCTAGGCCTGGCTTGCTTCTACCAGACAATACGTGACTGACGTTTGAACGCTGCACACCAATGCGATCTGCAAACACAGATGGTGTAATTCCTTGGTCTTTAAGGATTTGATTGATACGTTCAAGTATTGACATTTGTAAATTATATTTTTCAATTGTTTGTTTACAAATGTAATGATTATTTCTTTATTGGTACAAAGGTTCGACCCCATCCTCAACGAGCAGACTTAAAGGGTAGTGTGAACCTCGGTTGCTTTAAGCCTGTAAACGTTCGACCCACTATGGGGTCGTGAATTCATTTGATAGCTTTGGATTACAAGGGTTTGACCCCTATGGGGTCGCGGATACTTTTGATTGCCTTAGCGTTACCAAGGTTTGACCCTGATGGGGTTTTGCATCCTTGTGATTGCTTTTGGATTACAAGGGTTTGGTCCCGATGGGAGAAATCAGAGTGAGTCCCGAAGTATCTGGACAGGAGTAAGAGTGAGAGCGAAGATGGAAAAAGCGGGGGCATTCGAGAGTGCCAAATATTTAGAGACTTGAGTTAAAAACGAAATAAATTGAAGTAGAGCTGTAACGCTCTCGCGACTCGTTCCGACACTTCGGGACTCAAACTCACATCTTGTCCTGACATTTCAGGACTGGCACTCAAACTGCTTTTATCAATCTAAAACAACATAAAAAAATCAAGACACAAAAAAAAGAGGAGTTGTTCACTCCCCTCTTTCTATGTTCCAGTAACTTAAGGTCTGACTTAGTTTGGGTTTACCCCGTGGAATATGGATGGTTTTTGTGCTTCTTTCACTTTGGTGCTAAAATGAATTTGATCCATCAGTTGAGCGACCTCGAAGATGTTCAATTTACTTTTAGTACCTGCTTGTCTGTGTTGAGACAGTTTGAATCGTGCAATTTTCTCTTTTTGTGCTGTCATGGCGTATCGTCGTTTTGTTGTTTTCTGGAGATATTTACGGACGTACTTTCCAAATGTTTCAATTTAGGTAAAAAAAAAATTTAGAAATGTAATTTTTAGACAAAAGACCGCTGCGCTAAAAGACAAAAGACCGCTGCGCTGAAGGACTTGATTATTACCTCTCTAGATGAATAGTATTGGTGGCTCCTCCGAAGCGGACACGTGAGGTGCGCTTGAGAACAAAAGACCGCTGCGCTAAAAGACAAAAGACCGCTTCGCTGAAGGACTTGATTATTAACTCTCTAGATGAAAAATAGTGGTGGCTTAGGTGTGTTTGAGGACTCGAAGCCACGCTTGAGGACAAAGGACCGCCGCGCTGAAAGCAAGTTGTGAACAAGTCTTTTGTCCATTGTCCTTTCCCCCTTGCTCTACGTCATTTCTTAATCAAAGGATAAATCAAATCCTCCAGCCCATTGATCTTGATTTCAAGCATAAG
>JAJTDQ010000028.1 GCA_021300505.1 Cryomorphaceae bacterium
CCATTGACTTTAATCCAACCGCCGTTTTTGTCGCCAATGAATGACAATGCAAGGCAATAGAGCGCATTCCATCTGGACCGTGATATACCGCATACATGCTTGCCATAACAGCAAGAAGTGCTTGTGCTGTACAAATATTTGAAGTCGCCTTGTCACGTTTGATGTGCTGCTCACGCGTTTGTAGCGCCATTCGCAATGCTAAGTTGTCATCTGCATCTTTCGATACACCGATGATTCTTCCTGGCATAGTGCGTTTGTAATCGTCCTTTGCAGAGAAAAATGCAGCATGAGGACCACCATATCCCATTGGAACTCCGAACCGCTGAGAGGTTCCCAAAACCACATCGGCACCCATTGATCCTGGTGAACGAAGAATGACGAGAGATAAAATGTCTGCAGCAACAGCAACTTGAACGCCTAAACCTTTGGCTGAAGCGATAAATCCGCTAATGTCGTGTACAACACCGCGTGCATCTGGATATTGAATCAATGCTCCGAAGAACCCATTGCTCAAATCTTGTGTGCTTTGATCGCCTACAACCAATTCAATTCCTAAGTTTTTTGCACGACCTTCAACAACGTCAATCGTTTGAGGGAAACATGTTGCAGAGATGAAGAAACGATTTTTTCCTTCTTTGACATCACTGCGTGAGCGTGAATTCCAGAACATGATCATGGCCTCAGCAGCAGCTGTACCTTCGTCAAGCAATGAAGCATTGGCGATGTCCATTCCCGTCAATTCCATCACCATTGTTTGGAAGTTCAAAAGTGCCTCAAGACGCCCTTGAGAAATTTCAGCTTGGTATGGAGTATACGCTGTGTACCATCCTGGATTTTCCAAAACGTTGCGCAAAATAACAGAAGGAACAATCGTTTCGTTGTACCCTAAGCCAATGAATGAGCGAAATACTTGGTTTTGTTTTCCAAGTGCTGTAATATGTTGCAAGTACTCTTGTTCCGACATTGCATCGGCGATATGCAACTCACGATTAAGTCGAATATGCGCTGGAATTGTTTTGCTAATTAGTTCTTCCATAGAGGAAACACCAATTTTGTTCAACATTTGTGTCTTTTCCGATTCGCTCGGACCAATGTGACGGGTAGAGAAAGTACTCATTAGAGACGGGATTAATTTAGGTTGCAAATATACATTAGCTAAAAAGAATAGGTAGTTTAAACCATGTAAAAATGTTCACAGGTTACGCACAAATTTGTGTTGCGCGGCCGTTTGATTTTCACACTAGGTTAACAGGTGAATTCGACTATTGTTTAGTTACGGCTTTTTACGCGATAGAGATTGTTCGAGCGGTTGTAGCGCAGCTGATAATTGCGTCTGAACTTCCCGTTCCTTCCAATGAATTTTTGACCACTGAAGGAGTCACTTGAGAAGTAGTAAGGCAAGCCAAATCCGAGGTGAATTTCGTGAGATGCACCTTTCACTCGGGTCAGTGAACCAATCCCATAGTTGAAGGAATACCCAACGCGGAGTTTTCCAGCAATCATGAAATCAGCACCTGCAATAAGTGCGTTTTCTGTGCGGTAACCTAGACTGACACCTACAGATCCAATTACGCCACGGAGTAAAAAGTCTCCCTGAATAGGTGCATTTTTTGTGTATTTGATTTGAATATTTGGGTTGAAATAGGCATTTTCTCCAATTTCTAAATAGTACCCACCGATTAACATGTAGTGCCAGCGTGGAATATTAAATCCACTTTCAGTGCCGCTAGGTGATTGTTGAAATAGTTGCGGAATGCTCAGTCCAACATAGCCTTTTGATGTACGGTAATAAGCACCAAGTGACGCATTCAATTTCCAAAGATTATAACTCTGTGCAAATGCAGGATCATTCGGCATGGTCGTGCTTGCTGAGGCTAAATCAGAAATCACATTATCGGCACCAAGTCCAAGTCCAAGCGATAAATACTGACGTTCAGCAAATACAACGCGATAAGAATACATGGCTGAAATCGAAGTAGACTGATTCAAACCAACCTTGTCACTGCAAAAGTTAAGTCCAACGGCCATGTTAGAAGTTAATTCACTCGCGACATTAAGTCCAATTGTTGTAGGTGCCCCCGCGAGTCCAACCCATTGATTGCGGTAAACAAGATCAGCGGAAAGACGTGCATCCGACGCCAATGCTCCAGGGTTGTACATGGACTTCAAAAAGTTGAATTGCGAATAGCGGTAAACATTCTGCGCCTTCGTGAAGATGGTCAGCAATAAAACCAGAGAAATGAGTAGGCCTTTTTTCATCGCTTAATCGTTGTAAATCCGTCGATTTGGCTATTCGAAACAGTGATTGAATAATAATACGTACCTTCTGGAAGTGGCCCATTACCTATGCATAGTGGTGTACCGCAGGTTCCATCCCAGTCGTTGTTGTAATGGTCACTCTCGTAAACTTTGTCTCCCCAACGATTGAACACCGTAACTTGAACATCAAAAGCTTCGATGCCTGGGATGACAAACTGATCATTAACCAAATCGCCATTGGGTGAAAATCCCGTTGGAACATCAAAACGAATCACAATGACAACTATGCTGTCGTTGCGCTCACATCCATTTGGTGCAGTTGAAAACACATTGAAATGCGTAGTTGAATCACCAATGAAATTCGTTAGCTGCGTCGAGAAACTCGATAAATTCTGATAAGGTGTCCACGTGTACGAAGTGTATCCATCTGGACCCGAAAGTTCCACATAGTTTCCTGGATTTACATAGAAGGTGTCTTCAATCGTAGCGGCTGGAATGTCAAGGTAGTAAATGGGTTGTGATAATGTCGTTGAACATGAACCATTCATGATGATCACGGAATAGGTCGTGTTGGCAGTAGGGGATACCACGATGCTCGCACTTGTTTCACCTGTAGACCAAAGATACGTGCCACCACCACTGGCAACAATTGTCGTTGTTGAACCACTACAAACAGTTTCTGAACCGTTTAGGTTTATCCCAAAGTTAGGCTGAAGAATGGTAATTGCAGAAGTTGCTGTACATCCCTTGAAGTCAACGATATCGACGGTATATGTTCCACCTTGTGTTATTTGAAGCGTTGAATTGGTGCTTCCGTCACTCCATAGGTAGGATGCGAAAGGTTCCGTTAAACTCAATAAAGAGCCACCGTCACCTGGACAAAGTACATTTCCCTCCGAAGATAGAACAACCCCAACAGGTGATGGATTTATGGTTACTTGAATGGTGTCTTTTGAAACGCATCCAACGGCATCAATTGCAGTTACAATGTATTGCCCGCTTGAGGTTGGCTGAAGGGATGAGGAACTTCCTGTTTGGGGTCCTGTCCATGCGTACGCAATGAAACCAAGTGTGGCATGAATGAAATTTGGGTCTGCTGAACAAAATGATATCTCGTCACCTTCAAGAATGGAAACGTCGACATCGCACATCAATTTTTTTGGTTCACTGGCAAGGCTACCTTGAACAGAAAAGAAAAACAATAAGATGTAAAAGCAGTGTTTCATCACTCTACGTAACTCAGTTTTAGCATATTTGAACTTCCAAGGTCTTCCAATGGAATTGATGCAATATTAATAACTAAGTCGCCTTGTTGTACCAATTCAGCTTTTTTAAGCAAATATTTTATGTCCGCAATGGTGTGGTCGGTACTTATTCGCTTGTCGTAAAAAAACGCACGAACACCCCAAACCAAATTCAATTGAGTCAGAATTTGTTGGTTACTCGTGAAGACATAAATCGGCGCCTTAGGTCGCTGTGATGCAATTTTATAGGCAGTATAACCAGAGAATGACATGGTAATGATGGCACCGGCTTCCACACGTTGCGACAAACGGCACGCGTTGAAACAAATTGAATCAGAAATGAATCGTTCTTGATTTTTTTCAGGAATTTCTTCTTTGTTGTAGATACCATCAAATTTCTCCATTTCCTTGACGATGTTCGCCATAGTACGAATTACATCAACAGGAAATTTTCCAACTGAAGTTTCTCCAGATAGCATCACTGCATCCGCTCCATCCAACACCGCATTAGCGACATCGTTTACTTCAGCACGCGTTGGTGTAATGTTGGAAATCATGCTCTCCATCATCTGCGTCGCCACAATGATTGGTCGCGCCATCAAAATACATTTGTTGATCAACATTTTTTGGATGATTGGCACGTTTTGATAAGGAATTTCAACTCCCAGGTCTCCTCGAGCAACCATCAAACCATCGCTGACTTTAATGATTTCGTCAATATCGTCTATGGCTTCAGGTTTTTCAATCTTCGCAATAACCTTGGCCTTACACTGTCGAGCTGAAATGATGTGCTTCAATTCAATGATATCTCTCGCAGATCGAACGAACGACAAACCAATCCAATCTACGTTTTGATCCAAGGCGAATTCTAAATCCAACAAATCCTTCGGAGTTAAAGAAGGCATCGAAATTTTTGTGTTTGGGAAGTTTACTCCTTTCTTCGATGATAGAATTCCACCATGAATCACGCGCAAACGAATTTCATTCTTTCCATCAGTGCTCAATACCTCCAAAGCAATTTTCCCATCATCAAGAAGGATGCGTTCACCAGGTGTCACATCTTGTGGAAGCTGAGCATAGTTGATCGAAAATCGTTCAGCTGTGCCAAGGATTTTTTCCGTTACTACCGTCACCTCTGAACCTGTAATCAACTCCACTCCGTTGTCCGTCATTTGATCTGTACGGATTTTAGGACCTTGAAGGTCAGCGAGAATAGCAACATTTAACCCTGTTTCCTCGTTGAGTTCATGGATGGTCTTAATCACCGACGCATGGTCTTCGTAGGCGCCATGGCTGAAATTTAAACGGCAAACATTCAATCCTTCGAGGAACATTTGACGCAAGATGTCCTTATCGCTGGATGCCGGACCGAGTGTCGCGACAATTTTTGTTTTTTTTGTAATCGGGTGCATTGACCAGTATTAATTAAAAATAAGTTGTTCAGTGGATTCAATCTCCTCTGGGTTAAATGAAAACACACCCAAAATGCTTTGAACCTCTCTCAATTCAGTTATTAGTTTTTCCGTTTCCCATGAATAATTCTCAAATAAAAATAAGAAATAGTCAATGGTTGGTTTTTCAGGTATCAGAAATTTACCCAAACTCTTGTTTTTTACAAGATAATATTCAGTGAAGTTATCGACATCTTTAAATTCGTACATCGAGTGTTCCGAAATGCGCTGCCCCTTTTTGTTGGTAGCGATATATTCTTCATCAGATCGTAGAAGGTTGATTCTTAATCGCTCATTGATTCCCCAAGCCAAGCGATAGTCGTTGTGATGGGAACAAATGCCGATCATTTCAAAATCGTACTCTTGTTCGAAAGTGAGAATATGTTTTTTCGTTTTAGTCACTGATTCTAAATGTTGCGCAAAGGTAAGTAAAAACGAGTATTAAGTGTTTAATGTCGGTTGTTTGAATGTGCCATTCGGTATTTGTTGCGCCAATTGGCCTGGGCTTACCGAAGGACTTAACTAAAAAATAACAATTAAACTAGTTTAAATAACTGAAAAACAATTGGTTGAAAAATTGGCACAGCATTTGAAAATGCAGTTTCAAGTAAATATTAAATCTAAAAGTTATGAACGCTAAGAAAAATTCGAGGTACGACCTCGAGCGGAAGAGAATTGTCTTTTTTCAACTCGGATTATTGACAAGTGGCGCCTTTACATTGGCTGCTTTTACTTACAAATCTCCTGTTGAAAATGACGTGCAAAAGCAACGCGTAGCTGCACATGAAATTCAGATCATTGAAGAGGTTCAAAAGGAAATCCCGAAGTTGGCTGATCCGATTCCACAAGTGGTGAAATCGCCAGATGTGTCAACAACCGGACCGACCTTGAACATTACGCAGGAAGTTACAGCCAACATTAATCAGACAAGCAACACGAATAAGGATGTCAAGAGTGAAGTAGGCGTGGGTGGCATTACGGTAAAAACGGGGGATTTAGACCTTGATTTTGGAACGGTTGATGTGGACATTGAAATTGTGGAAATCCCTGCGAAAGATGCACAATTCATCGGTGGAGTAGCCGCAATGCAAAAATTCATCAATGAAAATTTGAACTATCCTGATGATGCCATTGAGTTGAACATGCAGGGAAGAGTGTATCTATCATTCGTTGTTGAGCGCGATGGCTCTGTGTCAAATGTAAATGTTGAGCGTGGTGTATTCCAATCCATAGATCGTGAAGCAGCACGTGTCGTTCGTTCGTTCCCAACTTGGATTCCGGGTGAGATGCCTTCAGGTAAAGTTAGAACGCGCGTTAGAGTGCCGATTAATTTTACGCTTCAATAAATTTGGAATTTGGTTGCTTTGCAAATTTGGTCCTGCGGAATTTGATTGCCAAGGCAAATTTGTAGTGAACAACAATGTTGTCAATCTCCGCGGATTGCCCAAGGCATCAAATTATATGATTAATCGTTTGTAGGTTTCTTTTTTTTCTTATTTTTGAACTCAAATTTAACAACCATGAGCGTATTTGGTATCGTACTTTTCCTTGTAATTGCCGGAATGGCATTTTGGATGTTGTTGTTCCTTCTCGGATTTATCGTTCCGTTTTGGATTACATTGGGTGTTTTCGAACAAATGCGCCCAAAGCGAATTTTAGAAGACAAAGAAGAGCAATAATTTGCAATTCTGTTTACCATACTTTTTGAAGGCGTCTTTGTGGCGCCTTTTTTTATTGGTGCTGATAGCAACGACCACTTGGATCTGATGTCATGCGCTTGCATCGTGTTCCCGCTTCAGTGGTGCCTCCGCACTGCACTGACTCTCCACCAGCAGGTTTTGTTTCCCCTGAATTACTTGGACGACTAATTTCCCATGTCCAACAGCTGGTGCAAACTGTTTTCTCAAGTGTAGTTTCGGCACCATCCTCCATAGACGGAAAAAAATCAATCCCCGTAAATCGCTCTACACTATCCACCGAAACGGCAAACTTGCTTAGATCTCCACTAGCCGATGCATTTTCCATCACAAATCCAATGGCCTGATGTGGCTTGGAATGCATGTCGAGAATAACTTTGTAATAGTAGTTGGGAACAGCCACTTTGTTTGCGCCAATACTTCCCATTTCTCCTTTCAATACAGGTCCCGTCACTACATAAATGGTGTCGTACTCAATCGCCCAGCTGCGCACTTGTTCTTCTAAGCGTTTCCAGATACCTCGATTAAATCCCGGAACTTGTGGGCTCATGTTAGAGAAATAAAACGACTCCGCCATCGTTGTTGAAGACCAACCCATGTCGGCAGCAGGAGCGAGGTGTCCGCGGTCATACCCAGAACCACTGTAATCTGCATCTGCAGCAGATCCTGTACTCACCAATGGATCTTCAATGAATTTATCGGTTCGATCGTAAAGTTTATCAGTTTCTTTTTCTGTTAACTGATAAGCTACCCATGCTGCTTGTTCGTAGGTTTCATTGTAAACGAATGAATACCCGGCATGACGAATCAATTGCTCGCCTTTTTTAACAGCTGGCAGTTCTAGGTCTTTGCCGACAAATTTGGTCGTGTCTCCGGAAATTTCATCCCTGTTTTGATTTTCTCTTCTTAGAGATGACTCCGTACTTTGCTTCACCCGTTCAGTTTTTTGTTTGGCAGCATTCCCGCAATAACTGACATAGGCAATCAAAAACACAGAAGTAAGAACAACAAAGAGAACTACGCGTTTCATGGCAGACTTATTTAAAATGAATGTGGAAAGTTAAGCATATCATTCTTTCATAACCCGAACAGGATGAGTAAGTTCTCCAATTTTTATGGAATAATACCCAGGGGCAAATTCACCGATTTGAAGTTGCGATAATTGTGCTGTCAAAATACCTTTTAATATTTCTCTACCTAATGCATCGTAAATAATGAAGGCTTGAACCGAACTTTCCAATCGTTCTACAGTGAGGAAATCTCTCGTAGGATTTGGGAAAATACGGATGACTTGCTGCAGTTCTTCGAGGCCTGAAGTGTTGATAGTTAAAATCAACGTAATGGTGCTGTCACATCCAAAAACATTACCAATGACTTGCGTGTATGTGCCACTTTGTGTATACGTTTGGCCATTCATTGTATATGAACTCGTTGCTGTTTCTGTCACTGTCGAGCTGGAGCTATTGTAAACGGTCACGGTCACTTGGTCACTGGCTGTACAGCCCGTATTGTTTGTTCCGACCACGGTGTAGGTAAAGGTACTCGTGGGTTCGAAAGCTACGCCATTGGTGACATTTTGATCCCAAGTGTAGGTCGATGCGCCAGAACCAACCAACGTTACACTTTGACCGAGACAAATGGACTGATCGACGCCTGCATTGACGTTCGGAGCATTGCTCACCATCACTTGGACTTGGTCCGTGCCAGTGCATCCGTTGCTTGTTCCAGTCACTGTGTATGTCATTGTCGTTGGAGGGGTGAAAGCCACACCATTGATTACTCCATTGTTCCAACTGTAGGTCATTGCGCCAGTTGCTGTTAACGTAACGCTTGTCCCACTGCATACCGTTTGATTCATTCCAGCATTGACCAAAGGATTTGGGTTAATGGTAAGATTAAGTGTTAGGGTTGAATCACAACCTGCTGCATTTGGAATGATCGTGGTATACGTTCCGCTGCTCGTGTATGTTTGACTATTTACAGGCCAGTTGTAGGAAACGCAAGAACTTACAGTTGAACTCGAACTTGTTGGTGCACATCCTGCAGATGCGCATTGCACGTTGAATGCAACCAGAGGTCGACGAACAGCAGTTATAGCTGTATAAGCTCCTCCTCCTGTTGTCGTGTTGCCTATGGTTGAGGTAATCGTCGCAGGCGTTGATGTACTAAAGCTTGTTCCACTTGACTCTACACATCCAGCAATGCCGCTCAAATCCGTTCGAATGAAAAGTCCGTCTTTTGTGCCAGCACCGAAACTCACAGTATATCCACAGAGGGCATAGGCATTGGCTCCTACTTGACGCACATACCATCCTTGGTCGTCACCACCGCCTCCATAACCTTTGGTCCACTGCAGGTTTCCATTGGCATCTGTCTTGTGTAAGGTCGCATCAAAATTTCCCGAGCCAAAACTAGATGATCTGCCACAAAGAATATAGCCCCCATCACTGGTTTGTCGTGCACATTGAACACGGTCCTCGCCAGACATGCCATAGGTTTTGCTCCACTGCAATGTCCCTGAAGCATCCGTTTTAATGAGGTAGGCATCCCAGTTTCCTGCGCCAAAACTATTGGTGGTAGCACCGAGTACGAAACCTCCATCCGTTGTTTGTTGAACGGTATACGCAAAATCGTATGAACTTCCACCGTAGGTTTTTTTCCATTGAACTGTCCCCGCTGAATTGAGTTTAATTAAATAAACATCATAAAAAGAGGTGCCTAAGCCATCTGTATATCCTGCTACGATGTATCCACCGTCTGAGGTTTGTTGCACTTCACGACCTGCTTCGTTTACACCGGATGTTCCAATGACCGCGGACCACGTTAATGCACCTGTTGAATTGATTTTTAGTACATACACATCGTCACTTCCTGCGCCATAGGTCGACGTAGTTCCGCACACGATAAATCCACCATCTGATGTCTCACGAATGGAATACCCTTTATCCGATAATCCTATTGCACCACCATATTCTTTCGACCAGATCACTACTCCATTCGCGTCGGTACGAACGACATACACGTTGCCCGCCCAGTCTGACGTCCAGGTGTGTCCAACTGCAATAAAGCCACCATCACTCGTCGTGTCGACATCTTGAAATTCATCGTATTGCGTGTTTCCATAGGTTTTAAACCATAGCGTATCTCCATTGGAATTCAACCGTGTGATGTAGCTGTCCCATCCGCCAACACCCACACTGAAGGTTCGGCCTGCCACGATAAATCCACCATTATCCGTTGATTGGAAGGAATAGGCAAATTCCTCTTGTGCACCACCAAATGCCTTGACAAAGGTTTGAGCGGAAGAGTGAAAACTGAGGAATAAAATCGCAAGAAGGAGTAAGGTATTTTTCATAGTAGGTCTAGAATTAGCAGCTGAAGGTACTAAATTCATGACTTACTTGAGGATTAACCCTTATTAATTCACCGATTGTTGTTCATCAGTGTATGACATTCGCCGGTTGAGCAGCATTATGCCCAAACCTTAGCCCCTTCGGAACAGTTTTTACAAATGTCGATGTCGTTTCTGCCGGTAAGGATAGCATGTCGAAAGGCCTGGTAGGGTGGACTTTTCCATACGGTATTGAAGTCGGTGGTTTCGAGCGTACCTAGCACATGCTGGGCATCTTTGTCGAAGCAACACGGTACCACTTTACCATCCCATGTCAACACACTTCCCGACCACATGCGCCAGCAGTGATTGCCTGTTTTATATTTCAAGGCATAGGTCCCATCAGATTGTAAGTGATAGCGCGCGTATTTTTCGTTGGTAGGCATCAGTGGATTCCCTTGTTTGTAGTCGTACAATTGTGCGGTCTTGATGCGAACCTCATCGATGCCCAACTCACTGCCTAGCGAAAACACGGCAGGAATTTCATGTTCATTGGGCTTCACGGCCAAGAACTGAAAGATGAGGTGTGGGGTAGTCGATTTCTTCTCTTTTTTTGCCGCGATGAGGTGCTTTGTTGCTTCGATCACCTTGGCAAGTTCACCATGCACACGGTAATTCTCATAGGTTTCTTGGGTCAAGCCATCAATGGAGATGATTAGGCGATCAAGTCCAGAGTCAATGATTTCATCTGCTTTTTTTCGGTCGATGAAATGCGCATTGGTCGAAGTCGCCGTATAGATGTAGTGTTTTTTGGCATCGCGAATAATCTCCAAAAATTGTGGATGAAGAAAAGGTTCTCCTTGAAAATAGTAATTGATGTAAAACACGTGCTTTCCAACTTGCTCCAGCATGTTGCGGTGCAAATCTAGGTTCAACTTTCCCGTCGGCCGGGTAAATTGTTTCAGTCCACTAGGACATTCAGGACACCCAAGATTACAAGCCGTCGTTGGTTCGATAGACAGCGTGAATGCCTTTCCCAGGTGCAATGGTTTTTTCAGCATGCGCGATATTCGGTAGGAAAACCTCAGCGCACAGATATTTGCAACGCGCCTCATAGTGAGGTGACGTAGGATATTCCATTGATCGGTGAAGCGCGACATGTGACAAAGATAGGGAATATGGATTGCTTTCGCTTTTAGGACAACAATCATTAAGTTTTCTGCAGTTTAATTCAAATATGGGGTTGTCAATTTTCATTTGAATCGTATATTTGCAACCGAAAAGACGAAAGTTTTTTCCTGGTCCTATAGCTCAGTTGGTTAGAGCAACAGACTCATAATCTGTGGGTCCACAGTTCGAGCCTGTGTGGGACCACTAAAACAGAGTGAGAGTGAAAAGCGAGAGCGGTTCACTCCACTCTAGTTTTTCTTCACTCCTTGCCCTGAGGTACTCGAAGGGCCGCACTCAACCTCACACTTCAGCTACTTCTTGTAAATCCTTCAACAAGTTCGATATTTCAGACATTTTTTCCATCATTAAAAAACCTGTATCCTTTATGAATACAGGTTTTTCTATTTCTTTGTTAAAACATTTTTTTTAAACAAATAAGGGGATTTTACCCGTAGCGAATGAATTGAGCATTAAATCTGAGAAACAGTCTTAGTTGGTGTCGCTATATGGATAATAAAAAATCTTTGGCTCCCATTTGAACGGATAAGTGGTTGGGTGCTTTGATTTCATAATCCATGGTGTTCACTCGAATTAAAGGACATTCTTTGGCAAAATTCTCTGATGCTTTTCGTACGGTCGGAATTGTTTTACCCGCACCAATTTCTAATGCAACAATCTTTTTTTTCGAAGCTTTGATTTCGCTTTTCCACTTTTGAAAACGCAATTGCTGATGCACTGAACGGATAGAGATCCAAAACCAATCACCAAATAAGAGAATATTCGGTCTACAATGCCCTCCACAATTCGGACATGCTGGTAAATTATCTAACCTTAATTCATTTGAATTCATATCCGGAGTCAGCCAAATTTCTCTCTCAAGAATATCCATACATTGCATGAAGTTTATTGAACCATGAATTTCCAGGATTTTATTTTCATCGAATCCTGCTTTTAGAAATTGATCATCAATATTGGAACTGACGATGAAATAGTCTTTGTCTCGCAATAGTTCTAACAAGTGGTAATACCCTTCATGAGGATTGGTTTGCTCAAATTTCTCTTTTAAATGAGTTATAAATTTCCAAGCATCAATAGGGTTTTCGTCAAAAGCCTGATGCGACATAAGATCAAGGTAATTGTATTCGACTCCTTCTATTGGAATGGAGGTCGTCCACAACCCATTATTACCTCTAAAAGAATCCAACCCGGAATCAACACTCATTCCCGCGCCAGCGAAAATAGCAATGGCGTCTGCATTGGAAATCAATTTTTTGGCCTCGGATAATTCTCTCATTTTTTAGCTTAATTACAACAAACCTATTTTTTTAGGAAACAAATAGGTTAAATGCACCATTCTCATTCTCCATCAAGCACAAAACGAAAAGAAGTGAATGCCGCACCATTGAATGTTCAAATTCCATTCGTGTCTGTCCCAAACCAATGTGCGTTTCCTAATTCCCGAGCTCACTCATCGAATCACATTCACATGACCCACCAACATTTCCGCTCGTCGGTGTCGCTGGTTTTAAACTCAATCTTCCACGTGTAAACGCCATCCTGCACAACGGTGATTTCACTCTTCCCGCCGTAACTGCCATCCCAACCCACCGTGGCATCGTGTGACTCAAATACAATTTCACCCCAACGGTTGTAGATATACAAGTTATAGTCGGTAGGATCAAAGCCAGAAGTGAAGATCGGCTGAAAAAACTGGTTGTGCTCGTCGTCGTCAGGCGTGAAGCAGTTCGGAATGTAAAACACCAAATCTTCTTTGAT
>JAJTDQ010000154.1 GCA_021300505.1 Cryomorphaceae bacterium
ATACCAGTTTAATACCCCAGTAGCTGTTGTAGCTCCTAAAGTTAACGCACCTGTACCACATCTAGAAGCGGGTGTTGTCGAAGAAATCGTTGGTGCGGGTGTACAAGACACGGTTACCGTCGATGACGTAGCCGCCGAACAGGGTGAGTTTGTGACAATTGCACGGTAATAGACCGTTTGATTGATCGTACCTGTTTGAGCGCCTGTAAGTGTTGTGCCAGTAGCGCCGGTAATGTTAAAGAAGGTAGTGTTGTCGTACGACATTTGCCATTGAACCGATCCTGTATTTCCTGTTAGCGTAATGTTTCCGATGGTTGATCCTGCACAAATCGTTTGATTTGCAGATACAGACCCAGTCACGGACGCTGCAGAAGTAGTTATAGCTCCAGAAACTGCGCTGGTTGTTGAGCCTTGCGGATTTGTCGCCACTACATAATAATATTTTGTACCCGCAACGGTTGTTGGAGGAGAATAGGAACTAGTCGTTGCTCCGGAAATAAGCGTTCCACCAGAATTTGAAGGAGATGCATTTGAATACCACTGATATGTTATTGTACCAGTTCCCGTTGCAGCAACAGATAGTGCAGCTGACGAAGAATTTAAACATAGATTCTGAGCCGAAGCTGAAGGTTGCGTGTTAATTACAGGTCCATTTATTACAGCCACCATTGGTGCTTGAACCCATAATTGAAAATATGAAGCATTTGGTAATTCGCCTAAACTCAAATTTATGGATTGATTATTATCTTTTGGTACCCAGTGAAAACCATTACCATTGCAAGCCGCGTGATAAATACGTTGGTGCAAACCATTGTTTGAATTTGAATTGCAACTTGAGCCCAACGTTGAATACTGTAGGACTTAAGATCCCTCGCGCAGTAGTTGTTAATGTCGTAACTTGGGGTAAGTTCCCAACCCCATTTCCATAATCGAAGGCCACTTGAACCCATCCACCAATTGTGACATAGGTGCTAAACGTGGTTCCGGTCAGGTTAAAGTAATACACCCCATTCGCCGTGACGTTTTGCGCTTGTCCAAGTGCAGTGTAAGGACTGCTTGCCGAACCCGTTTGAGCGGAAGATTGAAATGTTCCAAAAAGTAGAGCTAAAAGATAAATGCTACTTTTCAAGCGTTGTGTTAATGATGAAATCATACAAAAGTTTTTAATTAATAAATAAGATTTGGTCTGAACAAATCAAGAAATTGTAGTTTTTACAATAACTTATTGTTAGTAATGGAACAATCATGCCATCCAACTGAAAAATCATTAAAATATTGAAAAACAATATGCTATAAAATGAGTAAAAAATTGAAAATTCCCATTTTGGGAAATTAAAGATTGTTTTGGGACAAAACCCGACCTGTCAAGGTGATGATCAAGCGTTCCATTGAGTCAATGAAAAACAAGCGTATAAAAATTAACTAAAAACACATTAATTCCCAAAACGGGAAAATTTACATCAAAACGGGAAAGGTTCTCGGTGTTTATTTTGTTGTGGTAATCCAACTATTTTTAGGAGGCTTTTTGTTTGGGAGTGTCGTTCCCGAATAAAAGAGATTAAATAATTCCCACTTATTGTTCAAAAGAAAATAACTAAATTAACTTTGTGTAATTATCTATTTCACACTAAATCGTTAATTTTAAAAACGAAAAAATTACTGTTGCATGAATTGGGTCTTACTGGAAAGCATCTTTTATTTAATTACATTCAGTTTTGGCTTATTTACCATAGGGCTTTTGATGTTTTCAATACGATCAAATAAGTTTGTAAACACTTATTTGATTTTATCACTCGTTCTTGGTTTGTCAAGGGCGTTTCTCTCCGGCACACATACGCTAGGAATCCAAACTGTATTGGAAGACATTCCACCTCAGTTTAAAGGGATTGTACTCATGACTTTTGTTTTTTTTTATCTTTATTTTAAAACATTGGCTAGTGATGATCGACGGTTCGATCCTAGAAATTTGTTGCATTTAATTGTACCCATTTTCTTCTTAGTCTATTACCTAGCCATCTTTAATATGGGCCTCTATGGCGAGAGATCCGTTCTTGTAGTCAACTTTTGTTTAGTGTCGGTTTTCGTGGCGGTGTATGTGTACTTAACCTTTCGAATTGTTGCACACCAAATTTGGAAAAATCCACAGAAAGTGCACCAGCAGCATCATTTGACTATTCGGAATTGGGCCATTTTTCTTTTCGTTTTATTTTTAATTGGCTCCGTAAGGATTCTTGTGGTCATCGTGATTTCTTTCTCAAAAGGCGAAATGCTTTCTCAAATTCCTGTGGGAATATTGAGTGTTTTCCTTCAACTGATTCTTTACATCAAATTGTTAGTCTCTCCAGAAATTTTATTGGGTATACCGAGTTTATATAAACGCATTACACCTTCATCGAATTCTAAAGCAGAAACTACCAAAGTTGAAAAGAAGAATTTTCCTCATTGGAAATTGGATGTGGATGAGGTAACAGGCCCACTCGACGAACGATTAAAGGAAAAAATCAATGACTCGATTGAAGAGCTAATCGATGATGTCGAAACCCTCATTAACGAAAAACACTTTTTCCGCAATCACCACATCACCATTAAGGAATTTTCGAACGAACTAGAAGTACCATATACACACATCATCTATTTATTCAAATACCACTGTAAGCTTACTTTTACAGAATACAAGACAATGAAGCGCATCGAAGATGCCAAACACCTCATTGACTTAGGCTTCCTCAAACACAATACGCTCGAATCTCTTGCTACAGAAGTGGGGTACGCTTCCTACAATCCTTTCTTTACTTCCTTCAAAAAAATCGTCGGCATGTCCCCGAATGATTTTGCTTCGAAGTAAATATATATTGGAAATTTGTTCCTGGTGGAATTTGAAATTTGATTGCTTCGCAAATTTGTGGCGGGTAATTCAAATTTCGTAATTGGACCAAAGACCTTTTGGATATCAAGATTATTCTTCGAATTAGTTGGTGTTTTATTCTTTTGATGAAAGACATAGGACAATGGACAAAAGACAGGATCCATGTTCTATGCTCCATCAGCGAAGCAATCGATGTTCCGAAAAAGACTTGATTGTTCTTCGGAGAGTAAAAATTCCAACTAGTAATTAGTAATTAGTAATTAGTAATTCGTAATTCGTAATTCGTAATTCGTAATTCGTAATTTTTTTGACTCATAACTCGCCACTAGCCCGTCTATTGTCTATTGTCCTTCCGTCTATTGTCCATTTCCTAAAAAAACCTCCCCAACCCCACTTCGCGATCCAAAGCTTTGCCGTCGAAGATGTGATCTACCAATTCTTTCGCTAAAAGTGGCCCCATTAAATAGCCTTTCGCACCAAGTCCATTGAAGATGTAGACGTTTGGAAATTCGAGATGAGCGCCCATAATCGGTCTGCGGTCGAGTGTGGTTGGACGCACACCAGCGCGATGCTCAAGCACCTCCACTTTCTCCTCGGTAAGAAAGCGTAAATTACTAACCAATACTTGTTTGCCCTCTTCCGTTGGAAGGTCATTGTTCGTATTCCAAACATATGTCGCACCAACACGGAACGTCTTTTCACCAACAGGCAAACAGAAGCATTTGCGGTTAAGCGATTCGTTTTCTGGTAACGTGTGTGATTTGATCGTTAGAATTTCACCTTTCGTGGCTTCAACGGGGAGTTTGCTAAATAGGGGATTATTTACCGATTCAGATCCTTCGCAAAAAATCGCAGTATCGTAGGTTTTATTTCCATAGCTAACCGTTTCCGCATCGAAATTTCCGTAATCAAAAGTAGCCTTAATGTATTCGCCGTGCTGCGTGATGAGCGCTTTACAGGCGGTCATAAATACTTCGGCGTCCACGTATGCGGTGTGTTTTACTCTACCCGTCCCATGTGGACGAAATGCTGAATCCACACGATTGTCCTCCTCGTCAAAAGGGTGAACGTATGCTTGAAATGCATCGTCTTTCATCCGATCTTCCCAAAATCCTCGTTCTTGTTCAGATGCAATACAACGGCGAATGGTGATTGGATGAAAAAAGGTATTGGCTGTGCGTTGTTCTAATGTATGGTAGAAATTTTCAGCAAAGGGAATGAAGTTATCTACCCTCCAGGATTTTGTCATGCGTCGAAAGACCAACGGATTAATCATGCCGGCTGCAACCACACTGCTGCGATTGTGACCTTTGTCGATGAGTGTTACGGAATGACCTTTATCGATGCAGTGAATGGCAATACAAATTCCCGCTAAACCACCACCTACAATAAGTACCTCTTGTTTTTTCATGCCGCAAAAGCGAGACTAATTATACTGATACGAATATCGGGATATTTATCCAATACCAGGCGAATCAGCGATTCTAAGGTCGCACCCGTAGTGATGACATCGTCGACAAAGGCGATATGTTTTCCATTAAAGTCGTCGTTGTTGGTCAGCGAAAAATTGTTGTTCACATTGTCCCAGCGTAGAAACCGTCCTTTTTGCGTTTGACTTGTTGTGTGCCTTGTTTTTTTAAGACCTAAAGTTTGAATTGGGCAGCCCAGCGATGTCGAGATTCCTTCAGCGATGAGAACACTTTGATTGTATCCACGGGAAAAGGCCTTTTTAGGGTGGATCGGAACGGGCACCAGAAGATCAACATCAGACCATTCTTTTTTTTCTTTTAATATATGTCCGATCTGCTCCCCGAAGGTGCGTCCGACTTGACCATTGAAGGTGTATTTTAATTCGTGCAAGATTTGTTGGGTACTGCCTCCTTTTTTAAAAAAGAGATGGGAATACGTCTGTTCAACAGGCACCCTTCCCCAGAATAATTTATCGACTTTACTGGCCTCCAAATACTTTTCATAATGTGTGTAATCGAGATCCGTCAAACAGAAGGGACAAAGTTGAGCATCATGGGGTGATAATTCACCTTGGCAGACAATGCATTTTTCGGGAAAAATATTTCCTTCTTGATATCGCTTTAGGTCTGCCGTAATTTTATGAATGCAATACAAAACTTCCATGTGAGTGAGAGTAGCGTAGGGGTTTAACAATTTATTGACAATCGCATAATTTTTTGTGTGAATATCTTTAAAGATGCTGTTAATAATCGCCCTATCGTTTAGTAGTAAAGGGATTCGGTGATGGGGTGTTGAAAACCGTCACACTTTGTTCATTTCTTTAGCTTGTTGATGGGAGGAATTTTAGCAATTTTTGTAAGCCCTAAAGAAAGGAATAATTAATCCCTGGAGGATTGTTTTCTAAACACAGGGAAACAACCAATTTTTTTGAAAACAACCAACAAGGAAAATTCCTTGATGAACATACTATTCGCATATAAAACGAACGATGAACATGGCACAAAATGAACCAATATTAGAATCAAACAACAGTAGATTTGTGTTGTTTCCAATTCAACACGACGATATTTGGAAGTTCTATAAAAAGGCCCAAGCAAGTTTTTGGACTGCGGAAGAGATAGATCTTTCACCAGATTTGGTTGACTGGGAGAATAAGTTAAGTGATGACGAGCGTCATTTCATCAAGCACATTCTTGCGTTTTTTGCTGCATCGGATGGCATCGTAAACGAGAACCTTGCGGAACATTTCTTGTCAGAAGTACAATATACGGAAGCGAAGTTCTTCTACGGTTTTCAGGTTGCCATTGAGAACATTCACTCAGAAACGTATTCATTGTTGATCGATACATATATCAAAGATTCGGCAGAGAAAACGCATTTATTCAATGCCATTGATACTTTGGACTGTGTGCGCAAAAAGGCGGAATGGGCTTTGCGTTGGATCGATAAAGGGTCGTATGCTGAACGACTAGTAGCATTTGCTGCGGTGGAAGGAATTTTCTTCTCTGGTTCTTTTTGCTCGATTTATTGGTTGAAGAAGCGAGGATTAATGCCGGGCTTGTCGTTCTCCAATGAGTTGATCTCTCGTGATGAAGGCTTGCATTGTGACTTTGCATGTTTGCTTTACACAAAACACTTAGTGAATAAACTGTCGAAAGAGCAGGTGAAAGAGATCATCATGGATGCGGTGACCATAGAAAAGGAATTCATCACAGATGCCTTGCCAGTGAGATTGATTGGAATGAACAGCGACTTGATGGCGCAATACATCGAATTTGTTGCAGACCGTTTGTTGGTAGAGTTGGGCAATGAGAAGGTGTACAACGTGTCCAATCCGTTTGACTTCATGGACATGATTTCCATTCAAGGAAAAACAAACTTCTTCGAGAAGCGTGTTGGTGAATACCAAAAAGCAGGCGTTCTCGCAGGAAAAGAAAACCAGTCCTTTAGCTTGGACGAAGAATTTTAAGAAATAAAATAGTACCACTTAAATAACAGAATGAGCATGTATGTAGTCAAAAGAGACGGCCGAAAAGAAGCCGTGAAATTCGATAAAATCACCGCTAGAATTGTGAAGATGTGCTATGGACTAGATCCGTTGGTGTCGCCTGAAGCAGTTGCGATGAAAGTCATCGAAGGCATCTACGATGGGGTGTCAACAACAGATTTGGACAACCTTGCAGCTGAAGTTGCGGCCGCAAAAACAATTGATCACCCGGACTATGCATTGCTTGCATCGCGCATCGCAGTGTCGAATCTACACAAGGAGACGAAGAAAACATTTTCTGATGTGATTGAGGACATGTATGCGTACATCGATCCAAAGACAGGTCAAAAAGCAGCCTTGGTGGCTGACGATGTGTACCAAATAATCATGAACAACAAAGAGTTGTTGGATTCAAGCATTATCTATGACCGCGATTTCCGATATGACTACTTCGGATTCAAAACATTGACGCGTTCCTATTTGATGAAGTTGGAAGGAATCATCGCCGAACGTCCACAACAAATGTTGATGCGTGTCGCTGTTGGTATTCACAAAGCTGACGTGGTCTCTGCGATTAAGACATATAACTTGATGTCTGAAGGATGGTTTACACATGCAACACCAACATTATTTAATTCAGGTACTCCAAAACCACAAATGTCCTCATGTTTCCTTTTGACGATGAAGGAAGACAGCATCGGTGGTATTTACGACACGTTGAAATCATGTGCTCAGATTTCACAGTCGGCAGGAGGTATCGGTTTGGCTATACATGACATCCGTGCTACGGGATCATACATCAAAGGAACAAACGGTACATCAAACGGGATCGTACCAATGTTGCGTGTGTTCAACGACACAGCACGTTATGTTGACCAAGGTGGAGGTAAGCGCAAAGGTTCATTTGCCATCTACATGGAGCCATGGCATGCAGATGTTTTCGATTTCTTGGACTTGAAAAAGAACCATGGAAAAGAAGAAGCACGTGCGCGTGATTTGTTCTATGCCCTTTGGATTCCAGACTTGTTCATGCAACGTGTAAAAGACAACGCAGATTGGACGTTGATGTGTCCGCACGAATGTCCAGGATTGTCTGACACACACAGCGCAGAGTTTGAGAAATTGTACTTGAGCTATGAAGCAGCAGGTAAAGGCCGAAAAACAATTAAAGCGCAAGACTTGTGGTTTAAAATCCTAGAATCTCAAATTGAGACAGGTACACCATATATGTTGTATAAAGACGCCGCAAACGCCAAATCAAATCAACAAAACCTTGGAACAATCAAGTCGTCGAACTTGTGCACAGAAATCATCGAATATACAGCACCAGATGAGGTTGCTGTATGTAACTTGGCTTCGTTGGCACTTCCAAAATATGTTACTGAAGACGGGAAATTTGATCACGACAAATTGTTCGAAGTAACATACCAAGCGACCTTGAACTTGAACAGAATCATTGACGAGAACTTCTACCCAATCGAAGAAGCACGCAACTCAAACCTTCGTCACCGTCCAATTGGATTGGGTGTACAAGGATTGGCTGACGCCTTCATCATGTTGGGTTATCCGTTTGAGTCAGAAGAAGCACGTGCATTGAACAGAGAGATCTTTGAAACGATCTATTACGCGTCAATGACAGCATCTAAAGATTTGGCAAAGGTTGATGGTGCCTATGAAACATTTAAAGGTTCACCAGTATCTAAAGGAATATTCCAATTCGACATGTGGGGAGTAACTCCAACAGCGCGTTGGGAATGGGATGTGTTGAAAGAAGAAGTACAAAAATATGGAGTGCGCAACTCATTGCTTTTAGCACCAATGCCTACCGCTTCAACAGCACAAATCCTTGGAAATAACGAATGTTTTGAGCCATATACATCAAACATCTATAC
>JAJTDQ010000155.1 GCA_021300505.1 Cryomorphaceae bacterium
AAGCCTGTAGACGTTGAAAAACGTAACATCCTTGCCATCAAAGCGAACAACCAAAATCAATTGATGGTTCGCGACATGATTTTTGAAGACCCGAATAAGATCTCTGATTTCGTTTTGGAATTTTACAAAACAAACGAGAAGAAGAACGATCCAACGAACAACTTCCCGATGTACTCGCGCATTTCAATGTCTGCAATTGACCAAAACATTGCTGCAATTGAAGCCGAAATCGAACAAATGGAAGAAGCTGGAATGAAGGCAGATATTGTGAACTTCAAATACAATCAGCTTGACGAATGGGAGAAAAAGAAACGCGCACTTAAGTTATATGGTGCAAACGAACTTCCTGAAATTCACGTTCAAGCGAACATCCGTATTGAAGTGCAACAAGCAACCGCTTATAGCATCTTTGCAAAGATGCAAACTGAAATTGAAGAAGCAATTTTTGAGTTAAGAAATGGTGAGTGTGAACGACTTTTCGGAATGCCTTACAGCGTGTTGAAGCGTCGGTACGACCAAGATAAAAAGGCAGATGATCAGGCAATGATTGATCTACTTGAAATCTTGTATCCTGCACGAATTATTGAAGTAACACCGAAAAAATAAGAAGTTATGTCAAAGTTTAAAAAAGACGGAAGCAGACCAATGCCGGGAGTGAATACTTCCTCGCTGCCAGACATCGTATTCATGCTTCTTTTCTTCTTCATGGTGGCAACTACAAGTAAGGAAAATGATCCAACAGTAAAGGTTGAATCTCCGGTTGGTGATAAAACAACCGATCTTACTCCGTACAAACAACGTTCAGAGGTAGACTTCCTCTACCTAGGTGAGCCACGCAATCCAATGCGCGCAGCAGACTTTAAAATGGGCTACGCACTTTCATTGGATAATGTAGTTCAACCAACAGTAGACGGCTTGTACACAACCAATGCAGTTGCGCAATGGAAGAAAGATAAGTTTGATCAGAAACCCTCACGCATGACTGCGCCAATTGAATCAGTGATCACTTGTTTCAAGGCGGACAGAAATGCTCCTTCAGGTTTGATTTTTGATATTCGTAAAGAATTGCAAGACATCAATGCATTGACTATCGCTTACGCAGTAAGAGATAATGGAAATATTTAAATCGATTTAATCGTAAAAAAGCCCGGACAATTTGTTCGGGCTTTTTTTGTGCGTAACTTTAAGGTATGTTGAATTTTGAAGTAATTAATCCTACGCGGATTGTTTTTGGGCGTGATCAATTGAGTCGCTTGCCTGAGTTGTTGAAGGAATATTGTCCTTCTAAACGAGTGCTTATAGCCTATGGTGGTGGGTCCGCGGAGAGAATAGGACTTTTAGATAAAATCAGAGAACAACTCAAGGGTTTTCATTTGGTGGAGTTCGGGGGAATTGAGGCCAATCCTCAATTTACAACACTCATGAAAGGTGTTGAATTGGCAAGGAAAGAGTCTGTGGAATGTATTCTAGCCGTAGGTGGAGGTTCGGTCATTGATGGTGTTAAATTCATGACTGGTGCTTTCTATTATCAGGGTGATTCATGGGAAGTGTTGATTCGAAAAGAAAACTGCGTTTTTGAAAAAGCCCTGCCTTTTGGTGCGGTGCTCACGTTGCCGGCTACAGGTTCTGAAGCGAATTCTGGTGCGGTGATCAGTCGCGATGAGTTGTCTGAAAAACGTGCTATGGGTGGACCATTGTTCTTCCCTAAATTTTCCTTCTGCGATCCATCTGTTGTTGCTTCTTTACCTAAAAAGCAAATTTCTAATGGAATAATTGATGCATTTGTGCATACATTAGAACAATATGTGACTTATCCTTCGAATAATTTCTTACAAGAAAAACAAGCCGAAGCAATTCTCTCAATTTTGATTGAAATTGCACCTAAGGTAATTGCAAATCCTAGTGACTATACCTTGGCGTCAAACCTCATGTGGTCTGCAACGCATGCTTTGAATGGAAACCTTCGTTGCGGTGTTCCAACCGATTGGTGCACACACATGATTGGTCATGAATTTACAGCGTTGTACCATATAGATCATGCACGAACATTGGCGATTGTAATGCCTAGACTTTGGGAAAATCAATTTGACAATAAAAAGGAAAAATTGGCGCAATACGGAAAACGCGTTTGGAATCTTACTGGATCAGACACTGAAATTGCACGCAGTGTGATACAAAAAACGGAAGAGTTCTTTCAATCGTTGGGTGTTGAAACGAAACTTTCAGCCTACACCGCGGATACCGATCATGTGGCTGAAATCGTTCGGAAACGATTTGAAGAACGCGGCTGGATTGCCATGGGTGAACGTCAAGCCATAGGGCTGAATGATGTTGAAGCAATTGTAAATCAATCGATTTAGGAAGTGAAGCCACCGTTTCAATTGCGTGAAGCGCCGACTGCTGAAATTTTAGAGTTGTTGGCGGAAACGACCTTAGGAACAAGTGGCGCGCGTTACCAGCATTTGGATGTATTAGAGAGAATTCATTCAGCTGATCAACCATTGTATTTGTCTGTCGAAAGAGCCCACAAAGTTCTTGGAAATATCACGTTTTGTTGCAGAGGAGATAAATGGTACATCCGGTATTTTGCCTTTCGAAGTTCACTACAAGCGACGGGAGGTAGAAAGCGAAACAAGAAAAATGGTCTTGCCAGGTCTTGGATTACTCAATTTTTTGAAGACGCATTCGATGGAAAGTTTCAGGATCAAAAGGTGGATTTATTCTATGCGTACATCGACCCGAAAAATGAACGCAGCAAAAGCATGAGCGTGAATTTTGGATTTCATGTTGCCGGTAATCTAGTAACCCAAAGTTTTAGCCGCGTATACCCCAAAGCCTCTTCAAGAATTCGGAAGATTGAACGTTGGGTGGAGGTGTCCGATGAAATTCAACACAGGTTTTCCAAATATCAACACTATGACGAAGCACAATTAAAAACGCCACCTTTTTATGTGCTTTTAAATACAAGCGGTGAACATATCGCGTGTGCCCACATTACCAAAGTTCGTTGGAAAATTGAACGCTTACCCGGTAAATTTGGTGGAATATTGACGAAATTAGTCCCCTATATTCCGTTTCTTCGCTCACTCATTAAACCCAGTGATCATCAGTTTTTAGTCCCAGATTGTGTCTGGACAAAAGACGATAATTCAGAATTATTGGAAGAACTTTTTTCTGCCATTCTTTTTGAAGAAAAGTTGAATTTAATGCTCTGGTGGATGGATAAAAACGAGCCGTTATACTTGGGTGTAAAAAATAAAATAAACTGGGGATTGTTGCACAAAATCATTGGTGTAAGTCCTGTAGAAATCGTTGTCCGAGAAAAAAAACCTACCCAATCCAAGCAGCCTTTTTTTGTGTGTGGTTGGGATATGGTGTAGTAATTGACAAAGGACCGCTTCTCTGAAGGACAAATGACAAAAGACTTGAGTAATTCTTGGATTGATCCAATTATGCTCAAGACTCATTTAGCACGTATAAATTAATCTTCAGAAATTTTGTGGTGAGATTGAAAGTCTATTGTCCATTGTCTATTGTCTATTGTCCATTGTCCATTGTCTTTTGTCTATTGTCCTTTGTCTATTGTCCATTGTCCATTGTCCTTTGTCCATTGTCTTTTCTTCTTTCATTCAAAAGCGCCATGGACTGTCCATTACCATCAATATACTATCTTCGCAACATGAAATACCTGATCATTGGCCTTGGTAATCCTGGGGATAAATATGCAGAAACCCGCCACAACATTGGGTTTAAGGTGGTTGAATCATTAGCTAAAGAGCTAGGAGGAAGTTTTGCTTTGAATAAACAAGCTGAGGTAGCTGAAGTGAAGTTCAAGGGAAGAACACTTATTCTCATTAAACCAACGACCTACATGAATTTATCAGGAAAGGCCGTGAATTATTGGATGCAAGCCGAGAAAATTCAACGTGAAAATATTGTCGTGATTACCGATGATTTGGCTCTCCCTTTTGGGAAATTGCGAATGAAAGGCAAAGGCAGTGATGGTGGTCATAATGGATTAAAAGACATTCAAGCCACACTAAATTCTCAGGAATATACACGCCTTCGTTTTGGTGTAGGGAATGATTTCTTTAGAGGTCAACAAGTAGATTATGTGCTTGGTGAGTGGACTGACGAAGAGAAAGAAACATTGTCTGAGCGTATTGAAATTGCTAAGGAGTTTGTTAAAAGTTATGCAACAATTGGACTAAACATGACGATGACCAATTGGAATAATAAGT
>JAJTDQ010000029.1 GCA_021300505.1 Cryomorphaceae bacterium
ACACGCCGTGTGCTTTCAGGTGAGTTCATCATTGTGAACAAGCACTTATTGAAAGACTTGGTACGTGAGGGACTTTGGAACAAAGACATGCGTCAAATGATCATGCAAGCAAATGGATCCATTCAAAACATCAATGAGATTCCACAACGTTTGAAGGATTTATACAAGACGGCATGGGAGATTTCTCAAAAAGCAATCATCGACCAAGCTGCTGACCGAGGCGCATACATTTGCCAATCTCAGTCATTGAACATCTTCATGGAAAACGCGAACTTCGGTAAGCTGACGTCTATGCACTTCTACGGATGGGAGAAAGGATTGAAAACAGGAATGTATTACCTACGCACGAAAGCAGCAACGGACGCAATCAAGTTCACGATCGACAAAAAGGTTGAGGAAGTACCAACGGCGCTTTCAATTGAAGAACAACAAGCAGCGATCGCATGCTCTCTGGACAACCCAGACGCTTGTGAGATGTGTTCTGGCTAGAAGCGGCAATAAGCCGGTTCTGGACAGAACGGAAATCCGACGAAGTCAGATGGGCATTGACTAAAAGCTGCGACAGCTGGTTTTAGGCGGTGCTAAATCCGACGAAGTCAAATGTGTTCTGGCTAGAAGCGGCAATAAAGTATAAAATAAATATAAGCCCGGGTTTTTACTCGGGCTTTGTGTTTCAACATAAAACCATCATTGAGCCCTACAGGGAAGTGAAGAGTGAGGTTGGGTGCGAGAGTGATGATTGACAAACACTCAAGATTAATTGAAATATTTTCGACCGCTCTCACGCTTATTCCTCGCTCTCTTACAGTGGAGACCCCATCGGGGTCGAACAAGCATCACCTAGTGTAAAACTATTTAATCATTAAGTTCGAACCTTCACAAATTTAGTTTGAATCACAGTTCCACCATCATGAATCATCAGCCAATACGTTCCATTGGAAAGTCCAGAAACATCCAAGGTTTCATATACATCAACCTGTGATTTTACCAATTTCCCCTCGATCGAATAAATCTCTACCAATTCAAAGGGCTTATTAAAGTAGAGGATGCCTTCCGAGGGATTAGGAAAAACGATGATGTCTTGTTGCAATTGGTTCACACTGCACTTCATAGAAAAAATCCTGAGTTCATAGAGTGAAGGATTTGAAAGTTTTAAATAATAGATGTCGTGTGTGAATGTCTCCAAAGCGATATAAAAAGTATCCAACAAACCAGGTTCGATGTTTGTGTAAATACAACTGGGAAAAGCTCCGGTAGTATAGTTGTAAATCGGAAGGTTGGAGGAAAGAGTTGCTAGTCCACTCTGAATGAGATCTCCCCAACTGTATTTTTGAATAACAGTGCGTTTTCGTGTAGTGTCATGAACAATACCTCCAAGCGTAATGTATTGATAGTGTTCAATATAATTCGTGTCGCTATGGATGAGGAAGTCATTTAATGTTTTGATCGAGATGGAATACATGCTTCCTTGTCCACCCATTGAACAACTGACCAAGAATTCGACATCTGTACTAGAGTCTCCATTAAGGTCTAATGGAAAATTAGTGGATGTGCAGGATGCAGAGGGAGAAATGGAACTTAGGGTGGTGTCTCTAAATGGAATGTAGTAACCCGCAGCAGCCGAACTGTCAATGACCAATTGCCCCTTCACTTGAAAGGAAATAGCAATTGTGGCAATAAGCATCCAAACAAACTTTTCCATGTGTATGCGATGAGATGAGGTCAATGCATCTAAATGTACGAGAATTCGTGTGATGAATAGAATCTTAGCAGGCGATTTAATGATTCCCCCCTTTTTTCAATTCCTCGTCAACAATTTCCAGTTCCTTGAAAAATGATTCTCCGAAAGCGCGGACAATCGGCCCTTTCAAAAAGCGATAGACTGGAACATTAAGTGCCTCACCACAAGCGCACGCGGGTTCACATACCGACCATTCGTTGTAGTTCAAAGCTACTGTATCGTCAAATTTCTTCACGCGAATAGGGTAGAGGTGACATGAAATAGGCTTTAAGAAAGAAACCTTTCCTTGCGCATGTGCTTGTTCCACCGCACACTTTGCAATTCCTTTGTCATCGAAGAAAACAAACACACACTCTTCACCATTCACTAAAGAGGTGACAGGTTCATTGTCTCGGTCTAAATAGAAAACACCAGATTCTTCAACTACAGCAATTCCCTCGGGACGCATGAATGGTTTTACATCGTCGTAGATTTCTTCAAGGATATCCACCTCTTCAAAAGTTAGCGGAGCCCCAGCATCACCTTGCACACAACATGCTCCTTTGCACGCATTGAGATCACACACAAATTTTTCCTCAAAGAGTTGAGTCGAAATGATCTTATTTTCAATTTCTACGAGCATCTATTTTTTTGACAAATTTCAGAAAAAAGAAGTGTGTTTCATGTGAAATTCGTTGAAAATGTTGGATTTCAGAAATAATGATGTATATTTGTGCCACATTTGAAGACAGCAGTAAAGAACGAGGGGACGAAAGTCCCCTCTTTTTGTCAAACATGATTGCAAAGAAAAAAATACAGGAATTGGCTGAGGAGCGCATGGCGCACTTGGGGAATGGATTGTATATCGTTGAGCTTACCGTGTCTGCTTCTAATGTCATTCATTTGGAAATCGATAAGAAGATGGGAAGTGTGAGTGTTGAGGATTGCATGTCAGTTTCTCGGAACATTGAGCACAACCTTGATCGTGAGGAGCAGGATTTTGAGTTACATGTTTCATCCGCAGGTCTTGACAAGCCACTACGCGTATTGGCACAGTACGAGAAAAATGTTGGACGCGACCTAAAATTGGTGTTGGTTAACGGGGCGAAGATGGAAGGAAAGCTCGTAGAATGTTCTGAAAGTGGAATTACTTTGGAGCAAGAGCGCAAAGAAAAGATTGAAGGAAAAAAGAAAAAAGAATTGGTGGTGGAGCGATTTAACCACCTGTTTAGTGAAATAAAAGAAGCGAAAATTATCATTACATTTAAATAAACAGCGAACATGAACAGCCTTGAATTAGTTGAATCGTTCTCGGAATTCAAAGAATTGAAAAGCATCGATAAACAAACGATGCAGCACGTATTGGAAGACGTTTTCCGTGCGATGTTAAAAAAGAAATTCAATACGGACGAGCACATTGACATTATCGTGAATATCGATAAGGGTGACGTGCAAATATTCTTGAACAAAGAAATCGTTGATGACGGAGAGGTCGAAGATCCGAATACGGAGATTGCCTATTCTGACGCGATCAAGATTGAACCAGATTTTGAAATCGGTGAGGAAGTAACGGAAGAATTTAAATTCGCTGACTTCGGTCGTAGAAACATTCTTTCATTGCGCCAAAACTTGATTTCACGAATCATGGAATTGGAGAAAGACCACTTGTACAAGAAATACAAAGAGCGTGTGGGTGAAATTATCACAGGTGAAGTATATCAAGTGTGGAAAAAAGAAATCATGGTATTGGATGACGAAGGCAATGAACTTATTCTTCCAAAATCAGAACAAATTCCTTCTGACTACTTCAAGAAGGGTGAAGCAGTTCGCGCTGTTGTGGCGAAGGTTGACATGCGTAACAGCTCACCAGTGATTATCCTTTCTCGTACGGCACCAGAATTCTTGGAGCGCTTGTTTGAGTTAGAGGTTCCTGAGGTGTTTGATGGATTGATTACCATTAAGCGTATCGTTCGTGAACCAGGAGAGCGTGCTAAAGTAGCCGTAGAATCTTACGATGACCGCGTTGATCCAGTTGGAGCTTGCGTTGGCATGAAAGGTTCGCGTATCCACGGTATCGTTCGCGAATTGAGAAATGAAAACATTGATGTCATCAACTTTACGAACAATGCACAGTTGTTGATCCAACGTTCACTTTCTCCAGCAAAAATTACATCAATCGAAATCAACGAAGAAGACAAGCGTGCGAAAGTATTCTTGAAGCCAGACCAAGTGTCATTGGCGATTGGAAAAGGGGGTAACAACATCAAATTGGCAGGTAGATTGTCAGGCTATGAACTAGATGTTTACCGAGATGGTGAAGTTGATGTTGAGGATGTTGACCTCGAAGAATTTGGGGATGAAATTGATAGCTGGATCATTGATGAGTTGAAAGCAATCGGTTGTGATACGGCGAAATCTGTATTGGAAATTGGCATCGATGATTTGGTGCAACGTACAGACCTTGAGGAGGAAACAATTCAAGAAGTCTTTAGAATTTTACGGGCTGAATTTGAATAAATCCACCCAAATTAACGAATAGATTACGCATACAATACTATGGCAGGAAAACCAATAAGATTAGGAAAAGCAGCTGGTGAACTCAATGTTGGGGTCACCACGCTTGTTGAATTCCTTGAATCCAAAGGCGTAAAGATCGAAAACAACCCGAACACCAAATTGGAGTCGGAGCATTATGAAATTCTGCAAAAAGAGTTTGCGGATGATCAAACGCTGAAAGAACAATCCAAAGGTTCTGGACTGCGCAGAGAGAAGCGCGAAACAATCTCTATTCGCGATTCGCGAACTCCAGAAGAGGCTGCGCCGATAAAAGCGCCAGAAGAACCTGTTGTTGAAAAGGTGTTAGAAGTCGTTCCGGAACCAATCGTTGAGGTTCCAGTGGAGCCTGTTGTGGAGATTGTTCCGGAGCCAGAGATTGTTCCTGAAAAACCAGCGGCAGCTCAACCAGAAACCGTTAAAGTACACGCGGAATCTGAAGTTAAAGTTCAAGTGGTAGGGAAAATTGATTTGAATCAAATCAATAAACCGAAGCATGAGCCTAAGAAGGATGCGGTTGCTCCAGTAAAGGAAGAGGTAAAAGTAGTTGTTCCCCCAGCGCCCGAGGAAAAGGTTGCGCCGAAAGAAATTGAAACAATTCGTGTTGAACGAAAAGTGCTTTCTGGGCCAACAGTTCTCGGTAGAATTGAACTTCCTGTTGAAAAACAAAAGACGCCATCAAAAGCACAGGAAGAAGCAGCTGATGCGCGTAAGAAGCGTAAGCGAATTAAAAAGGTGGAAACACCAAATGCGGGAGCTGGAAATAACACCAACACGCAAGGAGGTGGACAACAGAAGCCTGGGGTTAAAAAACCAGGGGGGAAATTTGAAAAGCCGGAAATTACGGAACGTGATATCCAAAAAGAAATTAAAGACACATTGGCGCGCCTTTCTACTCAAGGAGGGAAGTCAAAAGCGTCTAAAAATAGACGTGCGAAACGAGATAACGTAGCACAACGTCGCCATGAAGAACAGATGGCAGCAGAAATGGATGAGAAAATCCTGAAGCTGACGGAGTTCGTGACGGTATCGGAATTGGCCTCTATGATGAGTGTTCAACCGACGCAGGTGATCTCGGCTTGTATGTCCTTAGGGATCTTTGCATCCATTAACCAACGTCTTGATGCGGAAACAATCCAAATCGTTGCCGATGAGTTTGGGTACGAAACACAATTCGTAAGTGCTGAAGTACAGGAATCAATCCCAGTGCAAGAGGATACTGAGGAGCAATTGGAAGCGCGTCCACCAATCATCACAGTGATGGGACACGTTGACCACGGTAAGACATCCTTGCTTGATAAAATCCGTAATGCCAACGTAACAGAAGGCGAAGCGGGAGGAATTACGCAGCACATCGGGGCATATTCGGTGACTTTGAAAGATGGTCGCAAAATGACCTTCCTCGATACACCTGGTCACGAAGCCTTTACGGCGATGCGTGCTCGTGGTGCTCAAGTAACTGACGTTGCGATTATCATTGTTGCAGCGGACGACGACGTGATGCCGCAAACCAAAGAAGCAATCTCTCACGCACAAGCTGCTGGAGTACCAATGATTTTTGCCATCAATAAGATCGATAAGCCAGGGGCAAACCCAGAGCGTATTCGTGAGCAACTTTCACAAATGAATATCCTCGTGGAAGATTGGGGTGGTAAATACCAATGTCAAGAAATATCAGCGAAGCAAAACCTGAATATTGATGCATTGCTCGATAAGGTATTGCTTGAGGCAGAAATGTTGAATCTACGTGCAAATCCAAATAAAAACGCCATTGGTACAGTGATTGAATCTTCATTGGACAAAGGGAAAGGATACGTAACCAACATGTTGGTGGAAGCAGGAACAATGAAAATTGGAGATGTAATCCTCGTTGGGCGCAACTATGGTCGCGTGCGTGCAATGCATGATGAGCATGGTCACATATTGAAAGTTGCAGGTCCTGCACAACCAATCTCTGTGCTCGGAATCAACGGCGCACCAAGCGCAGGAGACAAATTCCACGTTATGGATGATGAACGTGAAGCGAAATCTATTGCTTCTAAACGTGAGCAGCTTTACCGAGAACAAGGATTGCGTACGACGAAACATATTACCTTGGATGAAATTGGTCGTCGTTTGGCGATTGGTGACTTTAAGGAACTGAACATCATCGTTAAAGGTGACGTGGATGGATCCATCGAAGCTCTATCTGATTCCTTGTTGCGTCTTTCTACAGAGGAAATTCAAATCAACATCGTTCACAAAGGTGTTGGAGCAATTTCTGAGGCCGATGTCAACTTGGCGTCTGCTTCCGATGCTATCATCATTGGATTCCAGGTACGTCCATCATTGGCAGCGCGAAAACTTGCAGAAAACGAACAAATCGATATCCGCCTTTACTCTGTCATCTATAAAGCGATCGAAGAGATCAAGTCGGCAATGGAGGGAATGCTTTCTCCAGATATCGAAGAGAAAATCATCGGTTCTGCAGAAGTTCGCGAAACGTTCGATATCACACGTGTGGGAACAATTGCGGGATGTTATGTGCTTGACGGGATTATCAAACGGTCTTCTAAAATCCGCGTAATCCGAGACGGTATCGTAATTCATACAGGAACACTTGGCTCATTGAAACGATTCAAAGATGATGTGAGAGAAGTAAAAAACAATTATGAGTGTGGTTTGAACATTGATAAGTTCAACGACATCAAGATGGGTGATATCATCGAAGCATTTGAAGAAGTGGAAGTTGCAAGAAAGCTTTAAGCTCTCGGGCACTCGTTTATATTATTTAACAGAATTAGGTAGATAGAGCGAACAGAAATGGGCGCTTTTCTCTACCTTTGACAGACAAAAATTTATTATGATGATACTGGGTGTATTCGGTCCGTGGCAGGTTATTGCAATCCTTGCAGTAGCACTATTACTTTTTGGAGGTAAAAAAATTCCTGAACTTATGAAAGGTTTGGGTCAAGGGGTGAAGGAGTTCAAAGATGCTTCTAAAACCAATCCTGAAGAGGATAAAAAGACCGAAGAAAAGAATAACTAATCACGCTTATGTACAATTCGTTCGCTGAAGTAAAGTCTGCACTTGCTTCGGGTGCATCTGTTTTTGACCTTGTTAAACAACCATCTCCCGAATACATGCCCAAGCTGAATTGAATGCTTTCTTGGAAGTGTTTGAAGATTCAGCTCGCGAACAAGCCCGTTTGGTAGATGAAAAAATCGCTGCTGGTACGCAAGGCCGCCTCGCAGGAATGATCATCGGACTTAAAGATAATCTTTGCTATAAAGGGCACAAAGTTAGTGCTTCATCAAAAATTTTACACGGTTTTGAATCCCTCTTTACGGGTACTGCCGTGCAACGACTCATCGATGAAGATGCCGTAATCATTGGTCGACTCAACTGTGATGAATTTGCCATGGGAAGCTCAAATGAAAATTCAGCTTTTGGACCAGTTAGAAATCCATTAAATACAGCTAAAGTTCCAGGTGGTTCTTCAGGAGGATCTGCTGCTGCTGTTGCCGCTGGTTTATGCACAGCAGCTCTTGGTAGTGATACCGGAGGTTCGATTCGTCAGCCCGCGTCGTTTACAGGAACTGTTGGATTAAAACCGAGCTATGGTCGCATCAGTCGTCATGGTTTAATTGCCTATGCGTCGTCATTCGATCAAATCGGTCCAATCACAACCAACGTTGAAGATGCTGCCCTGCTACTTGAAATAATGTCGGGCAAGGACGAGTTTGATTCAACAGTATCATCTCGGCCGGTAGATGCATATTCACAGCATTCAGCCCCAGGAAAAAAACGTATTGCCGTGATCAAGGAAACCCTTGAAATGGATGGTATGGATACTGAAATAGAAGCTAAGGTTCGTTCACTTATCCAAGCATTAAAGGCGGAAGGACACGAAGTAGAAGAGGTATCATTTCCCTATTTGGAATACATGGTGCCGACGTATTATGTCCTGACAACAGCGGAAGCATCATCGAATTTGTCGCGCTTTGATGGTGTTCATTTCGGTCACCGCAGCGCTGTAGCACAAGGTGTAGATGCAACATACAAGCAGTCGAGAACAGAAGGATTTGGTCCTGAAGTGAAGCGACGCATCATGACAGGAACCTTTGTTCTGTCTCATGGATATTATGACGCATATTACACGAAAGGACAAAAAGTTCGTCGCGTCTTGCGTGATAAAACCAATGAAATTTTCCAATCTTACGATTTGGTCTTGATGCCAACAACACCTTCAACAGCGTTTGATTTGAATGCGGTAAAGGACCCGATACAAATGTACTTGCAAGATATTTTTACGGTACATGCCAACTTGACAGGAAACCCAGCAATTTCTATCCCATTTGGGATACATAGCGATGGAATGCCTTATGGACTGCAATTGATGGCCACTCATTTTGCGGAAAAAGAGCTGCTTGACTTTTCATCGTACCTAATACAATTTGAGGGATGAAAAATCAGTTGTTAGGAATTTTGATTGTGCTTGGTGCTGTTTTCAACACCAATGCGCAACGTCCTGCTCATTTGGTGCGGCCCTCAGATTCCTTAAATACGGATGCTTTCATCAATACGGTTGAACAAAGCTTACGCTTATTTTATGCCGACTATGTAGGTCAAAAGAACTATGACTCGATCATGAAAGTGCTCAATTATGAGTCAGGAACAGTACCAACATTCTCTGACGAGGTGTACTGTGAGCGTTTGGAGAAAATGAATGAAATGAGTCCTTTCCATTTGGATTGCAATCCAATAACTCTCTCAATGATTCGCTTCTTTGCACAAAACAGACGAGGCTTTATCAAAGTTGTTATGGGAAGATCAGCCTTATACTTTGATCTTTTCGAGGAGAAATTGGCTGAATATGGCCTGCCGATTGAATTAAAATACCTTTCTGTTATCGAGAGTGGATTGCGTCCTCAAGTGAAGTCACGTGCGGGCGCTCTTGGCTTGTGGCAATTTATGTATAAGACAGGTTTGTATTTCGGATTAAAGGAAAATTCCTACATCGATGAACGTATGGACCCAGTTGCTTCAACGGATGCTGCTTGTCGCTATTTTAGACAACTTTACGGAATTTATGGGGATTGGAATTTGGTGCTTGCTGCCTACAATGCAGGTCCAGGAACCGTGAATAAGGCCATTCGTCGCAGCGGGAACAAAACGTCGTATTGGGATGTTAGACCATTTTTACCAAGTGAAACGCAAGGCTACGTGCCGAATTTTATTGCAGCTGCATATTTGATTAACTACCATACTGAACATAACATTGTCCCTGTTCAGGCCAAAGTGCACAATGCTCAGCTGGACACAATGTGCCTTTCACAAGGGCTGCACATGGGAACAATAGCTCAGTTGGTTAAATGGGATTTAGAGGAAATTAAAACACTGAATCCAGTGTATAAAACCACCTATATTCCTCATACGAAGCCTAGTCAATGTATCACTGGTCCTCTCGAAAAAATTGGACTTTTGGTAAGTATGGAGGATAGTCTTTATGCCTTGGAAAAAGCGTTACACGCAGTCGTGATTCAACCTATTCAAGTAGCGCCAACGCCCACCGATTCTTCAGATACTGTAAAAGGAACAACTCCTTTAACCCCGGTAGCAAATTACATTTATCACAAGGTCAGTTCGGGTGAAACGATGAATTCTATTGCCACGAAATATGGAGTAACTATTGAAAAAATCATGGAGTGGAATGCATTGAAGACCACAAACATTTACGTAGGTCAACGTCTTCAATTGTTGACAGGACCTGGCGGGACTACTCAAACGCAAACTCAGCAACAAACGCCACCTCCCCCCGTTAAGAAATACTACAACGTACGCTCGGGCGATACCTTCTCCAAAATCGCCCAACGCCACGGATTGTCACAAGCACAGTTGTCGAAACTGAACCCTGGTGTGAATATCAATAAACTGACGGTCGGTCAGCGTCTTCGAGTGAAATAATTTGCCCGATAATTGCAGGTGCGCCGCAAAAAAAATAGACCATGAAAACACGACTGATACTGCTCTTCGCTTCGTTTTCCCTTCTTTTTACGCTTGGCTGCGAGCTGAGTACAAAACGCTTTTCCTCACAAGGACTCACCGTGACAGGAAATATCGGTGAAATCCTCGTTGTATGTGACAAAGGAATTTGGGATTCACAAATTAAAAACCACCTCGACACTGGTTTGACACGTTGGATAATGCCTTATTTTCCAGATGTTGCCACTTTTGAGTTGGTGCACAAAACTCCTGAACTCTTCGATCAAGGGGTAAAACGTTTCAGAAATACCCTGTTCATAATAATTGATCCTGAATACAAAGGAGACAAAGCGCGTATTGAAAAACGAATGAATGTTTGGGCGCATGGGCAAATTGTTATCGACATCATTGGGAAAGACTACAACCAAGTGTTGGCGGTATGTGCCGAAGGACTTGATGCTGTGCATGCGGAGTTTGATCGGATGGAATGGAAACGTATTCTTAACAACTTTAGTCGTGAAGTAAATGTCAATGTCGACCGTGAAATTAAAAAGAACTTTGGGCTGAAACTAGCGTTGCCTGACGGAGCAAAGATCGTGACCAAACGGGCTAATTTTTACCGTGTTGAGTTTCCAAGTGCGTCGCGGCCAATTGAATTTGTTGGAACAGGAACTCAAGATGAGGGGACCATTTATTCAGGATTGATGATCTATCAATATGATTTCAAGGACTCAAGTCAGTTTATTTTAGAAAACCTATTGACGGCTAGAGATACGATGCTGAAATACAATGTGCCTCATGAGACAGAAGGTTTGTACATGGGAACGCAATACGCAAAAATGGTTTACCCGGAGGGAAATACCATGAGCAATCAAAAAGGTAATTTGAGGGGATATGAAATGCGTGGAATGTTTGTCTTCACCGGCCGTCCAATACACAGCACAGGAGGAGCCTTTTGGTCTTTCCACTTCGTTCATCCAAACCGCAAAAAGATGATTTGCGTCAGCGGATATGTCGACGCACCTTCTACGACAAGTTGGACGCACCCGTTACGCGAGATTCAAGCCATTTTGAAAAGCGTAGAGCTGGACAAATGACAATCAGTGCAACCATCATAACACTCAATGAAGAACGAAACATCGCTCGGTGTATTCAATCGTTATTGCCAGTGGTGGATGAAATTCTGGTGCTTGACGCACATTCAGCGGATCGTACGGTAGAAATTGCCACATCTCTTGGCGCAAAAGTAAGTGTGAAAGAGTGGGCCGGGTATGCTGCTTCAAAAAACTACATTAACTCGCTCGCTTCATGTGATTACATCCTGTCTATTGATGCCGATGAAGCTCTGGATGAGCCACTTCAAAAGGAAATCAATCGGATCAAGGATTCGGGTGAAAAAAAGGTCTATAGTTTGAATCGTTTGACCAATTATTGCGGGAAATGGATCCGTCATTCAGGATGGTATCCAGACGTTAAAGTTCGACTATTCCCCCGCATTGGTACAAAGTGGGTGGGTGAATTTGTGCATGAAGAATTGTCCTTTGAACAATCGATGAACGTCGAACAGCTTAGTGGTCACTTGGAACATTATTCCTATTACAACTTTGTGGAACACCGACAGCGAGCAGATAAGTATTCTTTACTTACTGCCAAAAAGATGTATCAACAAGGAAAAAAAGCAGGAGTTTTGAAGCCTTATTTAAGTGCAGCAGGACGTTTTTTTGCGATGTATGTCATTAAATTGGGGATCTTGGATGGCGCCATGGGCTGGAAAATTGCAACAATTTCTGCCGCTTCAAATGTGTTGAAATATAAAGAATTAAGGAGATTGAATCGTGAAAACGTCACTTGACATACAACGAATAATCATTTCGCGAACGGACAGTATTGGTGATGTCATCTTGACCTTGCCAATGTGCGCATGGTTGAAATCCCAGTTTCCGAATTGTACGGTGATCTTCCTTGGCAAGTCTTACACGAAACCTGTGGTAGATTGTTATTCGGCCGTGGATGAATTTGTGGATTGGCAAGAGATTGAAAACTTACCAAGTGCCGAAAAGGTGGAACGCATAGCGGCGTTAAATGCGGATGCGGTTGTCCATGTTTTTCCAGTGAAGGAAATTGCTTCATTGTCCAAAAAAGCCAAGATTCCTATGCGCATTGGAACTTCCCACCGTGGATTTCACCTGTTGACGTGTAATCATCGAGTTAATTTCACGCGCAAACGCTCAGATTTGCATGAAGCTCAGTTAAACTTCGAGTTACTTCGCCCTTTTGGATTAACCGAGATACCGTCGTTGGAGCTGGTAAAGGAATATGGAAGACTCTTTAAGCCTGTTTCCGTTGATTTACCGCACGAAGTGAATAAAATACTCAATGGTACTTCGAAGTGCGTGATCCTCCACCCAAAGTCCCAAGGAAGTGCTTTGGAGTGGCCCTTGGAACGCTACATGGAATTGGCGATTGGCTTGGCTAATGAGGGAACAACCGTATTTTTTACAGGAACACAACAAGAAGGTGAACAGTTTCGCGCAATAATCCCTGTGCATGAGCGGATAGTGGATCTCTCGGGGAAATTGACTTTGTCGGAGTTGATCGTGCTGATCTCAAAGGTGAATGCCTTAGT
>JAJTDQ010000156.1 GCA_021300505.1 Cryomorphaceae bacterium
TGCAACGTGTGGTAAACTTTCTATTTCATAGCCCAAGCGCACATCGATCGGTGCTAGGGCATTTACGTTTTCTGTTTTGTTGTCCGTCACCCATACATAGCCATCATTCACCCGCACGAAATAACACATGGCATTGGTCAGAAAGGTAAAGATTCCCGTTTGCTGACCAATCAAGAAGATCGAGATAATGACACCGAAGAGCGCACCAATGCTCTTAGGTTTATCAAACTTCATGAATTTAAGTGCGGTAAAAAGCAGCTGCATGGTTTACAGTTTAATGATGCATTCCACGCGACTACCAATCAATACAGCGGAAGGATTGTCTACACGAACACGCACCTCACGAACACGGCGGTCTTCAAGATTATCCGCACGGTCACTGAAGATTGATTTCTTAGAAAGGTATGGTGCACAATAGACAACCGAACCTGACGTAAGTGTTTGTTTTGTTCCTTGGAGGTTGATGGAAACACGTTGTCCCTCTTTCACTTTCAAGGCGTACAATTCATCCACTTCTGTAATTGCGATCAATCCACCCGCAGGAGCAAAATCACCGAGTTTGGTTCCAGCGCCAATGGCTTGACCTAGTTTCACATCCCAGTTGAGCATCATTCCATCTGCTGGAGCGTAAATGCGTTTTTTGTCGCGCATCTTGCTTAAGTAGTTTGTTTCTGCACTGACTTCATTCACGCCTGACTTCGCTTCTTGCAAATCTGCTTGCGCAATGATTAAATCTGCACGTAAATTATTGTAAGCCGTTTCCGAATCTGTCGCTGCCTTTTCTGTTCCAGCTTTCGCATCAGCAAGTGCACGATCTCTTTTGCGTTCAACATCTGCAGCTTCCAATTTTATTTTAGTGGCTTCGACTTTCGCTTGCAGACTATTCACCCGTTGATTTCGGGTAGCTAATTTTGATGTGCTTTGTTCCACTTGTGCCGATTCAGCGCTTTCATCCAAAAGAATGATGAGTTGTCCTTTCTTCACGGGTTCTCCTTCTCTTACCAAGATTTCTACCACTCTACCAGAAATTTCAGTCCCAATTGGACAAATTTTATTCTCCGGTTCGATGCGTGCGATACCCACCAACTCCTTGACATTTTTCAAATTGTAGTCCGCAGATTTCTTCTTCGGTTCTTCTTTTTTTCCACCACAGGCTGCGAGGAGTATTAGTCCAGCAAGGACCAACAGGTTGTTTTTCATATTTATCGATTGAAAATGCATTTGTAATTTTGTCTTTCTCTATTTCTGTAGCTTGACCACCATCGACTTTGATGACACGATCCGCATACGCCAATAAACGAGGGTCATGGGTCACCACGCAGACACTTTTACCACCTTTGGCAAGAGCTACCAACTCATTCATCACTGTTGAAATGGAAGATGCATCGAGGGAAGCTGTTGGTTCATCACAAAGAATAAGTTTTGGATCAGTCACTAAAGCACGTGCGATTGCCACGCGTTGCTGTTGCCCCCCAGAAAGTTGCTTCGGCAAACTTTTGCGTCGGTCGAGCATACCCACCAGCGCTAAAGCATCTTCCGCTTTTCTTCTGGCTTCAGCTGCAGGCACCCTTTTCAGTTGTAGCGGCATCAAGACATTGTCGAACGAATTGAGAGGAGCGATAAGATTAAAACTTTGGAAGACGAATCCGATGGTATTTAAACGAAGTGATGCCAATTGCTTCTGTGACATGTTATTCACCAATTGGTCATTTACATAAAGCTCACCGTAACTTGGGTAGATAACACAACCAATGAGCGAGAGAAGTGTAGTTTTCCCCGATCCAGAGGGACCTATAATCAGGACTAGTTCTCCTTCATGGATCTCAAGGTCAACAGGTTTTAGTGCGACAATGGTCTGGTCGCCTACCTGGTATTCTTTTCCTACGCCAGTTAATCGTGCTATCATGGTTTTCTAATAACACACTTAACGACTTTTTGTTTATAAAAAATTTTAATCCCGTTATAAGAATATGCATGTTGGTGGTGACGCGATGTTTTAAATAGACAAGGGACAATAGACAAAGGACAAAGGACAAAGGACACTTCTTCGCTCTGTGAGCTTCGAAGGACAAGGGTCAAAGGACTTTAAGATATCAAGATTTTAAGACTTTAATACTTTGTTCAATCTTCGGGTAGGTCGATCTATGTTCCATGTTCCGTGCTCCATCCTCACCTGCTCCATCCTCACCTGCTCAAAAAAACCTAATCCGCCATGGTATTGATGACGCTTTGCATGTGATTGACAAGTGCTTGGATGCGTTGCTGCATGGCGATGAGTTCTTGCTGACGGGTAGACATTTCCTTTTCCGCCTGAAGAACAATCTCCCAATCCATCGAACAGGAATAGATTTTCTGCTTTCCAGCTGAGCTGGCATTGAATTGTTCACTTGCCGTTTTCATTGCTTTTGCGATGTACATCAATTGTTCGCGTTCGGCAATCATCGCGTTTATGTCGTTGTTGAGTTGGGTACATTTTTCTGTTTGCGTCGCATTGAACTTTCGAACAATATTGGCGACCTGTACTTCGTAACGGCGAAAATTCCCGTCCATGTATCCGCGTAGTTTACCTAGAGTGTCCATGGCTTGTTTGAATTTTGACGAATACATGTTCACATCGCAAAACTGAACTGTAGGCACTATTTTCGTGTTGATGTACTCATTAAGCGAAGTGGCTTTCTCTACCGCCTCCTTGTTTTTTGACTCAATTTGAGCCACGAGGTCCTTCAAGTTTTTCTTCGTTTGCTTGAATTGCTTCCATTCCGCTGTGCCCGAAACGATTTGTGTTTTCCCCTTGGTGTACTCGGCAAATTGCACATACTCTTTATTCACTGCCTGTTCCAATTGAACCAATGCTGTTGTAGAGGCATCGACTTCCTTCATCAACTTGTTGGCGGTTTGAAAAGGCTCCTGATTCTCATTACAGTTCAATCCCGCCATTTGCGCATGAAGGTCTGTCAGCTGTTTTGTGAATGACTTGGTGTTGGCATAAAGTGGTTCAAACGATGTCCTCAGCTGCTTATCGATGTCAGAAGTGGAATAATACACCTTGCAACTCGACAAGGTGAGTAATGCGACGCAAATCGATAAACTGGTGCTCAGGCACTTGATTTTCCTCATAAATCTGGGTTTTAAGTCGGGTTGAACTTCTTCGCTCTATGAGCTACGAAGTTTAATAAGGTTGAAGATAGGAATAAAAACCAATTGCAAGGTTGCACAAAAGGGCTTTTGGCGTTATGCCGCACGTCCTTTGTGGTATGAGATGTATAACCCCTAAACTAAAGGCCATGGAAAAAACAACTACCAACACCATCACGACTTTTTTCACTGAGAAACAAGTTTGCTTTGATTCCATTCGCGAACAATCGTTTTCACAATCACCCTTGAAGCCGTATCTGTTGATGTTGCGCTTGAATGATCTTGGGCTCTCTGATTATTTTGATGTCCGAGATGATTTCAAGCCCTTTGAAAAAGCAGATTTTGAGATGGCACATACCCGCAGCTACATTGACAATGTGTTTAACAAAACAGGGAATTATGCCTCTAATGGTTTGCCTTGGTCTGAAAACCNNNNTTTTCAGGACAGGTAATTGCATCCGTGAAACTGTACGAAGAATTTGGTGCTGTAGGCGCTTGGCTCGATTTGGATGGTCACTTCGGGAATAGCATCGAAGACACGCGTTCGTTTAACCCGATCGTGGACAAAGCCATACCGCGCGACTGCAATATCAATCCATCGGGCAAAAACGACCACTACGTTTCCCATTTCAAAGAGCAATTGGCCATCGTCGGTGAGAAAATCAAAAAGAACAAGGTGCATTATGTGGTCTTTGCCCATGGTGCCGACAGCCATCTCGATGACGATTTGGGCGGATACTGCGACACGGAACACTGGGTGGAATGCGCACAGGTTTTTTCTGATTGGGTGAATGAAATCTCGCTTTCAATCGGACGACCATTGCCTGTTACGATGGCACTTTTCGGGGGATACCGTAAATCCAATTATAAAGCTGTGCTTGACTTACATATTGATTCACTGGCGACGTGTTTGCTCAATATTGACAAAAGACCCGTCAGCCGCAGCTGACTGTAAGACAAAAGACCGCTGCGCTAAAAGACTTTTTCATACTTCGTAAGCAGGAGAACTATTCAAAAAAAAATCGTAATTCGTAATTCGTGGCTTCGAGTCTGCTGTCGCACCTCAGCCACCAAAGTTCGTTATTAGTAATTAGTAACTATTCAAAGCGCAGCGTTTATGGCTTCTTTTAAAGTCGGAATCGTGGTTGGACTAAATCCAGAGGTTTTGAACTGTAGGATGCCATCTCGTCCAATGACAAAATGTGTAGGGAAAGACATCACCCCCATTTCGTTGGCGAATTGATCACCTGCGGCAAAAATACGGTAGTCGAAGGCATGTTCTTTTAGGAATTTTTTCAAGTCTTTCACTTCGTCAAGAGCAACACCAAGGAATACGACATCCTTGCCATTGAATTCCGTCACCACATGATTCAGTTCGGGCATTTCCATGGTGCATGGTTTGCAGGCGATGAACCAAAAGTTGATGACAACCACCTTTCCTTTGAAGTCAGAAATTTTGACTTTGTTACCTTTCAAGTCTGTTAACACGCCATCGACAGGATGATTTTTTTCTTCCGCTGAAATTTCATCTACGGGAATCATCATCTTGCTCATCATCTTCTTCTCTTCCTCGGATAATTTCCGAAAAACAAAGGCTTTCACCTCTTTTTTATCGTTGCAATAGGGCTCAAGTGTCAACTCACCAGACGAGAAATATTCCCCCAATTTTTCTGGGGCGATTTTTACCCCTTCGGGAGAAAAAACCGGCGTTGTGACACCGTCGATCATCATCGGTTGAGAGTGATCAATTTCTCCAGGCAAGGCTGCATGAAGTCCTTCAAGAGAGGTTACTTGAGAAAAGGAGAAACAACTCAAAAAAGTAAAAAGGAGAATGGAAAGAATGTACTTCATAATACGAAAAGTAAATGTTCATTGACTAAGTTAAGCTTTTTTAGAGTGAAGCCAAGCTGAATATTAGATAAATGGCACCGTATTGCAATGCTTGTGAAAACAAAAGCAGGAACTTGAAAACTCCAATTTTTGTTTTATATTGGTGTCGAAAAACTACTACTAATAATTAAACCTGTTCGAATTCACGCATGATTGCTGCAAATCGACATATCCTATACCTCTACTTTATTTGCACTTTAGCATGGTGCAATAACTCCTATTCACAAGGGGATGATTGTGCGACAGCATTGCAGCTCAATACGGTTTCCAATTTTTGTTCAGGGGCAGCGGCATACACCAATGTAGGTTCAACGGTTGGAACATGGGGGAATCCACTGTGCTTCAATGCAGCAAGTACGCAAGATGTCTGGTTTCAATTTAACTGTATCGGTACAGATGCACTGATCTCTGTCGGTGGAATTGGAAACAATGGGTCTATGTTCAATCCATCTGTCGCCATTTACAGCGGAGATTGTGTCAGTGGTATCTTTGAGCAAGGGTGTGCGCAGGGGGTGGGAACGGGAATCGTTCAGCTTTATGAGGGGGCTATGATCCCTGGCACGGTTTATTTCATCAGGGTGTCCTCTACCTTGGCAAATCAAGGCACCTTTGAATTGTGTGTGAATAATTACACGCCTTCTGCCAATCCCGGTGCTGATTGTGGAGGTGCGGCGTTTCTGTGTAATCAAAGTCCTGTAAGTGTAGGAATCTTGAGCGGAGGTGGATCCAACAACGACGAACCAGAAGCATCAACTTGCCTTGAAAACGCTTTTGGAGCAGATGAGGGCAATTCTTCCTGGTTTTATTGGACTTGTGGAGCAGCTGGAACCTTTACACTCGATATTACCCCATTAAATCCAACGGACGACATTGATTTTATCGTGTATCAGCTCAATACCACAAGTCCATGTGGACCTCGTACTGTGCTCAGATGTAACTCCTCTTCATGCCTAAATGTCAATGGTTCGACTGGCTTGAGTTTGACCGATGTCAATACCGTCGAGGATCCAAACTGTGATCCAGGTGAAGATGCCTATTGCCAGTTCATCAACATGACGGCTGGAACTACCTATGCACTATTAGTCAATAACTTCAGTGCCAATCTTGGCTTTACGGTCAATTTTGGCGGAACGGCCACTTTCCAAGGACCGAACCCCAACATTACCGCAGCACCACTTTCTATTTGTCAAGGGCAGGCTGTAGTTTTCGATGGATCAACTTCTACGAACGTTGCTGGTGGACTCAATTGGAATTTTTCCAATGGAGGATCGCAAGCAAGTGCCACAGGTGCTGGTCCACACACGATTACGTATGCAACTGCAGGGAATTATACCGCCATTCTGAATGGGACCGATTTCGCAGGATGTACGGCCATTGAAACGGTTAACATCACCGTGAATCCATTGCCTGCAGCGCCTACCGTGAGCACTGTCACTTATTGTCAAGGAGCAACGGCCACTGCACTCACCGCTGCAGGTACTAATCTTTTGTGGTATACGGTTCCGACTGGTGGTGTTGGAAGCGCAACTGCCCCAACTCCTTCTACAAGTAATCCAGGATTAGTGAGTTACTACGTCTCGCAATCCACCAATGGTTGTGAGAGTCCTTTGGCACAACTAGATGTTATTGTCACACCTCAACCAACGATGAATACACCCATTGCACAAGAAGTATGTGGTGGGGTAGCCATTCCATCCATTGTTTTGACAAGTGGTACAGCGGGCACCGCCTTCGTATGGACAAATGACAATCCTTCCATTGGACTCGCAGCAAATGGAAATTCTGATTTGCCTGCATTTACCACTACTAATTCGAGTGCGAACGATCAGATTGCTTCGATTTCCATTACACCAACACTAGCCGGCTGCATTGGTACACCTATTACTTTTACGATTACTGTACACCCCACTCCCAACATCAATGCAGGTGCAGACCAATCTCTTTGTTTAGGAGAAGCGATCACATTGACAGCTTCTGGAGGGAATTCATACACTTGGGACAACGGTGTCACAAATGGAACACCATTCGAACCAACGACAACAACCAACTACACCGTAACAGGAACCTCGATTGATGGATGTACCAACTCGGATCAAGTGCAAGTCTTGGTTAACCCGATACCTACTGTTTTTGCTGGAAATGATGTTACGATTTGTCCAGGAGCAAGTATCGTTCTGACAGGAAGTGGCGCTGATACCTACACTTGGAACAATGGAGTAGTCAACGACGTTGCATTCGTTCCGAGCGGTAACATAAGCACCTACACTGTTGTTGGGACTACCGATGCAGGCTGCGAAAATACAGATGATATACTTGTTCAGTTCAGTGCAGTTGAACCTGTAACGTTTGATCCTAATGTAACCTTGGGTTGTTCTCCATTGGTCGTAAACTTCGCCAACACAACAGCAAATTCCATTGATTGCGTATGGTCATTCGGCGATGGCACCACACAAAATAGCTGTGGCACTGTGACCAACACCTTTGTTGAATACGGATGCTACGACATTTCATTGACCGTAACCTTTGCGAATGGCTGTGTAAACACTTTAAATCAGTCGAACATCATCTGTGTTGAGGCTCCACCTTTCGTTTCATTTTTTGCTGTTCCGGCAGTGATTAACCAGTATGATTCACAAACAAGTTTTC
>JAJTDQ010000157.1 GCA_021300505.1 Cryomorphaceae bacterium
TGAAGATGAATTCATTCAATTGTTGAAATAATGTCGAACAGCTGGTCTCGTTGTAAAAATCTTGCAGTGGTATTGTCATACCACAACATGGAACGCTATGCACAGTTTAGAAAGGCATTGGATGTCATGCTTAATAAAAGCGATGTCCAAGAATTATGGATTGTTGTTGTCTTGCCCTCAGGTGTGAAAAAGGAAGAACTTCCTCAGCATAAACTCATCTCATACATCGGCCCGAAAGATATTTCATGGTTCGGTAAGTTAACAGACGAAAAAATTTTGTCGCGAGTTAACATGAAAAGAGACATGGTCTTGTGGTTTGAAATGAATGTGAAAGGACCGTCGAACATCCTTTCAAAGATACCCGCAAAAACTATGGTTTCGATAGGCGTGCCATTGGCGACAGCGCATATACAAATAACACCTTCAACAGACGATCCGTCTGAAATAGTTACCTTCGTACAGCAAACACTTCAAAAAATAAATGAATATGAATAATCCCTTTACTGGTTCAGGCGTTGCGCTTGTTACACCATTCACGCACGAACACGAAATTGACTTTCCAGCGTTGAAAAAATTGGTTCAAATGCAACTCGATGGCGGTACAGATTTTCTTGTGGTGCAAGGTACAACAGGTGAATCTCCTACGTTGACAAGCGATGAAAAGCGAAAGGTCTTGGATACGGTGATGGAGGTGAATAACGGCCGTTTGAAAATAGTATTTGGGGTAGGTGGCAACAACACACGCGCTGTCGGTGAAACATTGAAATCAGTACCAAGTGGTGTTGACGGGATTTTATCGGTTTCTCCATACTACAACAAGCCGATCCAAAAAGGGATTATTGAACATTACAAATACATTGCTTCTTGCACCGATTTGCCAATCATCTTGTACAACGTACCAGGTCGAACAGGGTCGAATGTGTTACCTGAAACAACTTTGACGTTATCGGAAATCTCAAACATCGTTGCAATGAAGGAGGCATCAGGAAATATGGAACAAATCATGGAAATTATTCGTCAACGTCCGGAAGGATTTGGTGTGCTTTCGGGTGATGATGCCTTGACGATGCCTTTGATAGCTGCTGGTGCAGATGGTGTTATTTCTGTGGTTGCCAATGCTTTCCCTAAGCGATTTAGCGAAATGGTTCATGCTTCTATGAAGGGTGATTTGGCTGCTGCAAGAAAAGCACATTATGCGCTGCTGCCGATCACTAAAATGTTCTTTGAAGAGGGTAATCCAGGTGGAGTGAAGGCTTCTTTGGCAGCACAAACAATTATGACAGAAGCTATGCGCCTTCCTTTGTTTCCTGTTTCTGAAGGATTGAGAAGTCGCATTCAGCTAGAAACTCATCTATTGACGACAACTAACTGATGACGAACTTACACACGCACAATCAAGAAGAAATGAATGATTATAAACGCATCATGGGGCAAGTGGATAATGCGGATCAAATTGTCATTACTTCACATAAATCACCAGACGGGGACTCGATAGGCAGTTCCTTGGCCTTGTATCATTTTTTACGTGCTTACGGAAAAAATCCAATTGTCTGTCATCCAGATGCTGCTCCAAGCTTTTTAACCTGGATGCCCGGTGGTCACGAAATTCTTCATTTTGAGAATAGACCTGAAGTAGTTGCAGAAAAAATGGCTTCAGCTGATTTGATTTTTTGCTTGGATTACAATGCAAGCAATAGAATCGGAAAAGACATGGAAGTGCACTTGCTTTCCTCTGAGTCAATTAAGATAATGATTGATCACCACATGGATCCTGCCGATTTTTGTGAAATTGTCGTTTCTGAAACGAGTGTTTGTTCTACTTCTCAACTTATTTATGAGCTCATCGATCAATCTGGAAATATAGAACTGTTGGATGAAAATACAGGCACGGCGATTTACTTGGGTATCATGACTGACACAGGTTCGTTTCGTTTTCCATCGGTGCAACCAAGAACACATGCCATCCTTGAGCATTTATTGAAATCAGGTGTTCAGCACTATAAAATTCATGAGAACGTGTTCGATACTAACACGATTGATCGTCTGAAATTGCGTGGATATGCCATTAGTGAGAAGATGGAGATCTTGAAAGATTTGCCTGTTGCGATTATTTCACTGTCTGAAGAAGAATTGAATCGATTCAACAACCAAAAAGGAGATACCGAAGGTCTTGTGAATGTAGCACTTTCGGTTCACGGAATAGAAATGGCTGCTTTTTTCGCTGAAAAAGACGGTATCATTAAAATTTCGTTTCGATCCAAAGGTGATCGGTATGTGAATGTCATGGCCGGTGATCATTTTGCAGGAGGAGGACATAAATATGCCTCTGGTGGAATGAGCACGGATTCTTTGACTGATACTATTGAACGATTCAAGAAAGTAGTGTACAATTACTTCAATTGATTATGCGTAAAATATTGTTTTTAAATACTTTAATTATTCTATTTTCTTGTTCTGAGCAACGGGAAAAAGAAGAAAATGTGGACTGGAATCAAGAGAAATCGACAGAAATGAATAAGAATTTGTCGATGGAAGAAGAAATCAATATGGATTTATACTTGGAAGAACACAAGGACTGGAAGGTCACAAAAACGGGTTCAGGACTGCGCTATTGGATTTACGAACAAGGTAAAGGTCCCCAAGCCGCCTCAAGTAAAAAAGCTGAAGTCGAAATCATCGTCGAGCTTTTAGACGGAAAGGAATGTTACAGAACAAGTGATGATGAAGTTGAAGTGTTTGAAATCGATCACGCTGACATTGAATCAGGAATTCACGAAGGAATAAAATTAATGCGTGTTGGGGATCGTGCAAAGTTGATTATGCCGAGTCATTTAGCGCATGGATTGGTGGGTGATCTCGATAAAGTTCCACCGCTATCGACCTTGGTAGTTGATATTCATTTAATTGGACTAGAAGAATGAGATGGTTAATGTTAATCGCACTGTCTGTTGCATTTGCAGCTTGTGATGTGAGTGGAACAACAAAGAAGAAATCGGATTCGCCGAAAGTTAAAAGGAGCGATAATTCATTGAATGTCAACAAGAAGGTCATTGACGATGAAAAATTATCAAACGGAGAGCGAATTCAGTGGTTTGAAAAAGGTAAAGGCGAATTCTTAAAACCGGGTGATTTGGCGTTCATTGACTACCGTGTTGAACTTCCTGATGGATCAGTGGTCGATGGAAATCACTTGTTGAACAAGCCTTCATTTCCGTATTTGTTAGGATTTCAAATGCAGCCAGGATGGGATGCTGCCCTTGTGAAGTTGAAGGTTGGAGATTTTGCAAAAATTTCTATTCCAAGTCAACAGGCAAGAGGTGAGAAAGGTGTGAATGGATTGATACCGAAAAATGCGGACAACTATCTTATTATTCGCGTGTTGAAATTGGAAAAACCAACACGAACCATTGATGGAGTGAAAGTTTGGCTGTTGGAAGAAAACAAAAAGAACAAAGTTCGATTCAAGGAGGGTAAAACCATGACAATCCATAGTATGGTGAGTTCTCCAAGCAATCCTTTGTATTACAATTCATACAGAGACAATAAGCCATTTATGTTTCGATTTGAAGATTATGGGATCGTTCCGGGCTTGAAAAAAGCGTTAACGAATGCTAAAAAATCAGATCGATTGTACATTTATGTTCCATCCGAACAAGCCTATGGTAACAAGGGATACCTCGATATTGTTAAGCCTAATGAACCGCTCTTTTACAACGTCCTTGTGATGGATGTCCAATGATAATCTGAGTATTTGCCGTATATTTGGGCCACATCCAAAATCCCTAGCTCATAGTGGGAGCAAAAAAGTTTCAACGAATGCAGAGAATTCTGTTCATAATGTTTCTGTCGCTAATCGGTTCTGTTCAAGCACAACAGCGCGTAATTGATACTGTAGAGACGATAAATGGACCTATACTTATATACGCGAATCGAACTTGGGAATACCTTAAAGACAAGAATTTCGATGGGATACTGAACCCTCGACTTAATGCGTTGATGATTGAAAAAGGGTATAATTTTATTCAAACATGGGACAATAACATGTGTTATTCTTCAGGCCGAGGAAACGACATGTCAAAGCTAAAAGATACCCTTTG
>JAJTDQ010000158.1 GCA_021300505.1 Cryomorphaceae bacterium
GTCTTTAATGTGGTTGAATTGCGCAATAAGATGTTTTTAATTTTCGAAAAATCACGGTTTGACAAATTCTTGTACGTGGTTTTATAATTGATGTCTTCTTCTATAAATTCTTTATGGAGGTGCACTTGTTTTTGAAAGGACCGCACCCGGAACCCCATAATGAATCCAAATACAATAAGTACATAAGAATCAATGTACCAGCCAATGCCAATGAGGAACATCGATGAAACAAAGGCAAAGACCAACAGAAACATTTCCTGATTTTTTGGCATCAACAGCTTAAACAATTGACCACCATCCAGAGGATCGAGAGGCACTAGATTGATCATGTTGAGCAACAAAAACAATAGCCCAAGATCGATCATCCACACCTGCTGCATATCTGCGGCCAAGAGGATAAGTACAGCGCCAATCAGCACACCTGGCAACGGTCCCGCAGCTGTTACGATCAAGCTTTGTTTTAATGAATACTCTTCCTTACTTCCTTGCACAAAAGCACCCATGAGTGGAATAAAGAGCATTCTTACATTCTGATAGCCAAACACTTTCATGCAAATGAAATGTCCCAATTCGTGAATGAGTAGAACAATCAGTAAATGAAAAACGAAATTCACTTCGTCGGTAAAGACGAACAGAAAGGTCATCACAAAGATGACAATTGAAAGTATTGTGAGGGCAAAATTACCTTTCGACTTTACTTCAATCAGTTCAGGTTTCTGGGGGTAAAAATCGTGGTCATCCATGGGAGTTAAAGATAGTGAATTGTTGCGTTGAAAAAATGACCCTCGACAAGAATTCCAATTGTATGTATTTTGAATCTTGGATGCTGAGGAAAAAATCTTGGCTTTCCTCTTTTCCTTCGAAAAAAATCAATTATATTTGCACCCTCATAACCGATAAATGGCGAGGTAGCTCAGTTGGTTAGAGCGCAGGATTCATAACCCTGAGGCCGAGAGTTCAAATCTCTCTCTCGCTACATAAAACGAGAGTTCATCCGTCTGTTGACGGACCCTCGTAACAACACAAAAGCTCAGTTTAACGACTGAGCTTTTTTATTTCACTTATTATCGTGAAAGAAACAAAGCCCACCATAAAGGACGTGCGTTTTCAATACAAGTTAGACACTCATTTCGAGATGAGCCAATTCTTATCCATTACTCCTTATCCTCGGGAGGCACTAAATAATTGATTGGGAAATCTATGTCGATATGATTAAAGCTGTTTTGGTCATAAAGATCAAACATCAGTCTTACATTTAGAAGTCTATCCAAACTTAAATACCCTTCAGAGGAATGAAACCAATAGGTCTCACAAAAAAGTTCATGTATTCGACATAAATCAACTCCTGAGTATCCATCTAAGAATTCTAGCCCGAAATCGACTTTGCGAAGCTGTCGAGGACATTTGAATTTTATTTCGTTTACAAAGGAGAATAGCTCATCCATCGATGTAAAGGGTACCTTCAGCCTTTCCTCGAGCAAAGTCTTCAAATTCTCCTCTTTTTGGGGAATGACTCCAGCGAGATTTAAATCATGTTCTAACTTTTTACTGGCCGATAAAAAATCAGCCTCCTTCCCATCAAGTTTCAATGCATATTTAACCCCCAAAAGCAACTCTAGAAAGGCAAAGTTCTTTGAAGAAAATGCCAATAACATCATTTCAGTAGCTGCCTGGGAAACCGAATAGAACATTGTTTGAACATTTTGGTAACCATACTTTATCTTGTTGAGTTCTATTGAGAATTCCGAGTTTTCTCTCGGCGTAAGTGAAATAGAATAGAATTCATCTTCATCTTCTTTCAATCGGCCAATACGCTTTAGTTTATCCCTGTATGAAACTTCAACAGAGAATCCCTCTGAAATAACCGTTTGTATGGCCTTATGTATGATTGACAAATCAAAGGTGAAATCCCTTGGTATAAATGTGACCTTGAACTTTGAAAACTCTTTGTTTGCAAAATCATTGATAGCGATTATTGCCCGTTCACTTTCATATTCATTTGCAATTCGCTCCGTGTGCGCCTGAAAAATATCCTTGCTTTTGTCTTCTTTCAGATAAAGGCTTGAAAAATGATCATTAAAATCGCGTAAATTTTTAAAAACACCTCTTTGAATGATTCTTTTCTGGAGGTATAAATAATTCATGGATGAAAAGCATTTAGACAAAAAATAATCTATGCCTTTTTGAAGCTTATCTGGTTTAAACTCCTTCGCCCCAGAAACATCATCCAAATCACGTGCGTACTTAAACTCTTCCTCTGCCGCTACTCCAACATAATATCGACTTGTAAACTCTGTACTATCATCTTCATAAATCGCAGTGATTTTTGTGATAAACACGAATTTTTTCTTTGCTGACCAGGATGCTTTTGGACGATTTTGAAATGGAAAACAAATGGTTGAGTCCACGTTCAACAATTCGTAAATCGCTTCACTTAAAACCATACTATTTGTTTTTGAATAATCGCTTAAAATGATTGGAAGTAACTATAAACTAAAAGTAAACAAATTCTTGAGTCTACTTCTATTTTCGAAGTGTCATTTTAGTAATGAAGTGATTGGGATACGATTCAATGATAAAGGACATAGGATAAAAGACAAAAGACAAAAGACAAAAGACAAAAGACAAAGGACAAAGGACAAAGGACAAAGGACGAGGGTCAAAGAGCTTGTGCTGAGGTGAGTAGTATTCTCTAAGCCACAAAGGACAAACAAATTTATTTCATCAGTGACAATACGAACAAAATATAAACCAGCAACCAATGAAGAGATGTTTACTCTGTCCTCGCTTAGTTCGCTACTGGTAGCACATTGACCGAGGTAATTCACACATTCAACAGACAAGATTTGTTCATTGGCTTGTTTCCCTTTAATTGTTAAGTAATCATCCGATGGATTCCGGTCGAGATAAAGGATTCCAATCTCAATTCCTTCTTCCAAAGCATTAAATGGTACATTGTTTCCAATATTATCGATATACACAATATTATCTTGATCGCGGTTTGACAAATCAAAATCTGGAAAAATAATAATTTGATCTACGACTTGAGGATAAACTCCGATCAGTCCACACACATTAAACTCCATTTCTTCCCACTGATTTATCAATGTGTTTGGCTTTTTAAGTTCTGGCTGAGCGGCATTTGAGGAGGATGCAAATTTCAGTCCTACATCACTAATCACAGTTTTATACACCATGATGCGAAATATACAATTTGATGCATCAAAACTAAATGAACCTATTCCCGCTCCATGCTGGGATTCGAAGCCGGCCCAAGGTTTGCCTAACTGTAAAGCGGTGAACTTTGCTACAAAGAGTGACGGGTTTATACCGGATGGATCTGGGTTGTCCACAAATTCAAGCGGCGGATTGCTGTAATCTTCAAATGTTGTCCAATTCCAATTTATTCCTGTACCCCCTACTTCAAAATCAATAGGTAAGTTTTGTGCCCTCAAACTAAAAACGAAAGCAAAGAACAATAAACCAATGGCAATTTTTTTCATAGAACTCTAGTTTGAAGTTAATTATTGTCAAATGTACAATAAGAAATCGTCACGAGGCTATATAAAACTTGATTATTGGCGAACCGGGGTATTATTTAACTCGCGCCATTTGCTACACCAGCCTATGACTCGGTAATAAGTAGATAAGCTGTTGGCAAATATTTCTTGAGCGTATCCTCTGAAATGGAATAGAGAAATTCTTCCTTCGTAATGTTAAACATTGAATAAGAATCGTCCTTGCTGTAAATTGAAGCTGCCGCATGTACATCCATTCCACCAGTTTCTGCTGTTTTTTTTGTCCCTTCTCTCTCCTCAGGAGGGATTCTCTGTAACGCTTCGTGAGATAGAATAGCACCACTATTCATATCTGAGCGTGTGAGAATATAGAACGGTGTTCCGTACACAATTCTTTCTTTTGTTTCGTGACAATACGTAGCCATAAGATGTTTGTTTTGCCCAATGACGCAAGGCGTTTCATTACCTAACAAATTTTTCAATGAAAAATCTTCAGCAACCTTTAACAGTGAAGAATCATTTAAAGGGTGAATTGCGCTGATGAATACGTATTGCCTTGAATGAGAGATAAAGAACAAGGATAAAAACCAATAACCAATAGATCACAAACATTTCTTCGTGCTCGGAGTTCATGATGAAGAAGTCATACAATCCATGGGCAATTGCCGTCAAGCCTAAACCAATCAATCCAAAATAACTTTTACCTAACACCTTCTGTATCCCGAGAAAGAAACCGATGAATACCCCGTCCGTAGCATGACTTGGTACAGCCGTGAACATGCGCAACCAGGCCACTGTTTCGCCACCTTCCATGACATAAAGGATGTTTTCCACTGTGGCAAATCCCATAGCCACCATAACAGAGTATGTTATTCCATCAAAAGGCTCGTTGAATGCAGATTTATTGTACGAATGAAAACGAACAAAAAAGTACTTGCAATATTCTTCCACCAAACCGATTCCAATAATGCATGAAATCAAAGACCAAATGATATCATTGCTTTGTGGTTTGAAACCTACAAACTCACCAATGGTTGACAATAGCAAAGTAGGAATAACAGACAACATTCCAAGAAAAAAGCTAGAGAACAATAATCTCCTTGGCTCTTTCTCAAATTTATCCTGCCAATAAACAAAAAGGCAAATCGCGATACTTGGTGCTAAGGTTAACAGCGCTAATTTCATAGTCATTACTCTTTTTTCTACGGTTTTATTTTCGATTATTTAACGTGACAAACCAAAGTTATCACCTATGTTTCTAATGAAATCTGAGAATGTGTTGCGCACCATGATGCGGTATCCTTCATTCATTCCTTCAAAGCCAGAAATGTTGTTACCAGGTTTACCAATGTATTTAAAACCATAAGATTGGTTTGAATTGGGGATTTTAAAATCAAAATTAAATCTAGCATCTATTCCAATGATGTAACCTTTAAAACTCTTAAGTCCATACTCTGTTGATTGCGAATGAACCCATAAATCCGGAACCTTGGTCCCAAGAACCACTTCTTCTTGACTTTCAATTTCATAGGAAATATTAAGCACTAGATCATTAGGTCCAATTTTAGTGTCGCTCGTGGCTTTGTCAATGCCGAAAAAGTCATTGGTGAAAATACCGAAAAACACAGATTTCATCTCCTTGACAACATCCTCTTCCAACGATTCCAAATTACCTTCTGAAAAATTTCCTTTTAGGCTAGATATATTCGATTTAACAGGATGATCAGTGTACATTAAATCGAGGTAATTTCGCGCTTCTGCCGAATATTCGGTATAGTCCTTTAGACGTGTAGTACGATTGAACTTAATATAAATTTGAGACAAATCCTTCGACTTCATATATTTGAGTAGTTCACGAAAAAAAGCAACCGATTTGGCATCTGCAGAATTGCCAGCTTTCTTTACCGCTTCTTCGTAGATATCAAATTCAGCAGTCCACAACGCACTCAACTTTTGCTTGGCATCTGAGATATACTTCGATTTCGGATATGATTGGATAAAGGACCTTACAACATCAATGTTACTTGCTTGCTTCACCTCTTGGAACATGACATAATCCATTCTACGACCTTCACCACAATACGTATAGTATTGACGAATATTGATCATCGACGGATTGTTTTTAACTAGGTTATAGGCCATTTCCTCCTCTAATACCTCTAGCTCCTTGACATATCTACCTTTTGGGTATTTGCGAAAATAGGTTTGCATTCCTGCCAATGTTGTTGCTGACTTCGATTCATTGAATTGCAGACGTTCCTTGAGATAGAAACTATAAAATAAAATACATAAAAGCGCGGAAGAAACAAGGATTAGTCGACGTTTTGAAGTCATTAGCAGCAGTATTAAGGTGAATAATCAGTTGAAATATAGGTGTTTCAATTGAAAGAATATCGATTTGAATCCTTTTTGTTGATTAATTCTTTGCTTACTGAGCGGAGAATTTAAACCAAATGTTTGAAAATCAACATCCTTCTTCAAGTGTTATATCATCATCGATTGCACGTTAACTCAACTATCTTGGCAACGAAGCTAAGTGTTAATTCAATGCGAATGAATCAGTTAAAGTATGATGTGGCGAGCATTTATATTGCGCCACGAGGACAAACGTTTTATTTTATTTACAACAATAACCAAGAGTTCTTTGAATCGAAAGGCATGGACTTATCCTCTTTAGTGTATATGCTGTTGTTTAAGCTTCGTGATTTCCAATCGGATAATGAAGCTTATGTGGAGCTTTTGCAAAAAGGGAAATTCGATTACCGAGACAAAAGCTATTACGACGAAGAGGAATTGCTTATCATGGCTGAAGAATGTTTAAAGGATGAAGATTACCTTTTCAAGAAGCGAGAGCACGAAATAGACCTTTCGCTCCTTGAAAAGTCAGACGAAATTCAATGCATGGCCTATGTTTCACAATTCAACCCGAGACGTAATTTCTACAATGGTTACTGTACCTCCTCTTCCAATAATTTGGCATTAATTAGTGTTCTTATGCGAGAATCCAACTTCAATAAAATGGTTGGAAAAATTATCCAGATGTTGGAAAGCGATATCAACACAGGAAACACGGAACGAATTCCAATCAACAAGTTCTTCGACATTGAGGAAATAAAGTACTTGATTGCTGGAGCAAATGGAGATCTTTGGTACGATTTGTACCTCAAGATGGACATTCCGGAGAGGGAAAAGTACTCATTTCTCTACCAAGCACAACCGCGACTTATTCTTGACAATGAGGTGCACCGCTTTGATGT
>JAJTDQ010000159.1 GCA_021300505.1 Cryomorphaceae bacterium
TGGAATAGACCCCATATTGGATTCATTTATGGTACCATCGACGCGCTTTACTGCTGATTTTGGGCTGGCTTTTCGATGGCGTAAATTAGATTTAGGGTTAAGTGCGACACAAATTCCTCAGCGTAAATATGCCAATGGATATCGCGATGCACTTCATCTTTTTGGATTTGTAGGATATGACATTTCCCTTGGTTCTATAAGTAAATACAAACCTGGATTTGTATTGCGGCCACAAGTTTTTTTGAAAACAGATTTTAATTTCTATTCGCTTGACTTTAATCTTCTCTTCAAATACGACGAGTTGTATGCCGGTGTTACACTTCGTTCTAAGGACTGCGTTGGACTAATGGCGGGTTGGGATATCAAAGGAAAGTTTCGGGTGTCGTATGCTTACGATATGTCGTTCAGTAAATTGAACAATGGAGTGTTTGGGTCAACCCATGAGATTGGATTGGGATTTATGTTCAAGAAAAGAGTAAAAAAAATGAACGTACCGATGCCGACCGATGCGTTTTGATCTAATTAAATAAAAGTCAATATCAAGTTCGACAATTGTTGAATTCGAGGGCGATCTTCAATTTCTCTGGCAATCTGAAGCCCTTTGATGTAATAGTCAATGGCTTCTTGGTCATTTCCGTTTTTACCAGAAAGATTTTCAAGTTCAAGGTACATCAGATGTTAAGCGATAGGAAAGAAAAGGTTATGATTTCTTTGTTGGTGTATTTACGAAGGCAGAAACTACTAAATATAGAGCTACAATAAAATCAATAACATTCCATAAGAATCTACCTAGAGCAATTTTCTCCAATGGCTGGAACAAAAGACAGAGCGCACAAAACAGAATTGTTTCTCCCATTTTTTTAGTGCCATAGGCATCAAAAGCGAGGAAACCAAATGCGACGAAAGAAGCTAGTCGAACAAATTGAAAATAACCATAAGGCATATCGGCAAGGCATAAGAGTAGCAAAACTGCCAATAAAAATTTGATCGCTTTTGGAAGATTATTCATAGGTAAGACACGAATGTATTGCTAGGATGTTGCAAATAAAGTAAAATACCTCGAGGAAACTTTATGTCAAACAAAAAATCCCGCCTTGTGAGCGGGATTCTTTATTCATGAAAATGATTATTATCTCACAATATCCATTTCATCTACGATATGTTTTGCGTTTGAGTATTTCTCAATCAACCACAATACGTAGCGAATGTCAACATTGATGGTACGTTGCAAATTTGAGTCAAAAATCACATCGCCAGCCATCGCTTCGATGTTCCCATCAAAAGCCAAACCGATCAATTCTCCTTTGCCATTCAACACTGGAGAACCTGAGTTACCTCCAGTAATGTCATTGTCTGTCAAGAAACAAACCGGCATGTATCCATTCTTATCAACATATTGCCCGTAGTCTTTATTTTTGTGCATTTCCAACATACGTGCAGGCAAATCAAACTCAGCATCACCTGCTTTGTACTTCTTCACCAATCCATCCATCGTTGTGTAGAAGTTCACTTTGGCGTCGTTACGGCTATCTTTTGGCAATGCTTGAACATTTCCGTAAGTCAAACGTAGGGTTGAGTTGGCATCAGGGTATTGGATAGGCGCCAATTTAGACTCGCGTAATCCTTGAACCAACAAACGGAAAGACGCTTGGAAATCATTTTGTGCTTTCGCAATCTCGTCTGACTTCGAATTCAAATGTGTAAGTAGGTCATTGGACAACACATACATTGGGTCATTGGAAATCATCCCCTCTGATGGAAGATCCAAGAAAGCCAACAAGGCCTCTTGAGAGGTAAAAATACTCAGGTTAAATAACGAGTTCACATAGTTATCAAAGTTATCGCCGATTTTCACTACCGAAGGAGCGATGTTGTATCCTGAAGATTTTGTCGCATACAATTTCAACTGTGCTTTCAAGATGTCCATTTCAGCAGGCAAGTACATGTAACGACATTACCATATTTCGCTTTGTTCTCAGGCTTGTTTGCCCACTTGTTGAATTTTGCTTCTTGTTCTGCTTTTTTCTTCGCAGTTCCGAATTTTGTTAAAGCATCAATCATTCCTTGACGGTTCTTCCAGTAGTTCGCAACACCTGCATATTTCGACGCATAAATCAAGTTCACCGCCTCGTCCTTATCCATGTATTTCTTCATGGCATCCATTCCAGTTTTGGAACCTTCAACCCATGCAGGGTAGGAGAACATCACATTTTGCTCAATCCCACCAGCTGGCATCCAACGGTTTGTGCGCCCCGGATATCCAAGGATCATCGCGAAATCATTTTCTTTCACTCCACCAACATTTACAGGTAGGTGATGCTTAGGTTTCAACGGAACATTGTTCGCTGAATATTCAGCCGGTTGACCATTAGCATCAGCATATACGCGGAACATAGAGAAATCACCTGTATGACGTGGCCATTCCCAGTTGTCTGTGTCGCCTCCGTATTTACCAACGCTTTCTGGTGGTGTTCCAACCAAACGAACGTCCTTGTAATCTTGGTACACGAAGTAGTAGAACTCATTTCCTTGGAAGAAAGATCGAACAGATACGGTGTATTTTCCACCTTCGTTGTTTTCTTTCTCAATCAATGCAATTTCTTGGTTGATTGCTTTCTCGCGCTCTGCTTCAGTCATTGAGCTGTTTACTTTGCTCAATATACGTTGAGAAACATCGTCCATGCGTACGAAGAAACGAACGTACAAGCTCGCTGGCTTCAACTCGTCTTTACGTGTCGCTGCCCAGTACCCATTTTTTAAGTAGTTTGCTTCAGGAGTTGACAATTCTGCAATCGCATCGTAGCCACAGTGGTGGTTCGTCAACAAGAGACCATCTTTGGAGATTACCTCTGCAGTACATCCTCCGTTGAACTGAACAATCGCATCTTTCAATGAATGATTGTTGATGGAATAAATTTCCTCAGCAGTAAGCTGAAGCCCCATTTTTTGCATATCGCGGTGGTTCAGACGGTCGATGAACATCAAAAACCACATTCCTTCATCAGCGCGGACAAATGATCCGAGGAGAACGAAGAAACAGATCAGTGTAATCTTAAATTGCTTCATAATTTCTGTTGTATAAAAAGTGTGCGCTAATGTACCAACATTCTAGCGAATATGGTCAAAAGGGAAGAGGGGAATTGCGTTTAACGGAAAATTAGTTCGTCTGCAAAGAGCCATGTGCTGTTGCCCGCGCCAAGATGCCAATCAGGGCATTGCCCATAATTTATGGCGATCACTCTAATTTTTCGAATTGGTTTTGTGGTGTTTGTTTGTCTGTAGAAATCTTGAGTCATAGAACCTACATAAGTGCTGAAACTTGGAATCATTTCTGGGGTGAATGCATTCGAGGCATACTTAAAATTGGTAACAATCGTTGGGAGTTCTTCAAAATGTTCACCATCGTAGGAATATTCGATCTTAATTTCTGATGGAAAGAAAATCCATGATTTCATGTCTTGCAAACAGCTTAAACCAATTTCTTTGAGTACACGCGGTTCTTTGAATTCCACCTCAGCAATGATGTCTTTGTCAAAAAAACCTTGGTAATCACCTGTTCGGAATTCACTTCCGCCTTGCATGCCATCGATCAAGGTGTTTGGTCCTGCAGCGGCATATTGGTGGGCGTATTCTGTTTTTAAATTCAATTGAATGGATTGGTCGCGCTGAGTATAATCGGCACGGACCCATTGGCTTTCATGATCATAAGCGGCACTCATAGTGAAGACGCGTATGCTTGTACGTGCTTCGATACTTCGGCTTTTGTTAATTTCGAATGGTTTGATGTAGGAATAAATACTGTCTGGTTGATCTGTAAATCGATATTCTATAGAAATGGAATTCTTTTGAGTTGAATTAAACAACCATTCATTATTTCTCGATATAAATGGATGATGTCCAATCGTGATGGTATGCTTGTCATCAAAAATGCGTTCTTCATTCTCAAAGAAAGGAGGAGCAATGAATCCTGAACGTTCTACATCAGCCGCTTTAAGTGCCGAACCAGGATGTGTACTCACCATTATTCTTGGTGCTTCACCCATTGTAAAGATCAATTCACCGCCATTCATCAACACGTCGTGGGTGATTCCCATGTCGGTCATTTCCTTTCCGTTCCAAGTCACTTTTTGAATGTACTTGTTCCTTGCGCTATTGTTTAATGCTTTGATAATGATATTTTTACCTGTCTCTAATTCAATCGTTGCCTCATTCATCATCGGACGACCAAAATCATAAAACGGATGACCTGGTGTGACTTGATACAAGCCCATGGCACTCATGACATACCACGCTGACATCTGTCCACAGTCCTCATTTCCTGAAAGTCCATCGGGCAGTGGTCGGTACATTTCGTTCTGAATGCGATCGATAATGGCTTGTGTTTTATGTGGAGCATTCGTGTAATTGTAGAGGTAAGCCATGTGATGTGAGGGCTCATTGCCATGCGCATACTGACCAATCAACCCCGTAATGTCGGCTTGTTCACGGCCAGTTAATTTCATCTCAGTAGTGAAAAGTCGATCGAGCCAAACTTCGAGACTATCTTTCCCTCCCATCAATTCCGACAGTGCATCAACAGCATGTGGCGCATACAAGGAGTATTGCCAGCTGTTGGCTTCGGTGTAATTGAAGTTCACTTCGCTCGGATCAAAAGGGGAGTACCACATTCCACCGCGACGAGCACGCATAAATTTACTTTTTGGATCAAAGAGGTTGATGAAATTCAAACTGCTTCGCGTATAGTCGTATTGCGCGACATTGTTTCCCAAAGCTTTCGCCATCATCGCAATGCAAAAATCATCGTAGGCGTATTCTAATGTCTTGGAAACGGATTCGGGCTCATCTCCGGCGCTAATGAATCCATTGCTTCTGAAATAGCTTTTGCCCAATTCATCGATTTTTGAGGTGAAAATCATTGCGTTCAAGGCTTTATTTCCATCGTAATCGCGCAAGTTTTTTAAATAAGCATCAGCAATCACTGATACACTGTGGTAACCAATCATGCATTCTGTTTCATTCCCCGCAAGTTCCCAAACGGGCAAATCTCCTCCTTGGTCAAATTGACGAAGGAAGGTTTGAACAAAAGCATTGGTGCGTTTTTGTTGCGTGATGGTGAATAGAGGATGGGCAGCACGGTATGTATCCCACAAAGAGAAAACGCTGTATTGGGAATATTTGCTGTTGTCTAGCGAATGAATCTTATTGTCTCGGCCACGGTAGCGTCCATCTACATCACTAAAAATGTTTGGATTGAGGTATGAATGATAAAGTGCTGTGTAGAAATTGACCATGAAGTCGCGGCTTTCACCTTGGATGTTGATCTTCCCCAATTCTTGGTTCCATTTTGCCACGGTCTCAGCGCGCAGTTCATCAAAGCTCCAAGCAGGGATTTCTGTTTCTACATTTTTTCTTGCTCCGGCTTCATCCACTGCTGACATCCCCACTTTAATGAGCAGATTGTGTGTTTTTTCCGGAAAGGTTAAAAGAAGTTTGTGTCGTCCATTTTTGGTAATCTGCTTGGCAGAAATAAACGGAATATTCGTTTCGAAATAAAAATAAAAATGCTGTTCTGTTGCCCATCCATTCGAGATGCGATGCCCAGAAATCGACGTTTTTCCAATGGCTTCAATGGCCGCAGAAATTACCTTATCGCGGTGATCAAGGTCAATGAGCACTTTTAGTGTCTAAATATCCTGGTTCAAGTTGGGCCTTTCCATTCTGAGGTACGAACAACAAATCACAGTAATCAGGAACACCAGTGCCGCTAAGATGTGTGTGACTAAATCCATAAATGACAGAATCACTGTAATGGTAGCCAGAGCAGCCGTCCCATCCTTCATAACGCGTGTCTGGGCTCAACTGCATCATCCCGAATGGGGCTGAGGCTCCTGGGTAAGTGTGTCCATGTCCGCCTGTACCTATGAATGGGTCAACAAAAAGACTCTTTGATGGGTTTACATTTACAGGTCCACCTCCGATGTATTGTTTTCTAATTTCTTGTGCTTTTTGAAGTTGAATTACTTGAGAATCCGCATGACCTAAACTGAAGAAGGCGATGCTTGCGACAAGAAACCGGAGATTACGCATGTTTAAGGTGTTTAAAAAGAAGTGCTGCAGAACCTAGAACCGCTGCATTGCGGTCATGCAAGGCTGAAATACGAATTTCGACTTTGTTTTTGAAGATAACCAACATGTTTTCTTCCATGGCTTTTTTTTACTTTCGTGGCGAAATCCCCACCATGCTGAGCGATGCCACCGAATAGGACATAGGCCTTTGGACTAGAAAAGCATGTGTATTCTGCCAATGCTGAGCCAAGTAAATTGGCGGTATAGTCAACGATTTCATTGGCAAATAAATCACCGCGGTCCGCCTGATCAAATACGTCCTTTGCACTTGGATTTGTCATCATGGAAAGAGATGAAATCGTTTTATTTTCAGAATCCAATTCAGTAATGCTTCGAACAACACCCGTTGAAGAACAATAGGTTTCAAGGCATCCGTAACGTTGGCAACCACAAAGGCGACCATTCGGAATGACACGAATGTGTCCATACTCTCCCGCAAAGCCATCATGGCCATATACCATGTCACTATTGATCACGATTCCACTTCCCACACCTGTTCCTAAGGTGATGGTTACAAAGTCTTTTAAATCTTGGGCATTTCCAAAGAGCATCTCTCCAATGGCTGCAGCATTTGCATCATTTGTAAGCCAAGCAGGAACGCAAAAAGCTGTGCTAAACAACTCCGCCAAGTGGATTATTCCTTTCCAACTGAGGTTCGGTGCAAACTCGATGGTGCCGTTGAAGTAGTTTCCATTCGGTGCGCCAATACCAATTCCTACAAGGTCTTTGAGTAAATCATGGTGCTTTAAATCCGAATAAATGGCATCTATTAAATCACTTGGTGTAGGAAAGGATTTGGTGGGAAGGGTTCGTTCATAAACCACTTCACCTAAACGTGTTACAAGACCATATTCTGTCCCTGTACCGCCAATATCAACACCCAATGCTAGTTCCTTCGTCATTTTTCAATCATTTTTTCCGTTCCATTCACGGTAAAATTGTTGGAGGTACGATGCCATGAAATCATGTCGTTCCTGTCCAATGTGAATAGCGGTCGGCGTGTGAAGCCGAGATTTTAAAAGTAGTAATTTTTCGTAAAAATGATTGATTGTATGGCTTTTTGCGTTGGCATAGGTTTCAAAATCCGAATGCAATTCATGTCCAACTTCAGGTTGATACATCGGCCTGTTCTTGCTTCCTCCAAAGGCAAATGCCCGCGCGATACCAATAGCACCAATAGAATCCAAACGGTCGGCATCTTGAACAATTTTTCCCTCCAAGGTTTCCATGGTATCGGTGACATGTGCTCCCTTGAACGATACGCGATCAATAATGTCACACACCTTTTGTAGGAGTTCTTCAGGACAATTATACTTCTTTAACACGATTTCTGCAACACGTGCACCATCGTTCAGCTTTCCACCATTCAATTTATGGTCGGAAATGTCATGCAGCAATGCCGCCAATTCGACAACTTCCCGATTTCCACCTTCATGTTTCTGAAGGTAACACGCCATGTTATAAACGCGTTCGATGTGATGCCAGTCATGTCCTGTGGTATCGGCGGAAAAGACTCCTTTTACGTGTTCTTTCACGTGTTGAATGATTTCTGTCATCTTACTTTTTTGAGGCCAAGCCCATGATTTTATATTGTCCACCTTTCATTGTGGCATACAAGGATGTTCCATCCGAAGCCAAAGCGAAGTACTCTCCATTGGCAAAAGGAATCCATGTCACCCCATTATCTATGGAGTAGTCGATGCCATTGGTGCCGCAAGAGTAGAAGATGCCATTGACATGAATAACACAAGAACGGTAACCGCGCGTTTGTATCTCGGCGTTCAACCAAAATTTACCTCCGTCTGTTGTATAAAAGCAGGTGTTCATGGATAAATCCGGATTGGCATAGTCACCACCAACGATGACACCTACTTTTTTAGAAAGCATACAAATGGAAAATGCTCCTGTGCTTTCGTTACCCATGTAGGGAAGTGAAGTTATTTCCCACGTTTTACCCTTGTTTTCAGTTTTAAAAAAACGACTTTTTAATCCGCCAGAAACGAAATAGAATGTCGAGTCATTAAGCACTTGAACATTTGTGCCACTTGCTGCAAATCCAGCCTCTTTCTCAAAGGCTGCCACCTTTCCTTCACAAGGTTTCCATGTTTTTCCACCATCTACGGAATGAAAAAGCGAGAAAATTCCATCCTTTGGATCACCCATCATGAATCCTGCCTGGCCTTTGATATCCATTCCGTCTAAAAATGTTCCCACCCAAAGGCTGCCCGGAGCAATGTAGCCAAGAAATTGTTGCCCATTGGTGCGTGCCAAAACACCATAGCTACCACTTTGCATTCCGATGATTTCACCATTGCTGAGCGCTAAGTCGCGCATCTCCTCAAACTTTTTGTTTTTCAGAAGGTTGACATGCGTTTTGTTTTTCTTGTGTGAGGCGTAAAGTGTACCGTTTGAATTGGCAGTATATACTACGCTGTCTGTAACAAGAATACTTCGCGAGTAGCAACGGTCAGTTGTGTATTGAATTACGGGTGCGTTATCATTTTTACGAATGTACTTGTTGTCCTGTCCAAAACTAGTGGTTGTCAGGAATATAATGAAGCTAAACACTGCGAAAGCGCTGACTGAATTTCTCATGTTGTTCTTTTTTAAGTTGGTCTAAATCAGCTGGTATATCTCGTTTCCAGCGTTTGTGGGACCAAAGCCAATGTTCAGGATGCGCGTTGATTTCGGCTTCGAGCAATTTCGTATGTTGTTCTGTGATGTCACCCCAATTTAATGTTCTAGGTTGATCTGTTATTTGTTTAAGTTCAATGGAATAGTATCCACGCTTGATTTTATGAATGGCAAAAAATACCACAGCGAAGTCATGCTCATTGGCCATCAACTCACTTCCAAAAAGTACGGCTGTGGGACGGTTTAAAAAGTTCATCCAATAGCTCTTTCGGGCATCTCCGGGAGATTGATCTCCAAGCGTGAGTATGGCGATTGGCGTGTTGCTCACCGCTGCTATTTCTGCTTTGTAGTTCTTCGAATGAATTACTTTCATTCCAAAGCGCTCACGTTGTGTATTGACTTTTTTATCCCAAAACTTTGACGTCATCGGCATACCAATTCCCATTGCTTTATGCTTGAAGAGTAGTGCCTGTGCGGTGATCATCCATTCCCAGTTGTTGTAATGTCCAGATACGAGTATCACACTTTTGCCTNNNNTTTAAAAGTTGTGTTTCTGAGATGCTTAAGTTTTTCACTCCTTCCACTATGAGATCTGAAAAGTGACGGTAAAATTGATGCCTTAAGGTTTTTATTTCTTGAGCTGTTTTTTGAGGAAAGGCACCTGCAAAGTTGGCGTCAATGACCTTCTTTCGGTATGGAAAGATACTGATGAGCAGAAGGTAAAGTAAGTCGCTGAAGCGGTATAAGATCCAAAGAGGCAAGTGCGACAAGGGCCAAACAAAAAGATAATATGCGATGGCAGCCATGTATTACTTGCTGTATTTTTTCCCCCACAAAAGGTGGATAGTTTGATCAATTTCTTGTTCACGTGGACTGCTTCCCGGTTGAAAAAATGCGGTACCTGTGATTTCTTCAGGCAAAAACTCCTGTTCCGCAAAATTCCCTGGATGATCGTGAGAGTAGAGGTACCCTTGGCCATAACCCAATTCCTTCATCAATTTCGTCGGCGCATTTCGCAAGGGGAGAGGCACACCAAGATTTCCACTTTTTCGAACTTCGTCTTGTGCACGGTTGATCGCCATGTATGCGCCGTTTCCTTTTGGTGAAGAAGCCAAATAAATCGTGCATTGCGCAAGAATGATTCGTGCTTCTGGCCATCCAACAGTTTCCACGGCTTGAAAACAATTGTTCGCCATTAATAGCGCATTGGCATTCGCCAAACCAATATCCTCGCTTGCGGAAATAATCAAACGTCGTGCAATAAACTTTGGATCTTCGCCACCTTCCACCATGCGTGCCAACCAGTAAATAGCAGCATTTGGATCGCTACCACGTATGGACTTGATAAATGCCGAAATGATATCGTAGTGCTGTTCACCATCCTTGTCGTACATCGCCAAGGACTGTTGTGCGGTAGATAGTACCACATCATCGGTAATCTCAATGGATTGTTGAAGTCCAAACGTACCTACGATGATTTCGAAGATGTTCAGCAATTTACGTGCGTCACCACCAGAAATGGCAAGCAACGCATTCGTTTCTGTGAGTGTAATGTTCTTCGTCTTGAGGTGCACATCTTCCGATAGAGCACGGTTCAAAAGGCGATGTAAGTCCTCCTTTGTGTGCGGCTGAAGTGTGTAAACCTGACAGCGCGACAAAAGTGCGGAGATCACCTCGAAGGAAGGATTTTCCGTCGTAGCGCCAATCAGTGTGACCGTTCCTTTTTCCACTGCGCCAAGGAGTGAATCTTGTTGCGCTTTGGAGAAACGGTGAATTTCATCAATGAAAAGAATCGTTCCTTGTGCTTGGAACATGCCACCTTGTTCCACTCTAGTGATGATGTCGCGCACATCTTTTACACCAGAAGAAATCGCAGACAAGGTATGTATGGGACGTTTGAGGTGCGTGGCGATCAATTGCGCCAGTGTCGTTTTTCCCACTCCTGGCGGACCCCAAAAAATCATTGATGGAATCAATCCAGAATCCAACGCTCTTCGCAATGAACCGCTAGCACTCAATAAATGCTCCTGTCCAACATACTCATCGAGGGCACGTGGACGCATTCGTTCGGCTAAAGGTGCATTGAGCGACATGCGGATTTTTTTTCAAAGATACGGCACGTAAGGTTTCGTTTTGAGGTGTGGAAGGAAGAGTTTTACACGACGGTGTGAGGACAAAGGACAAAAGACAAAAGAAAAAGGACAATTTATAACTCAAGTTTCAATATAACCCGACCTGTTGCTATCAAGTCCATTGTCTTTCGTCTTTTGTCAATCTTCTGAATGAAGACCTCATTCTTAATTCTTAA
>JAJTDQ010000030.1 GCA_021300505.1 Cryomorphaceae bacterium
GTCGAAGAAATAAAAACTGTTGAATTGAATTACACCGATTTGATGACGGTACGCCAGCAGTTGTCGTTTTTGAAAGACGGGCTCTAGGACAAATGACCCGTCAGCCGTAGCTGACTGAAAGACAAACGACCGCTGCGCTTAAAGACTTGATCATTCTTCGAATTGCGCAGCACCAAATTTGCGCAGCAATCAAATTTTAAATCCCTGAAAGGATCAAATTCCATTTTAGACATCAAGACAACTTCTTCGCTCTTTGAGCTTCGAAGGACAAGCAAGGAACACTTCTTCGCTCATTGAGCTTCGAAGTGTAAAAAAGTTAACATTTCTTAAAATTCAGTCTTCAAACGTTCTCGTTTACAATTACATAACATTAGCGATAGTGTTTTACATATACCTTTCACCGAAGATTTTCACAAGACGAGTTGAAGATCAATAAACTATAGTGTTGAACCTAAATCAAGCTAAAATGAAGCAAGAACTTTGGGATACAATTGTGGGGTTTGACCTCGACAGACCGGCGGGAGAGTACAGTTTTTCAAAACGACTCGCATACGAAAACTGCTGGACAACATCATTTACCTCTCAGGCAATATTGGAATACAAAAAATTCATGTACCTCGCGGCTACTTATGAATTCATGGTTTCTCCATCGGAAATTGTCGATCAGGTATGGCATCTGCACCTTATTTTCACTGAATCCTACAGTGAATTTTGTCAATTGCTCGGAAAACAAGTCCAACACATTCCATCTACGCACAACAAAGAGGATTACTTGCGATTCAAACAGGCGAAGGAAAGAACTAAGGAATATTATGAAAAAGAATTCGGCACTCAGCCCGAAAGTATTTGGGGTCAACATGACTTGTTTGACAGTTTAATCGATGAGAAGTCCAACTACGACATACGCAAAGTCACCAACTTTGGAATATTGGCTTTCATCTGTTTTAGTCCAATTTCTTATCTTCTATTGAAAGACATCTACAAGGGAATTCAGGGAACAAATTTTATTGTTGGTATAATCGCAGTTACACTTGTCACACTTGGGTTACTAGAAATATTCAATAGATTTCGTCTTCGAAAAATTGTCGCTCAAATCGAACCCTCCTCCTTTATTTTTGACTTAAGTCCTTCGGAACTCATTTTCGCAAAAACCCAAAGTCTAGAAAAAGTTATTATTGGTGAGTTAAATGAACTCATTGAGGCTGGCGTCATCAAGGTTAACACGAATAAAACCATTGAACATCAGAAGACTGAAACAGAGGTTGAGCTCAATGAAGCACAAATGCGAATTGTCGAAAAGCTGGATGAATTAGGTCCACTGACTTATGATCAGCTGATGAGAAATGTTTCCATAAAACCGCAATACCGCAACATCGAAACAAGTATCAATGCCATATGGAAAAACTTTACAACATCGAAAAAATATGGGCGCTTGTATGCGATCAATTTCAGTTTAATATCCATCATCGTGCTTTTGTCCTTAACACGCGTTATTGCTGGATACATGAATGACAAACCCATAGGATACATCGTATTGACAACCATTCTTCTTATTGTTGCAATGAGTAAATTTCTGGAGCGACTTTCGAAACAGCTTTGCACCCATGCCATTCCAAGCTACTATGAAGATGTTCTTATTGAAAGCAGAAATATCGAAGTTAAAGGTCAGTGGCGCTACTTTTTGTTTTCCTCCAAAATTCTGTCGTCAGCTTTAGTTCCGATTATAACGGTAGTAAATTACAGTGCAAATTCTGGTGCAGGGACAAATATAGGAGGAGGTGGCGGTTGCGGCGGAGGTTGTGGTGGATGTGGGGGGTGAATGCGACCTCTGTAAAGTTATGATTTACAAATTACAAGAGTCCCTTCATCAGCAACAATTCTGCAATTTGTACCGCATTGGTGGCCGCTCCTTTACGAAGATTATCAGCAACAATCCACAAATTCAATGTGTTGTCTTGGGATTCATCGCGGCGAATTCTACCTACAAAAACATCATCCTTTCCTTCTGCAAATCGCGGCATCGGATAAATGTATTCAGCTGGATTGTCTTGAAGTGTGATACCTTCTTGGGCTAAGAAAAGTTTACGTACATCCGTCAGATCGAAATCGCGCAAAAACTCAATATTTACTGCTTCCGAATGACCCCCAACAACAGGAACTCGAACGGCTGTAGCTGTAACTTTAATTGTTGGATCTAGAATTTTCTTCGTTTCGTTGGTCAACTTCATCTCTTCCTTGGTATACCCATTTTCCATAAAGGAGTCGCATTGGGGGATGCAATTCTTATCGATTGGGTACTTGTAGGCCATTTCGCCCTCAACACCATTACGTTCGTTTTCAAGTTGTTGTACAGCTTTCACACCTGTACCTGTAATCGATTGATAGGTGGAAACAATCACGCGGGTGATGCCATAGGCACGATGCAGTGGTGCCAAGGCGAGTAAAAGTTGAATGGTGCTGCAATTTGGATTGGCGATGATTTTGTCTTCGGCCGTCAAGACGTTTCCATTGATTTCAGGTACAACCAATTTCTTGGTTGGATCCATACGCCAAGCGGAAGAGTTGTCAATCACCGTGGTACCCACTTCTGCAAATCTAGGCGCCCATTCCAATGATGTTTCGCCACCTGCCGAGAAAATCGCGATGTCTGGATGCATAGCAACTGCTGTTTCTAATCCAACAACGGAATAGGACTCCCCATTGTAGATGACCTGATTCCCTACAGATTTTTCCGAAGCAACCGGAATCAATTCACTCACAGGGAATTCGCGTTCACGCAACACTTCCAACATGACACTTCCTACCATACCTGTAGCTCCAACAACAGCAACTCTCATCTCTTTTCGTTTTTATTTCTGAATCAAAAGTACTAACTTTAAGTACATTCAATTTTTTAGGATGAAATTCGTATTAACCACTCTATGTTTACTTATCGGGCTACCTATGTCTGCCCAGTTCATTGATGATTTCTCAGATGGCGATTTAACCTCGAATCCTTCATGGCTTGGCGACGACTCTGTATTTACTGTTGTTGAGGTAGGAGGAAATCTGCAATTGAGGTCAAATAAATCAATGATCAACAGCACCTTTTGCCTGTCAACTCCTAGCACCCAAGTCACTGATGCGCAATGGGAGCTGAATGTAACGCTGTCGTTCAATACGTCGAGTGTCAATTTCGTGGACATCTATCTCGGATGCGATCAAGCCAATGTATTCGCGAATGGAGTAAATGGCTATTTCGTGCGCATTGGCGGAACCACAGATGAGGTATCATTATTTAAATCTGTCAATGGGGTAAAAACGAAAATCATTGATGGGACAGATGGTACAACAAATCATTCGAGCAACGCTTTACATCTCAAAGTAACATGTTCGGCAAGTGGAAGCTGGTCACTCGAACAAAAAACAGAGGGTACATTAGTTTACACGCTTGAAGGCACGGTCACAGACGTTTCTGTAACAACGAGTTCGTATTTCTGCATCGCCGTTTCTCAATCCACCTCGTCCTTCTTTCAAAAACATTTTTTCGATAATCTCTATGTGGGACCAATCATCTATGATGTCAGACCGCCCGTTTTTCTTTCGGCAACGCCAATTTCAGCGACGGTTATTGACGTGCTTTTTGATGAGGCCTTGGACACTCTCAGTGCTCAAAACGTTTTGAATTATCAACTATCTTCTGGACCGGCCATACTCAATACCGAAGTGGACTCCGCGAATGGATCATTGGTGCACCTCATCCTTTCAACTCCTATGGTCAATGGTCAGGAATACTCGCTCCTAACAGAGAACATTTCGGACTTATCATTTAACCCATCCTTGCAACAGTCTATTGGTTTTCAATGGCTCATTTCTGAAAATGCCTTACCTGGGGACATTCTGATCAATGAATTTCTATGTGATGAATCGCCTAGTGTGGGATTGCCGGAGGCGGAGTATATCGAACTGTTCAATGCCTCGCAGAAAATTTTCCATTTACAGGGTTGGAAGATTGGCGATGCCTCAGATTTTGGAACCATTCAAAATGGTTGGATGTATCCTGGTGAATACAGAGTTTTGTGTGCCAGTGCCAATGAAGCGTATTTTACAAATGCGGCGATGGTGACGAGTTTTCCGAGTTTGAACAATGCTGGTGATAACATTGTGTTACACGACATCAATGGAATTCAAATCGATTCACTCACCTATACCACAGAATGGTATCAAGACCCAATAAAAAGCAACGGAGGATTTGCTATTGAGCGCATCAACCCCTTCGATCCTTGCTCGGCACAAGACAACTGGAAAGCCAGCGAATCAGTTATTGGAGGAACCCCAACATCCCAAAACTCTGTGTTCAGTGACAGTCCCGATAGTCAGGCGCCATTACTAGTTGAAGTTGTACCCCTCGCACCAAATGTGTTGCAAATTTTCTTTAATGAAGGAATGGATTCTACACATCTTGCAAATGCGTTTATTGAGACAAATCCTGTACTTAACATTTACAAACGCGCAATCTATGGTGACCATCCTTCGATGATGACGCTCATTTTTTCCGATAACCTCATCGGTGGTCAGGTGTACAGCATTGAATTGAGTCAACTTGCCGACTGTTGGATGAACGAAACAGATATCCATGCGACCTTTGTTTTGCCTCAAACACCTGAAAAAGGTGATCTCATCATTAATGAAATTTTGTTTGATCCTTTGACTGGTGGCTCAGATTGGATTGAAGTATACAATAAGTCGGACAAATGGATTGATTTAATGGATTGGACGTTGGCCAATGTAGACAACGGAGTTATTGAGAATTTTCAGACGATTACGGACCATTTTTACCTTGCACCAAACAGTTACGCCGTGCTTGGTAGCGATTCAAGTTTTGTGAAAGAGCACTATCCATTTACGGTTCTAGGTAGTTTCGTGTCATGTGAAACACCAACGTATGCAGTCGATTCAGGCACAGTTCTGTTGTATTATTTTGACCAATTGATGGATACCGTGTCCTATTCCTCGAGTTGGCATTTCCCTTTATTGGAAAGCACAGATGGCGTTTCTATAGAGCGGATTCATTCTGATGGACCTTCCAATGAAAAAGGCAATTGGCACTCTGCCGCTGAGGCCTATGGCTTTGCAAGTCCCGGTATGAAGAACACACAAGACATGCAAGGTGAAATTGGTGGAGATTTTTCACTGAGTTCTTCTGTAATTTCACCAGACAACGATGGATATCATGATGTGATGGCATTCTATTATACGTTGCTTGAACCTGGTATGTTGGGAACCCTGACAGTCTATGATGATGAAGGTCGTGAGGTAAAAAAAATCCTGAACAATGACCTCTTGGGAATTTCAGGAAGTGTGTCGTGGGATGGAATAACAAAAGATCTCTACAAGGCGAATATTGGCACCTATATCGCTGTGTTCGAAGCGTTCTCATTGAATGGACAATTCGCCGTTAATAAACGGAAAGCCTTTGTGGTTGCCGGTAGGCTTTAACAATCTAATTTTAACATTGATAAAAGATGATCATGAAAAATTACATTGCACTCGCTTTATTTGTTTGTTTATCCAACGTTGGAAATACACAGGCTTTTCAAAAAGATGGTAATTATTTGCAGGCTGGTTTTGGCGCACAACTTAATGCCCTTGGACCACTCTCAGTGGGTTATGAAAGAGGAATAACTGGACTCATTGGTATCGGTCGATTTGGTGCGGGTGGAGTTATTGCACATGAGTTATACTATAGCCCCAATACATTATATTTGAATACTGTCCAGAATAGAACCACCCTCATGGGGCGCTGTGCATACCACTTTGATTTTGACGTAGAGAAGATGGATGTCTATGCAGGCGCTGCCGTTGCGATTCAGTTTAGAGGAGACTATAGAGACAAAAACTCTGGCTTTAATTATGGAAACACGAGTGCTCGAATCTCCCCATTCCCAACACTGTTCGGTGGAATTCGTTATTATTTCAAGGAGCAATTTGCTGTTTATGCAGAAGTAGGTTATGGGTTGGGTTACTTAAATGGTGGTATCGTTTATCGTTTTAATTATCAATTTCTTTTGAAGCAAAGTGGACTAAACGAGTTATAGCCTCAAGAATGATTTTATTGTACATTTGACATCGTGGAAAAATTGCTATTGCCCGGATCAAAAGGGTGGATAAAAAAGTACTTCGATCTTGTAGAAAAAAAACAGATTCAAGTGAATTATGTCCGACCAGAAGGTCTTGACAAAGGGATGTTTTTACATGCTGCACTTGGACGCACTGGCATAGCATTTGGATTTCCTTCACGTCTATTGTTCGCCGAAAATGTCAATGACAAAAAATGGACTGCGGATGAAAAACTGAAAGTCCTTCTTTTTGAAGCACATCTTTTTGTTTACCTATCCTACCATGAGGGAAAGGACTTCGAACAGAATGCGTTTGTTGACTCCTTGGTTACCTTTTATGGAAATCATAATTCTTCAAAAATTTCGAAACTGTTTGGTTTCTTTATGAAGGAAAGTCCCAATGAAAAATTGGAATCCATCTTAACGCAACGGGTAGATATTAAAATGAACTTGTTGGAGAACAAGTTTTGGGTGAATTACCTGAGTAATGTGTTTATCTATTTGGATGTCATTCTATACAATGACTTTGTCCAGCACAAGAAACGTACAGCATTCTACAACTATGATGATTTAGCAATGAATGCCTTAACGGCGATTACCCTGTCTGCTTATTCTGATGGTGCCATCGAAGAAAAGGAAAGGATCATGTTTTCGGTCTTCCTGGCTTCAGCAAACTTGTCGGATTTGCAGCGAGAGATTGCCGAAAAGAGATTCAATGCTGGAGCTACATTTGACGATTTCACAAGTCATGTGAAGGAAAATAAATTGTTCAAACGCTTTCTACTCGACCTTTCTTCTTTTGTGATTTATTCCAACCATGAAGCACACGATGAGGAACGCGATCATTTGGTAAAGTTGACGGAATACTTAGGTTTGACATCAAGTCAGCTCGAAGAATCTTTGGCTTTAACGGAACAATTCATCATCAGCAATTTTGAGAAAATCCCATTCCTACAAGACAACAGTTCCGTTGAAAAAGTGTATGGAAGCTTATCAAAGCGCTGGGTAAAAATTCTTGGACGTAATAAGGACAAATTGGCAGCAGAATTGAAACAAAGTAAAGAGCTTGTTGCCTTGATTCGAAAATCGACCACTACCGATCTTACACCGGAAGAAAAAGAAACGGTGAAGGAGCAGTTTAAAGATCTTGTAAAGTCAATGCCGTCGCTCGCTATATTTCTTCTTCCTGGAGGGGCCTTGTTGCTTCCACTTGTATTGAAGGTAATTCCTGACCTTATGCCTTCGGCGTTCAGAGATAACGAAGTAGAGAAGTAGGTCTTAAAACCGAAAATAAAGTCCTAAAAATCCACTCGCGGATTTTCTGAAGTACCTCTGGTGAAAAGGTTTCTTCCAAATCACCATACTCCATGATGTCGCAACGTTCACACCGCTGAAACAAATGATTCAAACCTTCAATAATCACCGCCTCAGAGATGGATTGTGTTTGCTTGGCGAAATGGGTGCTGAACCCTTGCTTATTAGGGTAAGGAGGCACTTGGATATCCCGAGAACCATTGATGGCTAAAATGGGGATCTTCAATTTTTTCAGGTACTTCTCGGTGTCGAAGGTGATGAACTGCCTACCCCACTCATTGTTGAGAAAGACGTTTAGTCCAACTTTAAAGTTAAACATGTTGGTCATCGCTTGATAATCAGCGGGTGCCCGATGGTACATGGTGTCGAGAAATGTCGCGATGCGATCGCTTGCCTTTTTCTGTGGATAGCGCGCAATGATTTCTGACAATCCAGCGTAAACATCCCTGTTCCAAGTGGCATAGGCGGTATCTTTCCCTGCGGCTAATGGAATGAGGTACTGCTGCTCGATCAATACATTTTTACCACTAGTTCCAACGCTTGCCAACTCAATTACAAATTCCACAGACTTGTTTTTCTTTGCGGCAATCAAGGCATGCATACCTCCTTCTGAATGTCCTGCTATACCTATCGGACAATCGTAAAATCGTTCGTCTTGCGCTAAGAAATTTACACAAGCACTGACATCCGAACCGAAATCCAATAGACTTGCCTTGGCGAAAACTCCTGTACTTTTTCCAACTCCTCTATCATCAAATCGCAAACAACCTATGCCATTTTGTGCTAAAAAATCGGCTATAACCCAAAAGGATTTATGCCCCATGATTTCGCAATTTCTGTCTTGAGCACCACTTCCCGATGCGAGAACAACAATAGGAAATGGATGAATTTGATCCTTCGGAAGGGTCAATGTCGCGCCAAGAACGATGTCTCCATTTTTGATCAGTACCTCTTCGATGGAATAATCAAAAGGTGCAACGGGCTCCTGTGGACGATTGATTTTCGCAATTTCTAATAGTTCTCTGCGAAAAACAACCGTCCAGCGCACATCACTTTGTGACATCACCCCCATTAGGGTACCGCCATCGTGGTCGTATTTTCCGTTGAAAGACAGCCCTATTTTTTGGTAACTGAAGGACACAGATGAATCAGTCACCACCACATTCGTCATTGGAATGGGCTCAGGTTTTTTTGCGTCCGGATTTGTTAAGGTAACCGATGGTTCTGGCGTCAAAGAAATCTGAAGATCCATCCGATTGGATTTCCCAGCTATAGTAAATGATGCATGCCAATCCCCAGAAATTTGTCCGAAAAGGAAAAAAGGTAGGAAGCTGAAAAGAAAGATGAATTTACTCATGTGTGGTCTCCATTAAACGCAGAATAATTCGACAGTTCGCCGCGGTGTTAAAATGCGTTATGATGTAAGCATGTCGTTGGTCAAATTTTTCCTTCGTCATTTCGTGATTTTTTAATCCTACAAAATGCAAGCGATACTCTTTTGGTTCATCTGCCACGGTGCAGAATGGAGCCAAACCACTTCCCTGAACCAGATGACTATTCACCAACACATGACCAACGCTGTGGATGCACGAGAGAAGCTTCAGCTTTATTCCTGAAGGTACGTTCGTATGCAACAAATGAATTTGCGCTTCTTGGATAAGCGTGTTCAATTGTTTCTCTGAAGGATTTGCAAGAATCTGAACATTCATTTTTTCACAAAATGCCACCAATCTCTTGCTCGGATTTTTTCCAGCTACAACAAGTGGAAAGGTTGGATCCATGACTTTTTGAAGCGTGTTCAAGATCCAATATACTGATTGTTCGTTTTCCGATACGGATAGATTTCCATGAATGAGTGCATAGCGTTTAATTGCTGCGAATCTTCCCTCAATTGGTGGAAATGATGCCGGAAGAAAAAGGGTGTTTTCTTGGTACTTCACGAAGTGTGATCTATCGCTTTCCTTGATGACAAACACGTGTTTTGCTTTGGAAAGAATTGCTTCATACCTCTGTAATTTTCGCGCTTCCAGTCTGAAAAACCAGCGTTTTAAAAACGTAGAACCCATCGTTAATCCGAGGTAATACTCGTGCTCAACATTGTGCATTCGGGCAAAGGTCATTCGGTGTTGAATGGAGGCAAATTCAAGCATTCCGCAGGTGTGCAATCCTTCGAATAAAATCGGATCTTCATCAAGACTTAATTCCTTAAGCAGCTCTTTCGACATTCTGGACTGCACAATGAATGGTCGTTTTGTAAAGAGGTGAAAAATGGATTTTGTCCGCTTGTAGTACTTCACGGTGCCATACTTCTCAAGTTCTCGTTGCTTTCCGCGGCCATATTCAAAGACATGCATTGTTAGATTCACACCCAATGAATGTAACGCTTGAATCCGGTAAAACATGTCAATGGCTCCACCGTAATCCGCAGGAAAAGGCACATCGAGACAAACGATATGTAGGTGTTTATTGCTCAAGGCTCGGATAGATTTTCTTGAGTATTTCTTGTTCTTTTTCCCAGTTTTCGGATGTTGCAGCTACACGACAGTTGGCTTTTTGGGTGAGCAATACATCAGGGTGTTCCTGATAATGACGAATTGCGCTAGCCAAGTTTTCTGGTGTGAGATCGGGAAGAACAGTTCCAACGTGATGGGTAGAAATGACATGTGCTACTTCGACGAGATTGGTCCCAATGATCGGTGTTTCTGCGTGTATGTAGTCGAAGACTTTATTCGGTAAAGAATACCGGTAATTATCACTAGTCGGTTTATCCAATGTTAAACCGAGATCGGCGTGCTGTGTAAAGGCCATCATCTCATTGTACGGACGTTTACCGAAAAACAACACACGATGCTCTAGTTGCTCGGCTTTCACTTTTTCTTGCAGCTTTTCAATGACATCTCCGCTACCAACAAAAAGTAGCGTAACATCTATGAGAAGTTTCATTGCTTCTACTGCTTCTTCAGCCCCTCTGTCAATGTTTATCCCAGCTCCCTGTAGGATGATCAAAAATTGATGTTCCGGCAGTCCAAGTTCTTTTCTAGATGGGATGCTTTTTGGTTTCCAACTGGGCGAAATATTACGCACGACTTGAACATGTTTACCATATTTCTCAGCATAAATTCGAGCAATGGATTGATTTACGGTGTATACAGTTTTTAATCGTGGAAAGATGAATCCTTCAATGCGTTCCCAAATTTTTTGTGTTTTTGGCCGATGAATCAACTCGGGCACTTGGGTGAAGTATTCATGACTATCGTATACCAAACGAGTTTTGAATTTAAATTTCGACACGATGTAATTTGCGGCTAGGGTATCAAGGTCGTTCGCTACAAGTAGATCCGTACGACGAAAAAGTAGGTAAAAAAACAGGCGAAGGTTGTAAGCCGCATAAAACTTCGGACCTTTTTCCCAAAGCAATTTGAATCTCTTCGTGGCGTAAGGGCGATCGGTTAAGGGCGAACTGTCTTTTCTTACTCGCCCAATGAGTGTAACTTGGTACCCTTGGTCTATCAAAAACATGCAGATTTTGTTCACACGGTTATCGGTGTACAAATCATTGGTGACAGATACAAAGGCACGATTGCCCATGAAGAATAAAGATAGGAATTAGATTAAGAGTAGAATAAGCACAATGGTCAAAAGTATAGCCGCGGCGACCACAATACCATAAAAGATCAACAGTTTTTTTGCTGTTTTTAGGGATTTAACTCCTTGCTCTGTATTGTATCTGGCCTTGTTTGCCTTCAAATAACAAATTAAAGAAGCGATCATAAGTGGTAAAGCAACGATTGAAAGAAAGCTCAACCACATAGTGACGATTCCAGCAATACCCAAATTTTTTGCTGTTTTAGCAATTTTTTCACTGCGCATTGCTTGCTGTACAGCCTCGCTAGCTTCTTCGGATGACATTTCTGGTTCTTCGGCTGTATCTGTTGTGTCCGGATAGGCAGCTTTTTCTTTAGAAATGGATTCAATTTCAGCATCTGTTGTTTGAGTTTGAATGGTCGTTCTGTTGTTCAAACGAAGTTCATCACTAGCAATCACCTCCTCTGATTTATCAACTACATTGCTTGTTTGAACGATTTGTTGATTGAGATTTGCTCCCATAAAGTGCAATCCTTTGTGGGTTCCACATGAACTGATTAGCAAAGCAAGAAGACCGATTAAAAAGATAAACTTTTTCATAATATTGTATGAAACGATGTTTTTGAAATTTTAGTGAAATTACATTAATTTTATTCGTTCCGCAAGAGTTGGAGTTGTTCGTATGCGTCCCGGATGTGACTAATGCGGGTAAACACAATCCGAAGTCTACCGTTTTGCTCGGCCAAGCGGCATTTATCACCTAGTTTAAGTGCATTTTGCAATAGGGTTTGAAATGCTTCTGTTTCGAAAAATGGAGATTGTGGATTCGCAAGAAAGTACCCGACCATTTTTCCTGATTTAATCACCAAACGTTCAATGCCAAGTTCTTCCGCTAACCAACGCATTTTGAACGAAAGCACTAGTTCTTTCACCTGTCTCGGAAGTGGACCAAAGCGGTCAATCAAGGATGTAGCAAATTTTTCTAATGCTGCCTCGTCCTGTAGGTTGTCCATTTCTTGGTATAAACTCAAGCGCTCTGCGACATTGTTGACATAGTCATCGGGGATGCGCACTTCCAAGTCAGTTTCCATGTTACAGTCTTTCACAAATTGAAGCATGCTATCGGTAGTGCGTTCGTCAAACAACTCTTTAAACTCATTTTCTCTAAGCTCTTCAATGGCCTCGTTCAAGATTTTTTGATACATCTCGAATCCAATTTCAGAGATGAAACCGCTTTGTTCGCCACCGAGCATGTTCCCCGCTCCACGAATGTCAAGATCTTTCATGGCGATATTGAACCCAGATCCTAAATCGGAGAATTGAACCAAGGCCTCAAGTCGCTTTCTAGAGTCTGAGGTCAATATGCTGAATTTCGGAGCTACCAAATAGCAGAATCCTTTTTTGTTGCGTCGTTAATTATAATGGTGTTGGCGTTAGAAATATCAATGCCTGACTCGATGATGGTCGTAGCAAGTAGCACATCGTACTCACCATTGATGAAGTCCATCATCACTTTTTCCAATTGTTGACCATCCATTTGGCCATGACCAATTCCAACACGAACGCCAGGACACAAGCGCTGTAGCATTCCTGATATTTCTTTGATGTTGGCCAAGCGGTTGTTGACAAAGAAAACTTGACCACCACGACTAACTTCATACGCAACAGCATCGCGGATAATTTCTTCATTAAACTGAATAATCTCAGTTAGTACAGGCTGCCTGTTAGGTGGTGGGGTGTTAATGATACTAAGGTCACGAGCTCCCATTAACGAGAATTGTAAGGTACGTGGAATGGGAGTGGCTGTGAGTGTTAAGGTGTCGACCGTAGCGCGCAATGTCTTCAGTTTATCTTTCACCGAAACACCAAACTTTTGCTCTTCATCGATGATCATCAACCCGAGGTCTTTGAACTTAATACGCTCAGCAACAATGGCATGGGTGCCAATTAATATATCAATTTTCCCTTCTGCCAGTTTTTTGACGGTTTCACTGGTTTCCTTGGCAGATTTAAAGCGGTTGACATAATCAACAGTCACAGGAAAATCTTTCAATCGCTCTTTGAAGCTGCGGTAATGCTGCATGGACAAAATGGTCGTTGGCACAAGCACCGCGACTTGCTTTCCATCTGTAGCGGCTTTAAATGCTGCGCGAATGGCGACTTCGGTTTTTCCAAATCCAACATCTCCACAAATCAAACGATCCATCGGTGTTGGTGATTCCATGTCCTCTTTGATTGCCTGAGTGGCTTTCAGCTGATCGGGAGTATCTTCGTACATAAACGATGCTTCAAGCTCGTTCTGTAGATAGGTGTCTTCATGAAAGGCAAATCCTGGCTGTGACTTTCGTTTGGCATACAACTGAATGAGATCGAAGGCCAATTCTTTAATTTTCTTCTTGGTCTTGTTCTTCAGTGTCGCCCATGCTTGCGTTCCCAACTTGTTCATCTTCGGGACGCTACCGTCCTTACCGGTGAATTTTGAGATGCGGTGCAAGGAGTGAATGCCTACATAAAGCACATCGCCATCCTTGTAAAGTAGTCGAATGGCTTCTTGGGGTTTGCCATTCACATCTATGGTCTCCAAGCCCGAAAGCTGACCCACGCCATGATCGATATGAGTCACGTAATCGCCTTTCTGAAGGTTGTAGATTTCTTTCAGTGTAAGAGCTTGCTTAGCCTGTCTGAATCCTTCTTTTAAACGGAAGCGATGGTAGCGCTCAAACAGCTGGTGGTCGGTATAACACGTTAGTTTCAGTGAAGGAGCAATAAACCCTTCGTGCAAGGCCAAGGGCATCGGATTAAAATCTGTTCCTCCACCAATATCTTCAAAGATTTGAAACAAGCGATCAATCTGTTTTGGCTGATTCGAAAAGATGAGGTTGGTGAAACCGTTCTCTGCATGCGCCGCCAAATCGCTTCGCAGAAGGTCAAAATTTTTGTTGAAACTTGGCTGCGGAAGGAAGTCGAATGCACAGGTAAAATCGGACTTGAAATAATAATCCGGACCCCATTCAATGGTACATTGTTTCTCCAATACCTCCTGAATTTCAGTAGGATGCATGTACAAATCTCCTGGTAAGGTGCGTTTCACGGTATCCGACAACTCGGAGTGAATCTTCACAGCACGCTTGTATTCTTTGTCAATGATGGCGCTGAATTGCTCTACCGAAGAAGCCCAAATGGTAACGTGCTGACCGAGGAACTCGAAAAAGCTCCCATTCCCTTCAAGGTTGAGTTGACCTTGTACATT
>JAJTDQ010000160.1 GCA_021300505.1 Cryomorphaceae bacterium
TCAATTAAACGTATCTTCGAATCCGTTTAAAGAACTATACGCGCTATGAAGCACTTGCTGATATTATTTTCACTCCTATTTTTCAATGGTTTAGCATATTCTCAAGATTACACCATTCGCGGATTTATTTCTGACAAGAAGAATGGAGAGCCTATTGCCTATGAAAAAGTACGTTTACTTCGTAGTGAAGATAGTTCAACGGTTACAGGAGCAGTAACTGACCTTAACGGGATCTTTTCTATTCCGAAAATTGATAAAGGTTCGTACATCCTGAAGATCGACAATTTCAATTATGGAACATTCACCCAAAACATTGTAGTTAAAGATGTTAAAGGGATTTTAGATGTAAAGATCCTGTTGGAGAAGTCGGAAAACGTTAAAGAATTCGATGAAGTTAGCGCCAGTGCAGATAGCAAACGAAAAAAGAACGAAGTACAGATTTCAAAATTACAATTTGACGCGAAAGGGCTAGAACGTGTGCCAAGTGTAGGTGCAGAGAATGATATAGTTGGTGCTTTTAGTGTTACTCCTGGTGTGATCACAACAGGTGACCAAGGTGGACAATTGTATGTGCGCGGTGGTACGCCGATTCAAAACAAAGTGCTTTTGGATGGAATGACCATTTACAACCCTTTCCACTCGATTGGTTTCTTCTCAATTTTCGAAACAGAATTGGTAAAGAACGTGGATGTGTACACCGGTGGTTTTGATGCCAAGTACGGTGGGCGTATTTCGTCTGTTATGGACATTACGTACCGCGACGGAAACCGAAAAGAATTCGGCGGGAAAGTTTCAGCATCACCGTTCCTAGGTAAAGTAGTATTCGAAGGACCATTAGGTAAGCGAAAAGATGGAAATCCGAGCAATGCCTCATTTATATTTTCCGGAAAACACTCACTTTTGGATTATACATCCAAGACATTATATCCTGGAGTTAACGAAGGACGAGGATTGCCATTTAACTTTACGGATTTGTATGGTAAAGTGACATTCCAAGGAGACGGTGGGTCTAAATTCAGCGCCTTTGGTTTTCACAACCAAGACAGTGTTAATTACACGGTAGCCGATTTAACTTGGAGATCCTCAGGAGGAGGAATAAACTTTTTAATGGTCCCAAGTAGTTCATCTGTTTTTATCAAAGGACACGTGAACGGAAGCAGCTACGAGACAACGTTTAATGAAAGCAACGTACAGCCTCGCACAAGTAAAATCGGTGGATTTGACATTGGTTTTGATTTTACCTATTTCCTAAAAAAGGAAAGTGAGTTGAATTACGGATTAAATCTAAATGGATTCAATACCTCATTCACGACGTACAACGAGGCAAAACGTGAGATCAAAGCTGAAAATTTCACGACAGAAATCGGGATGTATACCAACATGCGTTTGGTGCGCGGTCGATGGGTAATTCAACCCAGTATGCGTATTCAAGTCTACGCATCACTAGGAACGGTATCTCCCGAGCCACGTATCGGTTTGAAATACAACGCTACAGAAAAGTTGAGATTTAAATTTTCCGGAGGTCGTTTCTCCCAAAACTTTACTTCAGCGTCTTCAGATAAAGATGTGGTAAACCTTTTCAATGGCCTTCTGTCTGCTCCCCAAAACGTGCAATCCGAATTTGTGAATGAATTTCAACAAGTGAAAAACGTGAAGAACGGAATCCAATACTCTTGGCATGCCATCTTTGGATTTGAATACGACATCAATAAGTACTTCTCTGCGAATATAGAAGGTTACTTCAAGTATTTCTCACAGTTGAGCAACATCAATCAAAATAAATTATACGAAGACATCGCGCAGTTTGCAAATATTGACGACGTGTACAAGAAAGACTTTATCATTGAAGATGGTATTTCTTACGGAGTGGATGCCTTGTTGAAATATAGCCGCGAACGACTTTTCTTGTGGGGAGTTTATTCATATGGATATTCTACACGTTGGGACGGTTTCGCGCAGTATTTCCCTGTATTTGACCGTCGTCACAATATCAACCTTGTTGGAACCTACTTGTTTGGAAAAAAGAAAACTCTTGAGTTGAGTATCCGTTGGAACCTTGGTTCAGGATTGCCATTTACTCCGACAGCTGGATTCTATCAAAATGATAACTTCTCAGGAGGTGTAACAACAGATTACACGACAAGCAACCCATCAACGGTTTCTACGCTCTTAGGAGGATTTAATAGCCAACGACTTCCTTACTACCACCGTTTGGACATTACCGTTAAGAAGAACTTCAAGTTCAAAAACGAAGATGTTTTAGAAATCATAGGTAGCATCACCAACGTCTATGATCGAAACAATATTTTCTACGTGAATCGAGTGACGGGAGAATCAATATACCAATTCCCTATTCTACCAAGTATGGGAATAAGCTACAAATTCTAATTGATGGATTGAATCCTCAGTTCTTTCCCGATTTACTTTTTCCACGCTTCAAAGGCCTTCTTTTGAGATCCAATTGGTTTATCCTGAACTTTCACAGTGTAGTCTGAATAGAAGTAACGCTGCACCTCTGGGAGACGCAATGCGATGTGCCTACCCGCGCGTTGAACAACCAGATTCTTTTCAGTATCAGCGAAATAGGACAGCCATTTATCCAAGTCAGCATTCAATTTGTAGCCGTTGACGGAAATCACCTCATCATCTAGCATTAGACCACCTAAAAAAGCTGGACTTCCGGGATAAATAGCCGTTACCCTTGCATTTGATTTAATGGACTTAAAGCCAAGCTTTCCTGCAGCATACGATTTAGCAGGCACATGCTCCATTTCCAAACCAAGGTATTCAAAGCTCTCTAAAAGAATAGATTCATAAGGACGCGTTCCATGAATGTAGTCATTGAAGAGATCGTCGAATGAAGTCCCAGAAATATTCTCAAGCACCTCTTTGTAATCGGACTCACTTACCCCCTTTCCTGCTAATGCAAAATCGTAATACAAGCGTTTCATAACCTCGTCCAAGCCATAGTGATTGTTTGTTGCACGAAGAATTCGAACATCAGTCACAAATGCGAGCAAACAACCTTCCGTGTAAATCGAGACTTTTCGTCCCGGCGCACCAGGAACGTAGCCATCCAACCACGTATCAAACGACGACTCCGCCACAGAATAATTGAAACGGCCGAAATTGTCGAAATGCTTTTGAAGCTGACCATTTAACTCATTAAAGTACTGTTCTAAAGTAAACACACCACTTTTCAGCAAAAACAGATCACCCATATAGGTCGTGACTCCTTCACAAATGAACCCCAATTGGGAATAATTTTCTTTGGTGAAGTCGTAGGGATGCATTTCAATTGGACGAATGGCCTTTACATTCCAAGTGTGATACAATTCGTGAGATGAAACGCCGAGTAATTCCTTGTATTCATCTCCAAACACATCGTATGACGGCCCGAGAGCAATGACGGTAGATTTGCAATGTTCGACGCCGTGATAAGCCTTGTAAGGCAAGATTTGAAATAAAAAGTGGTATTCAGATACAGGAAATTCTCCGAACTTCTCGATTTGTGCTTTAGTAAAGGCAGAGAAGTCCGTTTTCAAGCGGTCCCAATCTGGTTTTGACTCACCATTGAACCATAAGTGAAAAAGTGTTTCATTGACTTTGTATTCATCATGTTGCAAGTGTGCCGAGCAAATAAAAGGAGAGTCTGCCAATTCATCGAAATTGTCTGCCATGAGCGTTGTATCATTTGCACGCAACGATGTGGCAACTTGCCAAAAGGGAGGGATATTCAATTCGAGTTCAATAGATTCAGAAAATTGTTCTTTACTAAATATGAAGCAATTCACTGGATTCACATAGAGCTGTTCCTCCGAAAGAAAGCTTGAACCTGCATTTAATTCTGCTGCATAATAGCGGTAGTCAACGCGAATTTCTTTACATCCTTCAGTGAATACACTCCAGCAATCCTTAGTGAGTTTATTCATCTCTAAACGCTTTTTTGACTCAACATCAAACGCGCTGATGCTGCGCAATTCATAATTTGATGCTGCGCAATTTGTAATTTGATGCCTTTGGCAATTCGTAATTCATCATTAATAATTCGTAATTAAAACCTAAAGCCTCTCCATTGTAAAAAGTACAATAAAATCCTTATTCGTTGCTGGCAATTGGTAGTCGAGGCGAATCCATTTTCCGCGTGTAGTGTATGCGTGAATGACCTTTGTAGGATCAGTAGATGCGTAAAATCTAACCAAATATTTGCCTCTATTGACTGTTTTTATTTTCAAGCCTTCTTTGCGTAAATCAACTGTTTTCAATTGGTCGTAACCCGGATTAGGGAGATTCAATTCCTTTTCAAAACAATCTGTCAATGAGTAAATCGAATAGGTTTTATTGGTCACCACACCAATAGCAGTATCTCCAGTCATCGAGCGCAGATAGATCAAGTCTGCATTTTTAAACGCTCCAGCTGAAGGCTCACCATCCATCGCATTATAGGCTGATGCATCGTACGTCCAAGAACCATCGCTATTCAATTGTGAGGCACCCGGATGCCAGTTTCCCTTTTGTAGCGGATAAGTCGACAAGAATTGATGCAAGAAAGCGTAGTCGACAAGGATTTTAGGAGTTCGTTGTGCCTCCCAACTCATTGCACCTGCCAAACCTGAAAAGGCACTTTGCCAGATCGCTCGACGTACTTCGGTCCCATTGGTATCACATATGGTTTGCATTGGGTCTGTCTCTGCGTACATTAGGGGTTTCACATTGTGCACACACGACTCCCCAGCACTGCGGCAGGAATACGAATTGATGTTTTTTTCTTGTATAAAAGAACAATCCTCATTGAGATATACATTCGACACACCATAAACACGTGGCCCACCCTTTCCGTTGGATGTATTGCTTCCCGCAAAGAATGTTGCAAAATTTGGTGCACTGATATCGTAATTATTGAAACTCATCAGATCAAACGATGGATCCTCATAGGTTGAATCCTCCAGCACCTTGTCCCCAGAGTAACTCCCCGTCAGCACATGCACCTGACCATAATATTGGCTTTTAATGTAGCTTGCCATCTCGATCATCCATTCGCGGTATACCGGCCAATTGGACTCATAAAACTTATCGCTTTCATTCCCGTAATTGATATTGGAGATATTTGAAATCTCACTTAATATTTCGAATACACTAATGCGGGTAGAATAACCCCATCGCGCAAGAATGTAGCGAATACGTTGCTTGTAGTACTTTTTTGCTTCGGCATTTTTCAAGAAATCGAGTGGTTCAACCAAGCCAAAAGCGGCTTTGTAACCGAAAGCATTGATTCCATCGTCTGCAGTGTTAGGATCATCGATCCAGTCCCATTGATTGACTCCGTAAGCATTGAATTTGAACGTAAGGTGAATCGCCATGTTCCATTGCAAGTAAAGTCCAAGTTCCTCCGCATGCTCCAGAATTCGGTCCATTTCCTGCGCTTGATGCAGGCGTGATGTATAATTACCCACGTTTTCCCATTCGATTTCATTGCTTGCAGGAAACTGAATAATTCGAGCTGTTTTTACACCATTTATGGACACCTTGGTCATGTATTCGATGTACTTTTCATACACTCGTGGTACACTAAAGTTAGGCCGATAATTTTCAGAGGCAGGCCCCATCAACTGAGCAAACTCAGGATCCATGTATGGATTTGTTTCAGGCCATTTGATGTTTGGCCCTATAGCAGGAAAGAAGGTGTTACCTAGTTCCAAATACCGCTGGTTTTCTGCCACACGCACATATCCTAGATCATTCGACGGCACAACATTAAACTCTAGAGGTGCACTTTTTTCAGTGACGCCATCCTTTGTTACAAGATAAAAAACGGCGCGCCATACTCCACTCTCAGGGGGTGCGAAACGCACTAAGTATTGGTTTTGTGTGGGCATTTCAACCCATCCGCCGAGCTTTTTGTATTCATCATCCAGGTAAAGATCATTTTTCGGTCCTGGTTTCAAGGGATTTTTCATCCACGATTTAAACTCAGCATTGTAGAAGCCGTCTATCACTATTTTCGTTCCTGTTGCTACATGCTCGAATTCACCATAAAAACGCATTTCCCATTCCAAATAGGGATTTAACACATCGGATTGGTTTGCTGTTTCTTCACGCTGCGAGGTAATCGTTACAAATTGACTGACCTTATCCTCGATTTCTTTTGGGAAGTGAAGTGAAAACTCCGCTTTTGAAAAGCAAGGAATTGCTGAGAAATCAGTCGGTTCAACAACAGTAACCTTCACATTATCTAGGACAACACCCGTCACACCTGTATTCGGACGAATTTGGGCCATCGTGGCAAACGCATTGATAAGCAAAAATATCCAAAGGCTTTTATTCATGGCTGTCTGAATTTAGGTCAATTAAGTATTCTTCTTCAACCGTTCTGCGGGAATGCAAAAAACATTGTCATGCGCTGGCAAAGCGTGATCACCTTCAATTTCTATGAGTGTTGATTTCCTCTCTTTTGTCCCTTTCAATCGGAAAAAGTGATAGTCACCCAAGGCACGTATTTGATTCAACGCGTCAATCGATGAAACTGAAACCGCTGAAGATACTTCAATGATGACAATTGGTCGACAACGCGCAAAGGTCTTTGTAGCACCGGCCAATACATAGGTTTCGTAACCTTCCACATCTATTTTCACCATTGAAATGGGCGATTCGCTGCAATAGATGTTATCAAGGGCTTCAACAGAAATTTGAGTTCCTTCGCTTCCATCCTGAACGACCATTGATGCGCCTCCCCGATTGATCTGAATATTTTCATAAATGGTTGCTGTTCCTTTCTCTGCACCTAAAGCATAACCATGGATGGTGATGTTCCTACATTCATTGATCATCATGTTGTCATGCAAGAGGAGTGCAGTTTTCGGCAAGGCTTCGAAGGCATGAACATGACCTTTCGGCCCAACGCATTTCGCTGCAAAAATTGACATCAAGCCGATGTTTGCACCGATATCCACAAAAACATCACCAGACTCAAGGTAGTCCTCCATGAAAGAAAGAACACCCTTTTCGTAGGTGCCCGTCTCATGTAAACTTCGCTCCACGCCATTGTCTATCGTCGGATCAATGCGCAATGAAATGCCGTGGATTGTCTCCAAAATGTATGGTCCGGATGCTTTCGGGATCAATAGTTTAGGAAGAAAGGAAGCTAACTTGCGAATACCTCGAACGTCGATGTCCCGCACAAAACTGATTAGTTTGTGGCGAAATGAATAGTTCTTGACACGCAATAACGCCATTAGTACAATTCCTCTTGTAGTTGTGCAATTTTCGAATCAGCGAGATAATCATCGTACGGCATCATCTTGTCAATGATTCCGTTAGGGGTGATTTCAATGATTCGATTGGCTACCGTATTCACCAATTCATGGTC
>JAJTDQ010000031.1 GCA_021300505.1 Cryomorphaceae bacterium
TATAATTGTAGGTATTTCCGAATTGATACAACGGGTCTTCGGGTCCAGCCGTTGCACTATTAGTGTAGTAATAATCATAGCCCATCACCACATATTGGTCGACCTCAGGTTCCATAATGGAAAAGTTAAATACTGAATTCCAATCGACCGCATACAAGACGGTGCTCACCTCTGAGTCGGGAATTGCGGCATGCATTTGATTGGCAAGATCCACCATGAAATTTGCGAAGTTCACTGACTGACTGCTAGGTATACCCTCGAAATCAATATTTACACCATGCGCACCTCGCGTAGAAACAAGATTGATGAGTTGCGTAATTAGGTTTTGCTTCGCTGTTGAACTGTTCAAAAATGTGGAATGCCCAGAAAATAATGTCACGCAGAGTGTCACTTTCACTCCTTGTGTCAAGGCTGTTGTAACGGCTGCACTTGTGCTCCATCCATGCGTAGAAATTGGTCCTCCTGTTGCGGGATCAACTTCATAGCTGAAGAAACACAAGTGACTTAGTAAATCCCAACGGTAGTTGGTATATGCACTTCCCATCCAGTAAGGATGCCAGCCATAAACGGTAGATTCGAGGTTACAGTTTAATTTACCCGAAGATTGATTTCGAGGTGGTGCATTTTTCTCATAATATTCAGCACTTGTTTTTCCCGTTGCATTGTAGCGTTCTAGTTCCTCTTGATGGATGGATTGAGAAAAAACTGGAGATAAAAAATAGAGATGAGCAGCAAAAATTGCCGCTCGAGTAGCATGTGGTTTCATGTGTTTGTAAGTTTAACTATTCTAAGTTAGGCCAGTTAAATTTAACTTCCAAATTATGAACGGTCTTCTTCGAACAAAATTTTGGTGTAATGTTTCAATGATCTCAATACCAAGGAAATCGCCAAAGCTATACCGATGATGATTCCTTGGTTGATTGTAAACTGCACTTCACCACTTGTAAACCATGTACGTAGAAAGTCAACGAACACAAAGCTGATGATCGTTGCTGTCACTCCTGAATACTCCCGACGAAGAATCGTTTTCATTGAAAATGGAATCTCGCTTGGAATAAAACGCTTGTAACTGGGCCAAAAGGCAGGCACACTATTCGACCAATCAACATAAGGTTGGCCGAACTTTCTCTCTAGGAAGCGCTCTTCCGCAAACATGATACGCTCGTAATACAACCAGAAAATCAATGAGAAAAGTAAGATAAACCAAATGTTGTAAGTAAACATTACGATACCAATCCACATGAAATAATTCCCCAAGTACAAAGGATGTCGAACTGTAGAATAGATCCCTTTTGTATTTAACGCCTCCGCTACTTGCTCCTTCGTATTTCTTCCGGACGTATTTTTATTACTTGTACCGATAGCAATGGCACGAATTACCTGTCCAACAAAAGAAAACACACAACAAGTTATCAACAAGAACATGGAGAGCTCTTTATTATCAGTTAAACACTGATAATCAGTAAAATAAACAGCAGGAACCGACAGAAGAAATAGAATAATTGGCAGTTGTCCGCGGTATTTAAAGAGGGTATTTCCAGATTTTTCAAATGAGTGAACGAGTGCCATTGAGAAGATTTACTTATATTGCGATAACTAACTGCGAAATTAAACAAAATGGCGACTACTGTATCTGAAAAAGTGAAATTCGATTTAGAGTTCCTTTTAAAAACTTCTCCACGTGTATTGGATAACATGATTGGGACGCCAAGTGGGCTTTCTGAATGGTTTGCTGACAATGTGAACATTAAGGATGATGAATACACATTCTTTTGGGATGGCAGTATGCAAAGTGCACGATTGATTAGTCGCAAACCCAACGCTGGAATCCGTTTTCAATGGATTGAAGACGAGGAAGAAGACATGGATACGTACTTTGAAATGACGATTACAGTTGATCCAATGACCAAGGCTGTGATTATGACAGTTACTGATTTTGCTGAAGAAGATGAAGTGGATGAATCACGTCGTCTTTGGGAAAAACAAATCAGCAATCTTCGTCGCGTTCTTGGCGCTTAGCTCACTGAAAAATTTACGTTTAATAACTGAACTAAAGTGGTCTCGCTTTGTCACCGTTACAATAGTGTTCGCTTGATTTCGTTTCTTAACTTTACACGATATATTTATATTTCAATCGTTTGAAGCGTCTTTATGTATTCAGTATTCGTTCGTTCGTAGGTCCTTTTTTTGTGACCTTAGCTATTTCGATGTTCATACTGATTATGCAGTTTCTTTGGAAATACATCGATGATTTAATGGGTAAAGGCTTGAGTTCATGGGTAATTCTTGAACTTCTTTTTTATGTTTCCGCGAGTTTGATTCCATTGGCCCTGCCTTTAGCAACACTACTCTCGTCCATTATGACCTTCGGGAATTTATCCGAAAACAATGAGCTTACGGCATTAAAAGCAAGTGGACTTTCACTTTATCGAATCATGCGACCATTGGCAGTGGTAGTTTTCATTATTGCTTGCGGAACTTTCTATTTCGCGAACTACGTCATTCCCGTGGCGAATTTAAAATGGCATTCACTCATTTATGACATTCAAAACACGAAAATATCTGCCATTCTCACTCCAGGTGTGTATAGCAACGAATTGGATGGATATGCCATTAAAGTGGATGAGGGTTCTGATAATCAATTCAAGGGAATATTGCTTCACGACCACACTGATCCACAAACGATAAAAACTATTCGTGCCGCAGAGGGAAAAATTTACAAGTCAGAAAATGGGAAGTACTTGTTTTTTGAATTGAAGGATGGTTACGTAACGGAAGAACTAGCACCACAGTCTCCTGTTTTCACTCCCAATGGACAGATATTGCGGTCCGAAAACAGCAATCGTCCTTCACGAAGATCCTCTTTTGAAGCGGCTACCTATAAAATTGATCTTTCAGGATTCGCCCTAAACAGATCCGAAGAAGACCTTTTTACAGATAAACATGAGATGCTCAACGTGTTTCAAATTTATCACGCTGTAGATTCTGTCCGTTTAAATGCCAATAAAATAACAGACAACTTTCTTTCTAGCATAAAAAATGACCACGCCTACTTTCAAGCACTTTATTTTAAAGGAGAAAAAACAGCTGTTCAACCCAATCAAGCATTTATCGATGAAGATCCGCAAGTGATTCGCTATGAAGACTTAAATGAAACGGATAAAATCACTTCGTTACAATCTGCACAGGCAAAGATTCGACGCAAGAATCAAAACCTTGACGGACAAAACGAATACATCCGTGTTATGGAGATAGATTTGAATACCTATTGGATTGAGTTTCACAGGAAGTTTGCCTTGACCTTCGCGATTATTGTGTTGTTTTTCATTGGTGCACCTTTGGGTGCGATTGTTCGTCGTGGTGGATTTGGTGCACCAGTAGTCATTGCTGCACTTCTTTTCATGATTTATTTTGTACTTATCAGTATTGGTGATAGTTTGGCTGCGTCACAAGTTGTTTCTCCTTTCATCGGAATGTGGTTTGCATCAATGGTTTTGTTGCCAATTGCTATTATTCTGATGCGCTCTGCAGCCAATGACTCACCAGTTTTTGACAAGGAAGCTTGGCTAAAACGATTCAAACGCAACAAATCAAAATGAGGCTGCTCTACATCACAAGTAAACCAGCTTATCCCGCTTTAGATGGTGGTTGTGTTGCCATACAGCGTTTTTTAGGCGCACTTCTTCGTGGTAACCATGAAATCACGCATTTGACTTTCGAAACACACAAGCATCCTTTTAACCAAGACAAATGGCCGGAAGAAATAAAAAAATCCATTGATCTTCAATCTGTCCTCATTGACACCAAGATAAAACCATTATGCCTTTTTACGAAAACAATAAGTGGCGTATCATACCATTTGAGTCGGTTCCGTACAGCAGAACTTAACCAAAAAATCAAAGAACTTATCCAATCGAAATCCTTTGATGCCATTATCCTAGACGGCTTATATTCTGCGGCATGTCTGGATCAGATTCGGCTCAATTCTAGCTCAAAAGTATATATCAGAACCCACAATGTGGAACATGAGATTTGGAAGGCATTAGCGCAAAATTCGAAGCCATCAGGAAAATCTTTCCTCATCCGAATTTTAGCACAAGCGCTTCAAAAAGATGAAATTAAACTATTGAATAGTGTCGATGGTATTTTTTCAATTTCACCTGAAGATTCAAAGAAATTCGTCCAACTGGGTATTAAAACCCCTATTGTAGAAATTCCTGTTTCCATCGATCAAGACGAAAATTCAACGAAAACGATACACAATCATTTCTTTTTCATCGGAGGAATGGATTGGGCACCAAACAAGGAGGTAGCTGAACTTTTGATTTCCGTTATTTTCCCTCGAATAAAATCAAAGATTCCAGAAGCTCTATTAACCATTGCAGGTTCAGGTACCGATCAGTTGATTGAAGGTGAAGGCATCTCATGTCTTGGATTTGTTCCTGACAGCATGGAGTTTATGCGCAATTCCGGGACATTACTTCTCCCCTTACAATCCGGTTCTGGCGTGCGCATCAAATTACTTGAAGCCATGAGCATTGGTGCACCTATTGTTACTACAAACATGGGAAAAGAAGGAATCGCCTGCTTAGACTGCATGTCGGTGGCTGATTCAATCGATGACTTTATTACAGAAGCTATCGCCTTAAATGGCAACGAGGAATTAAAAGAAAAATACAGCAAAAACTCGAGGTTATTCATTAAGAAAAACTACTCGCCAAAACAAATAGCCAATGATTTGAATGAAAGTCTTCGATAACCATAAGCCAACATTGGTGGTTGTATTGCCACGCTTTCCTTATCCGTTAGAAAAAGGAGATAAATTGCGTGCGTACTACCAAATCATTGGACTTTCGGAGGTATATAATGTTGTCTTATTTGCAATCAATGACAAAGATGTTCCACAATCATCACTTGAGAAAATATCGGGTTATTGTACTAGAGTTGAAGTATTTAAACGCAGTCGATTGACCATTGCATTCAATTTGTTTCTGTGTTTATTTTCTCAAAGACCATTTCAAGTCGGCTTTTTTTATTCCAACAAGAATGAACGTCGAATGCACGCACTTTTAAAGGAAATCAAACCTGATCACATCTACTGTCAACTTATTCGCTCGGCAGAGTACATTAAAGATTACCACGATTGCCCCAAAACAATTGACTATATGGATGCCCTTTCGAAAGGAATGGAACGCAGAATTGATCATGCACCATGGTATGCGAAACGGCTATTTCGTAATGAATCCATTCGTTTAAAAAATTACGAGGTTCGCATCTTTGACTATTTCGAACATGCGACTATCATAAGTAGTCAGGATCAAGCATTCATATTCCATCCGAAGAGAAAAAATATCCTTTGTATCCCTAATGGTATTGTCCCTTCGTTCTTTGAACGTCCACAAATTAAAACGGATAAAGACATTGTTTTTATCGGCAATCTAAGTTATGCTCCAAATATTGAAGCGGTTGAATACATTTCATCGCAAATTCTCCATAAAGCAAAAAACATTTCTTGTCTCATAGCAGGTGCTACACCATCAGCACTCGTCCAGAAAATCTGCAAAGAAGAGAACATTGAACTACTCGGATGGGTTGATGACATTCGGGAGGCCTACTGTCGTGGACGAATTTTTGTCGCTCCAATGATGATTGGAACCGGCATGCAAAATAAATTACTTGAAGCAATGGCACTCGGGATTCCATGCATAACAACAAAGCTCGCTGGGGATCCAATCGGTGCACTGGATGGTGAGTCGATTTGTATTGCACATACCGCTGACGAATTTATTTCGATCATTCAAGAATTACTTTCCAATAAAGACTATTACGAAAAAATTGCGCGAAACGGTCAAGATTTCGTTCGCGACAACTACAACTGGATTCGGTCCAATGGGCAATTGATTGAACTGATGCGAGAATCTTGAATGAATGATAAAACGGACAATTCCCTGTGTCCAATGATAGATTTAGTGTAATTTTATACCACGAAAAAAAAGCAATGGATATTAAGCTGAATACGATTAAAGAGGCGATTGAAGAAATTCAAAAAGGTAGAGTGATTATCGTAGTGGATGATGAGGAGCGCGAAAACGAAGGAGATTTCCTAACTGCAGCACGAAATGTTACTCCTGAAATCATCAATTTCATGGCCACCCATGGACGAGGTTTGATCTGCGCACCATTGGTAGAAGACCGCTGTGATGAACTAGGACTTGACCTTATGGTTCGCTCAAATTCAGCAACTTACGAGACACCATTTACAGTTTCAGTTGACCTCAATGGTCATGGCTGTACGACTGGAATATCTGCCAGTGATCGCTCAAAAACAATTCAGGCATTAATCAATCCAGACACACATCCTGATGAACTTGGGAAGCCAGGACATATCTTCCCGTTACGTGCGAAAAAAGGAGGTGTTCTTCGTCGTGCAGGTCATACCGAAGCAGCCATCGATTTGTCCCGCCTCGCTGGATTTGAGCCTGCTGGCGTTATCGTTGAAATCCTGAATGAAGATGGAACTATGGCGCGACTTCCACAACTGATGGAAATTGCACAGAAATTTGATTTGAAAATCGTTTCCATTGAAGATTTGATTGAATACCGCATCAAAAATGAGTCTTTAATCGAACGACTTGTCAATGTAAAGATGCCTACCGTATATGGAAACTTTCAGCTCCACGCCTTCCGTGACACCAACTCTGGACAAGAACATCTCGCCTTAGTGAAAGGTTCTTGGGAAAAGGATGAACCAGTGCTTGTGCGCGTCCACTCGTCGTGTTTAACAGGGGACATCTTTGGTTCTTGCCGTTGCGATTGCGGTCCACAGTTACACAAAGCCATGGATATGATTGAGGAAGCAGGTAAAGGTGTAATCATCTACATGAATCAAGAAGGACGAGGCATTGGCTTAATCAATAAACTAAAAGCCTACGAACTACAAGAACAAGGATACGATACCATGGAGGCCAATGTAAAACTTGGATTCAAACCCGACGAACGCGATTATGGGATTGGAGCACAAATCATACGTGATCTTGGTGTGAAGAAAATGCGACTTCTCACCAATAATCCTACGAAAAGAACAGGATTGGTTGGATACGGTTTGGAGATTGTTGAAACAGTTCCACTGGAGATTGAAAGCAATGAACATAACGAGCTGTATATGATGACGAAGCGCGACAAAATGGGACATACCTTAAAAATGAATAAATGATCTTAGTTGCCAAGAACATCCATAAATCATACAACGATTTACACATCCTTAAAGGCCTCGATTTGTCGGTAGCCAAAGGAGAGATTGTTGCGATTGTGGGATCTTCTGGCGCTGGAAAAACAACACTACTTCAGATATTAGGAACACTTGATTCACCTGATCAAGGTACCCTTGAAATTGGTGGGACGAATCCTTTTACCCTCAATGGAAAGAAATTATCGGCGTTTCGAAACCAAGAGATTTCCTTCATCTTCCAGTTTCATCAATTGCTTCCTGAATTTACAGCCGTTGAAAATGTGATGCTTCCCGCTTTGATAAAAGGCGTTAGCATGCAAGAAGCGCGAAATGAAGCATTGGTTTTGCTTGAACGACTTGGATTGAAAGACCGAGCTAACCACAAACCATCTGAATTGTCTGGTGGTGAGCAACAACGAACGGCAGTTTGTAGGGCACTCATCAACAAGCCAAAAATCATTTTTGCCGACGAGCCATCAGGCAACCTAGATTCTCAAAATGCCGCCGAATTACATGCCCTATTTATTCAGCTAAGAGACGAATTTGATCAAACGGTGATCATTGTTACTCACAACGATTCGCTTGCTCGAATGGCCGATCGTATGTTGACCATGCGCGACGGTGTATTTGTTCAAAATGACTGATCAAGATCTCAAAGAATTTCTCGATTTTAAGGCCGAACAATACGAAAATTCGGCGTTTATACAATCTGATCCCATTCAGCTACCCCACCGTTTTGAGCGCAAGGAAGACATAGAAATTGTCGCTTTCCTCATCTCTACAATTGCCTGGGGAACGCGTAAAGGCATCATTTCAAGTGGTGAAAAACTCATTGACATCATGGAAAATGAGCCTTTGAATTTTGTACGCGACTTCTCCCTGAAAACACTTAAAAACAGCACGTTTGTTCACCGGACATTCAATGTCGATGACTTAAATCAATTCTTCCTTTCTCTTCAACGGATTTACAAGAACTCAAATCTTGAAGAATGTTTCTCATCCCATCCAGAGATTCAAGGTGTTAAAGGTAGAATTGCAACTTTCAGAAGTGTCTTTTTTCAATCAAATGATTTGCAACGCAGCATGAAGCATGTTTCTGATCCACTGCGCAATTCTGCTTGTAAACGCATCAACATGTACCTACGTTGGATGGTTAGGGATTCAGCAAAGGGAGTAGACTTTGGAATTTGGAAAAGCATTCCGACCTCCGAATTGTACCTACCACTTGACGTACACACCTCACGCAATGCCCGAGAACTAGGACTTTTAACTCGAAAACAAGACGATTGGAAAGCACTGGATGAGTTGATGCACAGATTAAGAGCCTTTGATGCTGCGGACCCTGTCAAATATGATTTCGCACTATTTGGTATTGGTGCTTTTGAAAAGTTTTAAAACTTCTATCTAAACACGAAATGAAATTAGTTCAAAATTAAACGATTGAGGCCAAAAATTTCTTTTATTGTAATACAATTATTTTGTTCCCTAAATTTTTATCAGTTGTTAGCCGAACTACTATTTATTTCAAAAGATCAAACATCTTTCATTAAATCCAAATTAAGTAAAAAAACAAAAAGGTTTATTTGTTTAACATGATGAAATCTTAATTCCCTTTTTTCATGAACATAGTTTTTTGAAAAGGATATTAATTACATTTACAAGTAATTACTGTGTATAATTTAAATTAAAGAATATGGGGCAAGAAAATATAATTAGACCTACTTTTTTAATTACTATTTGTATCCTTACTTTCATTGGATCAGGCGTGGAAGTATTAGATGGTTTATTGGGGATTATTGGAATTCCCTCATTACTAGGAACGAATCATCCTCCGGCATCTATCTCAATTCAGATTATTGGCACTATCGCTAGTGGATTATGCTTTTTTGGCGCCTTACTAATGTGGAATCTTAAAAAAATTGGTTTTATCCTGTATGTAATAGGTGCGATTATCAGTACGATTATTAGTATTCTTATTGTTAATTTATATACACAAGTAAATGAAATGCCTTTTTCAAACACAACCTTGGTGATTATCGTAATTATTACCAATATTGCATTTATATCGATGTATTATGCAAATAGAAATCACTTGAAAAATTAAATATTTACTTGGGTTCAAAATTACTTATTAATTGACAGGGTAATTTAGTGGATTGCTTTAAACAAGGGTTGAATAAACTTATTATATTTCAACGCCTAGCATGTTTTTCTGTCATTTTGACCAAAGTCATATGTATTTTAATCAACTCGAACAAGTAGATTGTAAATCACTGAGTAAAACGATAATTCATTTGCGAGAATTTAATTCCAAAGTCACTTTCAAATATGATTTTGCGCTCTTTGGTATTGGTGCTTTCGAAAAGTTTTAAGATTGCCTCGAGAATACCACGTTCTAAGCGTATTTTTCACTATTTTTGATTCATGAAATTTGTCTATCCTGAATTTCTTTGGGCCCTATTCTCGCTTGCGATTCCCATTATTATTCATTTATTCAATTTCAGAAAGTATAAAATCTTATACTTCTCCAGTTTAAAGTTCATTCAGCGTCTTGAACAGCAAACAAGATCTACCCAACGTTTAAAACATTTACTCATACTTGCGCTAAGGCTTTTGGCACTTGCATTTCTAATCATCGCCTTTGCACAGCCGTATAAAGTTGTCGAAAACAAGAATACCCAAGGAGGCAGTCCTGTTCTTGCCATCTATATCGATAATTCCTACTCTATGACAGCCAAAGGTGCTGAAGGAGAGTTGATATCTGAAGCGTGTGAGACTGCTCGAGGCATCGTTCTTAAAGCTGCAGCTGACGTCCGGATCTTATTGAATACAAATACTATGGATGGTCTCGAACAACGCTTGATCACCAAAGCCGAGGCCATAGAGATGATTGATAAAATCAAACCTGTAGCTTTAAACCGGTCAATTGACAATGTACTGGATTGGCAACGTAGCTTTCTTGATCGAGAAGAAGCAGAAGGAGAAAAGCTTGGTTCTCGGCAGTACTTACTTCTCTCCGACTTTCAAAAATCAACAAGCCAGTTTAAACAAATTGAAAAGGATCAAGCGGGCTACTACTACCCAATTCAATTTACTCCACAAGAAAAAGGAAATTTATACATCGATTCGGTTTGGTTTTCAACACCTATACACAGAGCTAGACAAAATAGCGAACTTACCGTAAGCATTGTTAATGCTGGAAAAGAGAACATAACAAATGCTGAACTCTCCTTTAAAAGTGGAACTATCCAACGAGATGTCTTCGTAGACCTTCCAGCTGGAAAATCTGTTGAAACCGTCATCAACTTCACGGAAAAACAAACGGGCTATCAGTCTGCAACTTTAACGGTCAATGACAAACAGTTGTTTTGGGACGATGATTTCTACTTTTCATGGTATACGGATAGCGAAACGAAAATACTATTGATCAATGGTGAAGATGCGTCCCCTGCTGTTGCTCAGGTATATGCACTCGAGCGGTTTTATTCAGTATCTACAATCAATCAGAATGAATACACGGCCAATCGTTTAGCTGGAATTGACCTTGTTTTCATCAACGGGTTAAACGAGATTCCTTCCGCACTTGCCTCAGATTTGAAGTCATTCACAGAAACTGGGGGGACTTTGGCCTTGTTTCCTGGTGCGAAATGCTCGATGGGATCATGGAACGCATTGCTTTCAGATATTCAAATGCCATCAATTACAGGGAAATTCAATACCGGAGTCAAAATTGACCGCCTTGAATATGACGATGGCTTTTTCTATGGTTTGTTTGAGAAGAAAAAAGAGGATCTAAACCTTCCAGCAATTAAACAAGCTTATCGCACATCAAAATCAGGAAATGACCAAGTCTATGCATTAATTCATCTACAAAACGGAGCTCCTCTATTCATGCGTTCTGGTGGTTCGATCAATGCCTTCTTGTTCACAAGTGCTTTAACAGATGCATTTGGAAGTTTTACCGATGACGCACTTTTCCCGACCATAGTCTTAAGAATCGCCGAGATGAGTCAGCGCAAAGCACCAAATGCTTTGACCATTGGAAAAGCTTCTGTGTTCCCTCTCTACAAGAAAAACGAAGGTGAAAGTCCAATCCATTTGAAAAATGGAAAGATTGACTTCATCCCGATGACACGTACTCAGGGACAAATCACCTACATTTCACTAAGTGGAAATCAAGCTATTGAGAATTTAACGGCAGGAACCTACTCTATTTTTGACGAAAAACCGGAAGGTATGTTGTCATTGAATTACGATCGGATTGAATCAAACATTGAATGTCTGAGCAAAAATGAAATTATAGACGGACTTGAAGCATGTGGTTTAGAAAATGTCACCTATACCGAAGTGAATGAAGGAAATACAATGGCCAAAATTGACATTGAAAAACCTCGTGAATACTGGAAACTATTTATTTTGTTGGGCCTCATCTTCCTCATCGGAGAAATGCTCGTTCTTAAGTTTTGGAAATAACAGACTATGAAGATTCTAATTAAAAAAGCAACCATTATCGATTCGTCATCCGCACACAATGGGACAATGAACGATGTCTTGATTAATGATGGAAGAATTGAACGCATCGCCACTGAGATCAATTCAGAAAATGCACATGTGATTGAAGGAAATAATCTTCATATTTCTCAGGGTTGGGTAGATTTGAAAGCAGATTTTTGTGATCCGGGTGAAGAACACAAAGAAACGATCAACTCAGGATTAGATGCCGCTTCTGCTGGAGGATACACGCACGTATGTGTTGTACCTTCCACACATCCAGTAGTTGATGGAAAAACACTCATCGAGTATATGCTTCGAAGAGGCGAAAATCATGTCACGTCAATCCATCCAATTGGAGCAATCACTCAACAGATGAAAGGTGAAACACTTTCCGAAATGTACGATATGCAACAATCTGGAGCGTGCTTTTTCTCGGATGACAATTTACCTGTAAGTTCAGGAATAATGTATCGTGCTCTTTTGTATGCGAAGAATTTCC
>JAJTDQ010000161.1 GCA_021300505.1 Cryomorphaceae bacterium
TGGTAGGTAAGCGTAAGCGCGACCATCCTTAGAAATACGCTTACCAAAAAACGGAATAATATACCGCGAGTGGAATGCATAATATTGCTTCACTGGAAATCGTTTAGGCTTAGAAAACTCAAGAATGACAATCCGTCCACCTGAGCGCGTTACACGAAGCATTTCAGCCAAACCTTTTTCAAGATGCTCAAAGTTTCGCACACCAAAGGCCACAGTCACGGCATCAAAGTATCCATCATCAAAAGATAGATTTTCTGAATCACCAAGTTCCATGCGAACAATATGATCAACCCCTTTGGCTTTCATTTTGATTTTTCCAACTTCTAACATGCCGGCGGAAATATCAATTCCAACGACTTCTGCTGGTTTCAACGTCAACGATTGAATCGCGAAATCTCCTGTTCCTGTTGCGATATCAAGAATTCGTGTGGGATTGATTTCCTTCAGTTTTTTAACCGCTTTACGGCGCCAGATTTTGTCAATACCCAGAGATAAAAAATGGTTCAAGAAATCATAGCGTCCAGAAATATTATTAAACATCTCTGCCACTTCCTCTTTCTTCGATCTATCCTGATCACCATAAGGTTTAACAACTTTTCGTTCTTCCATCTTTTGTCTTTAGTATAACAACTAAACAATAGTATCTGCCAGAAGTTCCTGGCATTCGTTCAATAGTTGGGATTTATTAATCGCGACAACACCACTTTCTTCACACACCAATCCTCCTGCGATATTTGAAATTTCAGCAATCAATTTTATCGGGAAGTCAGAGACCAAGCACAATGTAGCTACCGAAATAACCGTATCACCTGCCCCACTTACATCCGAAATGTTGCGAATATGCGCCGGGATATGATAACCTTTGCCTTGTGATTGAATATATACACCATGCTCAGAAAGCGTTACAAGTGAAATCTCATTTGTTAGTTGAGATTCTAATAGATTCACGGCATGTTCAAATTGTTCAAAATCGCTCGAAAATGAGAATTGAAACCCTAAACCTTCTTGCAACTCTTTCAAATTGGGCTTAAAAAGCGTTACTCCTTTGTAGCTTAAAAAGTGATCTTTCTTCGGGTCTACTGTGGTTTTTACATTGTGAATTTGCGCCAAACGAATAATCTCAGAAATGCATCGCTCAGTGAGTAATCCCTTGTTGTAATCTTCGAAAATGATTCCATCAACTCCAGACCTGAGCAGATTTTCAACACATTGAATCAACGCGTTCTCCTCCTCTGTAGTAATGGCGTTCGTCACTTCAGCGTCAATCCTCAACAAGTGCTGATTATTGCCAATCACCCTCGTTTTCACTGTTGTAATCCGTGAAGTACTGTGAATCAATCCTTCCGAGGAGATAGACGCATTGATTAACAGATTCCGCATCAAGCGGCCACTATCATCATCACCTACCACAGAACAAATCACGGGACTAGCTCCAAGTGCCAAGAGATTAACGGCCACATTTGCGGCACCTCCAAGCCGTTTTTCTTCTTTGTCTAAGCTTACGATTGGAACATTGGATAAGGCAAGACCTACGCGCTTCATTGCTTCCGTCAATGTTTCCTCGGATGCTGCGTAGGAAATCCGGATGCATTCTGGCGATCCGAACGCTTCACCTTGAACAAGGGCAACCAGCGCTTCAGAGAGCAAATACATGCACAAGTCATCCCCATTTTTAATGTGCCAATCGCCATACGATTTGCCATAAAATTCAGATACATCAGGGAAAACATAGAAGGCACCATCAGGAATATTTGTCTTCACACCCGGCATTTGATTCAATGCATCGAGCACGAGTTGACGACGGTTTTTAAATGCCGAAATCATATCACTTAATATCGCAGGATCTGCTTTTAATGCGGCAATTGATGCTTTTTGTGTAATCGAACAAGGTCCTGAAGTAAACTGTCCTTGCACCTTTGTACATGCATCCGCAATTTGCTTTGAGGCACCAATGTATCCAAGTCTCCAACCGGTCATTGCCCAAGCCTTGGACATTCCATTCACCGTAACCACTTGATCATACACATCAGGAAATTGGGCGAGACTTTCGTGCTTCCCTTCAAAATTGATATGCTCATAGATTTCATCAGAAATCACTACAATATCTGGGTGCTTCACCAAAACATCTGCAATTTCTCGCAACTCTGCTTTCGAATACACAGAACCAGTAGGATTGCATGGTGAAGAGAAAATAATCATCTTCGTCTTCGGTGTAATTGCTGCTTCGAGCGCTTTACCCGTAATTTTAAAATCATCTTCAATTCCTGCATTGATCACAATCGAATTCCCTTCGGCTACCTTAACGATTTCCAAATAAGAAACCCAATATGGCGCTGGGATAATTACATCGTCACCCGGACCTATGATGCTCAACACCACATTGGCAATCGACTGCTTCGCTCCTGTCGATACAACAATCTGATCTTTTGTGTAGGTCAATCCATTATCACGCTTGAATTTCAAGGCAATAGCTTCACGCAAATCATCATAACCTTGAACAGGCGTGTACATCGTGAAGTTATTGTTCATCGCTTCCAATGCGGCATCCTTGATAAACTGAGGAGTAAAAAAGTCAGGTTCACCAAGGCTTAGGGAAATCACATCTTTGCCTTCAGCCTTTAATTCACGGCTTTTTCGGGACATCGCGATTGTCGCGGATTCCTCCATTGCCATTAGACGTTCAGATAATTGAATCATGGAATAGTTTATTGTGATTAAATACGCTGTAAAATTAAGCAATCTTGAGTGAAGTAAGATTGTTTGAGAGACATTAAAACAGCAAGAATTCAATAGTCTATTGTGAATAAATCTCAAAGAAAGACCTCCCGTCCAATGACACTACGGAGTACATTTACCAAAACTATGGAAACAGAGCGTTTTATTGACATTCAGCGATTGGTGAAAAGCAAGAGTCCAAGGCTTGCAAAATGGCTACCTGGATTTGTTTTTCGATACCTTAAACGAATCTTGCATCAGGACGAAATCAATGCGTTCATCGAAAAAAATGGGCATTTGTATGATGCAGAATTCTGCGAGGAAGTGATTCGGTATTTCAACATTACCATTCAGATTGAAGGATTGGAGAAAATTCCATCCTCAGGACCTGTAATCATTACAATGAACCACCCTCTTGGAGGAATGGACGCTGTAGCGTTTGTCGCTGCAACCAAAGGATACAGAAAAGATTTACGCTTCATCGTGAATGACCTCCTAATGAATATGAAGAACCTCAGTGGGCTTTTCGTAGGCGTGAATAAGCATGGTAAAAATGACGGTTCAGTTCGGCAACAAATTTCGGATGCTTTTGAATCAGACAGTGCGCTTGTCATCTTTCCGGCTGGTCTCGTAAGCCGAAAAATCAAGGGAAAGGTGCGTGACTTGGAATGGAAGAAAACATTCATCTACTACGCCAAGAAGTTTGATCAACCAATTGTACCAATTTACATTGATGGATCCCTATCACCGTTTTTCTATCGCCTGTCGCGCTTTCGTAAATTCCTCGGGATCAAAACAAATATTGAAATGCTCTATCTTGCGGATGAATTGTTCAAGCAACGAAATAAAACAATGGTTTTCAGGGTTGGTGACCCGATTTATATTAATCAGATAGACCCGAAAGGAGACGATCGAGAGCTTGCGCAAATGGTGCGAGGACATGTCTACGAATTAGCCTCCGACGGCGAATAAGAAAAGAAGTATGAAAGAGATCATTGAAGCAATCGATAAAGAAATCATCAAAAAGGAACTGAGCAGAGAACGCTTTGTTCGATTGACACGTAAAGGTGAAAACGAAATATACATCATCAACCACCACAACGCTCCAAATGTAATTCTCGAAATTGGTCGTTTGCGTGAAGTAACCTTTCGTGCCTCTGGAGGCGGAACGGGCGAAGAGGTAGATTTGGATGAATATGACACTTCAGCACATTGTTACCAACAACTGATTGTTTGGTCGCCCGAAGATGAAGAAATCGTAGGAGGCTATCGTTTTATTCGCTGTAAGGATGCCATGACGGAGAATGGGGAAATTCAACTGTCTACCACCCATTATTTCGATTTTTCGGAGAAGTTCATTACTGACTATTTGCCTTACACCATCGAGCTTGGAAGAAGCTGGGTACAGCCAAACTTTCAACCAACGGTGAATCCACGAAAAGGACTTTTTGCATTGGACAACATTTGGGATGGCCTCGGTGCATTGGTGATCCACAATCCTGAAATTCGCTACTTCTTTGGTAAGGTGACTATGTATCCGAATTACAATACAGCCAGCAGAGATTTTTTATTGCATTTCATGCACCACTATTTCCCGGATACAGAGCAACTCATGACTCCTTTTCACCCACTTATTCAAGAGTACGATCGCGACTATGTGGAAGGACAATTGAAAGGGCTTGACTTCAAGGATGGGTTCAAAGTGTTGAATAGCGCCGTAAAAGAAAATGGTGAATTTATTCCGCCATTGGTGAACATCTACATGAACCTTTCACCAACGATGAAAACGTTCGGAACAGCGGTGAACCCTGAGTTTGGAAATGTTGAAGAGACCGCTATTTTGGTCACAATCGACGATATTTATCCCGACAAGAAAGAGCGTCACATGCGGATGGACGCCTAAATTATTCGCAGACAGAGGTAATTTTTACAATTTTCCCCACCATGCAAATGCTTGCACCAGGAAAATCTTCATAGGTAACATAAATCTTTTTCCCTTCCACAAGATTAAGGTTGTAGGTGTTCAAGTTAATGGGCTCCAACCGCGAACCATCAGTGAGTTCAAGCACCCAACCACAGCCATCCAATCCATTAAGATTTCTCATTTTAACAGGTACTCCATGAGAACAATGTTGCTGTGCACAAGATGCAAGGACGAGAACAAGAACAAGGAAAAACAGTTTTTTCATGACTTAAATTTCTGTAACCAACTGGTGTTTTTCAATCAATTTACGCAAGTTAATCAGAGCATAGCGCATTCTTCCTAAAGCGGTATTGATTGAAATATCTTCCATTTCAGCGATGTCCTTGAAAGACATTTCTTGGTAGAGACGTTTCACCAATATATCTCGCTGCGTTTCTGGAAGGTGATCAATGAGTCCAACCATTTGTTTTTCCAATTCGTCATGTGCCAATGATTCATGTGCATTTTTCTCATCCAAGGAAAGCACACTAAAGATATTGAAATCCTCTCGACTTGAAGATGATTCAGAAATCATACGCATCTTGCTGCTTTTGCGGAAATGATCAATCACTAAGTTGTGAGAAATACGCATTGCCCAAGGCAAAAATTTACCTTCCTCATTGTAGGCACCAAGCTTCAATTTCATGTAAATGAATCGATACATTTTGTCTTTATGACGCAACAAAAGGACTTCAAAAGCCTTTTCATTTCCATCCATGTATGCACCTACGAGGTCACGATCGTCCAGATTGTTCAACAACATAATCTACTCTATTTAATATAACTAATTGAAATTCAGAGTAAATATTTGTCTATAGGCGTTCGTTTTTAAGAATTAACAGTTGCTAAAATAACAATTCAATTTTATAAAACCAACTTTTTCTTTCTTTTGAAGGAAACAGAAACTTCCAATGAGTGTTGTTATCTTTGAATTAAATCAAGGAAATGTCCAACCAGAAATACATTGAAGTCAAAGGTGCACGGGTTCACAACTTAAAAAATCTAAGTGTACGCATTCCTCATGGGAAAATGACGGTCATAACGGGTCTTTCTGGTTCTGGTAAGTCATCTTTAGCTTTTGACACCCTCTATGCCGAAGGACAACGGCGTTATATTGAAAGCCTTTCCTCCTATGCGCGTCAGTTCTTGGGCAAATTGAACAAGCCTGAAACCGATTACATCAAAGGAATTTCTCCAGCCATCGCCATTGAACAAAAAGTAATTTCAAGCAATCCTCGATCAACTGTTGGGACAAGCACAGAAATTTACGATTACCTAAAAATCCTATTCGCCCGCATTGGAAACACCTTCTCTCCTATTTCTGGTGATCAGGTAAAAAAGCATGTGGTTAAAGATGTGGTTGATGCCATCAATACACACACTGAGGGAACAAAGATGTTGATTTGCAGTCCAGTCCCTGGATTTTCGAAATATGGTATCGAACGTCAACTTTCAATCTTGCATCAACAAGGATTCAGTCGATTGCTATTGAAGAATGAAACGGTGCTCATCGAAGACCAAATGGCCAATGCAGATATTGATATTGATCAAGCGCTTTTGGTTATTGACCGAATTGCCTTGAATTTTTCAGATGAAGAACAAGCACGTTATGCCGATTCGATTCAGCTTGCCTTTCTTGAAGGGAATGGCGAATGTTGTCTTCGTATCGTCGATTCTGGTGAAATGCATTCATTCACCAACCGTTTTGAGTTGGACGGAATGGAATTTCAAGAACCGAGTGTTCACTTCTTTACCTTTAACAATCCTTACGGCGCTTGTAAAACTTGCGAAGGTTATGGACAAGTCATCGGTATTGATCGCAACCTCGTTTTTCCAAATAAGCAACTGAGCATTTACGAAGGTGCTATTCAACCGTGGAAAGGTGAATCCATGAGCGAGTACCTGAATGAATTAATTTACAGCGCAAAGAAATTTGATTTCCCGATCCATCGGCCAGTTCAAGAATTAAGTGCCGAGGAAATGGAACTATTGTGGACGGGTAACAAGCATTTTACTGGACTAAATGCCTTCTTCAAATTTCTTGAAAGCCAAACGTATAAAATCCAATACCGTGTGATGCTTTCGCGCTATCGCGGAAAAACAGATTGCCCAGATTGTCATGGTACGCGCTTACGCAAGGATGCCAGTTTTGTCAAAGTTGAAGGAAAATCGATTGTTGACGTAGTGCTTATGCCCATCACAGAAAGTCACGCCTTCTTTTCTTCGCTAGACCTTTCAACGCATGACACACAAGTTGCCAAACGTATCCTGCCAGAAATCACAAGTCGACTCGGATTCTTGATGGATGTAGGACTTGGCTACTTGACATTAAACAGAAGATCAAATTCCCTCTCTGGTGGTGAATCGCAACGCATCAACCTTGCGACCTCACTCGGAAGCAGTTTGGTGGGATCCATGTACATCCTGGATGAACCTTCCATCGGATTGCACCCAAAAGATACGGAACGACTAATTACAGTGTTGCATCGTTTGAGAGATGCTGGTAATACGGTAATCGTCGTAGAACACGAAGAAGAAATCATGCGTGCAGCGGATGAAATCCTCGATATTGGTCCTTTGGCTGGTGCCTACGGCGGTGAGGTTGTTTTTCAAGGTGACCATACCGCACTGATGGGCGCAACTCATAGTTTAACCGCTGAATACCTCACTGGAAAACGCGCCATTCCAATCCCTAAAAAACGACGAATTTCTAACAATCGAATCACCATTTCTGGTGCACGACAATACAACTTAAAGAATGTCACCGTTGATATTCCACTGAATAGCTTTGTGTGTATCAGTGGTGTAAGTGGTTCGGGGAAATCAACACTCATCCGAGAGATTTTATATCCTGCAATTCGCCGTCAACTGGGTGAAGGAGACAGTGAATCATCAGATTTCTCGGCTATTGGCGGTGATTTAAAGCAAATCAAGGCAGTTGAATTCGTTGATCAGAATCCAATTGGAAAATCATCGCGAAGCAATCCAATTACCTACATCAAAGCATTTGACGACATTCGCGAGTTGTATGCACGTTTACCTTTGTCAAAATCTAGAGGATATAAAGCAGGATTCTTTTCCTTTAATATTGAAGGGGGTCGCTGTGAAATGTGCGAAGGTGAAGGTGAAATTACTGTAGGAATGCAGTTCATGGCCGATGTTCACTTGCCTTGCGAAACCTGTTTGGGAAAGCGTTACAAGCAAGAAACCCTTGAAATCATCTACAATGACTTGAGCATTTCCGATTTGCTGGAGTTGGATATTCAGGCCGCCTACGAACTCTTCGAGAAAGGTACTGACAAATTAGAGCAAAAGATTGCAGATAAAATTAAGCCATTGATTGATGTCGGCTTGGGATACCTAAAGGTTGGACAATCGTCGAGTACCTTAAGTGGAGGCGAGGCGCAGCGCGTTAAATTGGCATCCTTCCTTTCCAAAGGACCTGGTTCACGTGGACACATCCTTTTTGCTGGAACTCCGGAAGGAATTGTAGATCAGCAGGATAACGCGACGGGAAAATATTTGAGTAAGGTTTTGAAATGAAGAATGAAGAATGAAGAATGAAGAATGAAGAATGAAGAATGAAGAATGAAGAATTAAAAATTAAGGATAAATCAAAATTCTCACCCCTCCGCTTCACTCACCACCAACTCCCCTTCACTTCGTGCAATAACCGCTGAAGCCAAACAGTTTCCGAGAACATTCACTGACGTACGTGCCATATCCATGAGCGCATCAACAGCGAGAATTACACTCGCACGCTCTGAGTCAAATCCTTTGATATCCATAGCAGCGATTGTTCCAGCCAAGATTACAAAAGAAGCACCGCGAACGCCTGCCACACCTTTACTTGTCAACATGAAAATCAAGCACATGGAAATCTGTTGCCCGATACTCAAATCAATGCCGCACATCTGGGCTACAAATACAGATGCCAAGGATAAATATAAGGTCGTACCATCGAGATTAAAACTGTATCCAGTCGGAATCACGAAGGCCACAATCTTCTTCGGCACACCAAATTTCTCCATGTTTTCCAACGCTTTCGGAAGTGCGGCTTCACTACTTGCTGTGGCAAAAGCCAAGGCCAATGGTTCAGTGATTGCTTGAATAAAACGTTTGATTGGAATTTTAGCAAGTAGCGCTATCGGAAGCAATACGCAGCCTACGAACACAATAAGCGCAACATAAAGCGTTCCGACGAGCTTCATAAGGTTGTACAAAATATCAACACCTGACTTTGCGACGGTACTTGCT
>JAJTDQ010000162.1 GCA_021300505.1 Cryomorphaceae bacterium
CATAGAATTTACGAATACATCCTCTTGGACAGGAATACCTAATGCCTCTGATGTTCAAAATTATACCATGACTTTTGGTGATGGTACGACCGGTACGGATCCAAATGCGACTCATATTTATCCAGCACCAGGATCGTACATGGCTTCTCTGGTTGCGGAAACGGATTTCGGTTGCAATGACTTTATGGCTACTCCGGTTCTTGTAGGAACAATTCCAGAAACGAATATCATTATTAATGATGGTTGCGGATTGATTCAACTTAACGCGGACATAGTTCTTGGAAATATCGCTTTAGATTCATTACTGTGGGCAGTACCTGGGCAGTTTTCGAATAACCAACAAAGCGCAGAGTTCTTCTTGAATACAGCAGGCAATTATGCGGGCACCTTGACCTTGTACACATCTAATGATTGTGTCTTCACGGAACCTTTTGATTTAATTGTTATCCCGTCCATCGGTTTTGATGACTTGATTATCCCGAACATCATTACAGCCAATAACGATGGTATCAATGACGAAATTCAAATCGACCCATTGTTTGGGGTTTGTAACGAATATACCATGGAGATTGTCAATCGTTGGGGGAATTCGGTCTTTACGTTGTCGAATGGTTCAGCTACGTTTAAAGGAGATGATACTGACGGAAAGGCTTTATTGCCAGGCGTTTATTTTTATGTGTTCAAGTGCGAAGATGGCACGAAGCAAGGGAATATTACAATCGTTCGGTAGTTTAAAACGAAATATTATGGAGGAAAACCATTGTCACACGGCGATGGTTTTCCGCTTTTTCCTACCTTCACTATCCAAAATTTAATTGATGATGAAAATCTTTGTTACCCTATTGGCATTCACATGCATTGCAACAACATTTGCTCAGACGGCTTTAACGCCAGAAATTCTATGGTCGATGCGTCGCATTTCTGGTGGAACAGTTTCGCCTGACGGAACGATGGTTCTTTACAGCCAACGCACCTTCAATTTGGATGAAAACAAGGGAAACACTGATTTGTATATTCTGGATGTGAAATCGGGTGTTTCACGTCAATTGACCAATACCCCGGTATCTGAGATGGAAGCACAATGGGGTAAAAACAACATTGTTTGGTTTATGTCGAAGGGTGATGATGGACTTCAAATTCGAAAAATCAATGCCGATGGAACGAACATTCGCACTGTTTCACGCTTCAAATCAATTGAATTGGAAGGTTTTCGTTTATCTCCCGACGAGACCTACGCGGTGACCATCGAAGCCATTGAAGTGAGGGCTGATGTTTCTGCAAAGTACTCTGATTTACCCAAGGCCAATGCACGTATTGAAGACGATTTGATGTACCGCCACTGGGATCACTACGATGATTACAAGCGACGTCATTTGTTTTTGCACCAAATTATGGCAGAAAATGGTTTACCTGTAATCTATCAAAAGGCCATTGATATACAGCGCGATGAGGTGTTTGATGGCGTACTTCCACCATTCGGCGGAACAGATCAATTTTGCTTCAGTGCAGATTCAAAAAAAAATCATTTATACATCAAAGAAACTTCAGGGGAGAGCTTTCGCGACGAGCACCAACAGCGATTTGTATGAGTATTCCATTGCGAATCAAACAACGACCAATCTCACAGAAGTGAACAAAGGTTACGACAATAATCCTGCATTTTCCAATCAAGGTGAAATGGCTTGGTTGAGCATGGCACGCAACGGATTTGAGTCAGACAAAAACAATTTGATGCTGCGCAAAGCGGACGGGTCTGTTGTGAACCTAACCGCTGACTTGGATATCACAGTAGGCAGTTTCTGCTGGCATCCTACAGGTAAAATGATTTACATCATTTCACCGACAAATGAGATTGAGGTTGCGACAAAGAAAATCCGACAAGTAACCTCTGGGCAATACGATTACGTTAGCCTTTCCGTTTTTGGAGATGTGATTTATGCCGGACGTCAATCTATGGTAGCTCCGACTGATTTATATGCGGTGTCGATAAAATCCAAGGATAAAGTGAGTCAGTTGACGAAGTCTAATGCTGATATTCTTTCGACGATTGTGATGCCGAAGGTTCAAGAGAAATGGGTAACGACAACAGATGGCAAGCAGATGTTGGTGTGGATGGTCTTGCCGCCTAATTTTGACCCCAATAAAAAGTACCCAACACTTTTATACTGCCAGGGAGGACCCCAAAGTCAAGTTAGTCAATTCTTCTCTTACCGATGGAATTTGGCGTTGATGGCATCTCAAGGATATGTTGTTGTGGCGCCAAATCGTCGCGGGCTTCCAGGTTTTGGGCAAGAATGGAATGATGCCATTTCGAAGGACTGGGGAGGACAGGCAATGCGCGATTATCTGTCTGCAATCGACGCGGCAACGAAAGAGTCTTATGTAGACAAGGATCGCCTGGGTGCAGTGGGTGCATCATATGGTGGCTATTCTGTATACATGCTTGCAGGAATCCATCAGAACAGGTTTAAAACATTTGTCTCACATTGTGGATTGTTCAATTTGGAGAGCTGGTATGGTACAACTGAGGAGTTGTTTTTTGCAAATTGGGATCAGGGAGGTCCATACTGGTTAGACGAAAATAAAGCCAATTATGAGAAAAACAGTCCGCACAACTATGTCTCCAATTGGAACACTCCAATCCTTGTGATTCATGGTGGAATGGACTTCCGAGTGCCTGAGAGTGAGGGAATTCAAGCCTTTCAAGCTGCTCAATTAAAGGGGATTAAAAGTCGTTACTTATCGTTTCCCACAGAAGGCCATTGGGTGCAAAGTCCACAAAACGGCTTGCTTTGGCAACGTGAGTTCTTTGAGTGGCTGGCTGAAGACCTACATCCGTAATGCGGTTTTCTCCATATTAATTTTTACTTTTACCCTCTTAAAGTGTAAAAGATACAACCACCATGTGGCGTAAAATAGCAAATTTCATTCTTCGGAATCGATTCTTCATATTGGGAGTCATCACACTCCTTACCGTATTCTTTGGTTACTATGCCATCACTGGCTTGAAACTGGAAAATAAGTACGGATTCGTTCTTCCTAAAACTTCTTCAACAACGCAGAACTACATGTTGTTCAAGGAGCGTTTTGGAGAGGACGGAGGAACATTGGTAATCGCCATTCAAACAAAGAAACTTTACACGGAGAAAAACTTTAGAAAGTGGAAGGAACTAGGTGATTCGATTCTTCAGTTCGATGGTGTAGAATCTGTCATATCAGAAGCAACACTCTTTACCATTAAAAACAACAAGGAGGAGAGTAGGTTTGATGTACAAAAGGTGTTTAGTGATACGACCTACAGAGAAAAATCAATTGATTCTATAAAGCAAGAAATCAAGCGTAATCCAGTTTATCAAAAGCTCTTATACAACGATTCTACGAATGTTTCACTCATGATGGTGAGTGTTGATGAGCGCTATTTGGGAGACCAAGTGAAATCAAAGGTCGTCTTGGATATTGAAAAGCTGGCCGAATCGTACGAACCCTATTTTGGTAAAATGCACTACGCAGGATTACCACATTTACGGGTAATTATCGGTAAGCGAATTCAAAGTGAGATGTACATTTTCATCGCGTTGTCTTTGAGTGTTACCGCATTGTTGCTTTATATCTTCTTCCGATCATTCAGGGTTATTATTGTGTGTTTGGCAGTAGTAACAATTGCCGTTATTTGGGCGATGGGTACGATGGGCTTCTTAGGGTTCCGCTTATCGATTTTGATGGCATTGATACCACCATTGATGATTGTGATTGGAGTGCCAAACTGTACCTATCTCATGACCAAGTTCCACCAGGAGGTCAAGGAGCATGGGAATAAAATGAAGGGGCTTTCACGCGTAATTCAGAAAATTGGAACAGCGACCTTTCTTACAAACTTTACAACAGCATTAGGATTCTTGACCTTCGCATTTACCAATTCACAAAAACTGATGGAGTTTGGAATTTCGGCGTCAATCAACGTAATGATGGTATTCATAATCTCTATATGTATCCTCCCTATTTTCCTTTCGTTCTCCAAAACGCCAAAGGAGCGTCACCTCAAACACTTGGATCGTAAGTTTGCTTCTGGTTTGATTCGTGGAATCTTGTTTCTCACACAGTACAAGCGCAAGTGGGTGTATGGAGTGACCATCCTCATTATTGGGGTCAGTGTTCTGGGTATTCTTCGCGTCAAAGCAACGGGAAATGTTACCGGCGACTTGCCGAAATCTGATCCAATTTTACAAGACTTAAAGTTCATTGAAAAGAATTTCGGAGGATCAATTCCGTTCGAAGTGATGATTGACTATAAGGAGCAAGGCCGTTTAATGAAACGTTCAACACTCGAACGTATTGAACAGGTTCAACTCAATTATGCGAAGGATACGATGTTCTCTAAAAGTATTTCCATCGTTGACTTTATTAAAGTCGTGAACATGGCGTATTATGGGAATGATCCTGATAAATACGAACTCATTGCCAACCGCGACAAGAAACGACTGAAGAAATACCTCGACAATTTTGAAATATCAAACGTTAATGGAGGTGCTTTGTCGGTGAAAGAATTGCTTGATACCACACATACCACATTGCGCGTTCGTTGCCAAATGAAGGACATTGGTTCATATGAAGTGGCTGATAAGGTAGATTTAATTCGCAGTCAGATCGATAGCATCATGAACCCTGATCGTCCGCAAATGGAGCGACTTTACGGGTTGGTAGAAAAAGGAAAGAAAGGATACATCGATTCGATTATATACAACTATTCTGGGGTGTACAACAACTTGACTGATGCCTTGTCAAAGGGAAATTCTGATTTGCAGTTCAAGTTCCAAAGTGACCCAGAATTGATTAAAGCATATTACAGCAAACCAGGATTTAATGATAAACTTCGATCTGCAATTAACAAAGAGTACTTTGAAATAACACTTACAGGTACGTCTGTTGTTGCATCAGAAGGAACAAGATACCTTGTAAATAACCTATTCTCAAGTTTGCTTTTTGCCATTGTTTCCATCTCCATTTTGATGGCTATCCTCTTCCGTTCATGGAGAATGGTCATCGTTGCCATGGTGCCTAACCTCGTTCCGTTGATTGTGACAGGTGGAATCATGGGTTGGTTAGGTATTCCATTGAAACCATCTACTTTGTTGGTATTCAGTATCGCTCTCGGTATTTCTGTTGATGACACCATTCACTACCTGGCCAAGTACCGTCAAGAATTGAAACTCAAGAAGTGGACATTGAAGGAATGTGTGCTTATTGCCATTCGTGAGTCAGGCCTTGGAATGTTCTATACATCAATTGTATTGTTCTGTGGTTTCTCTGTGTTCTTGTTCTCTCAATTTGGTGGAACTCAAGCTCTCGGATTATTGATCTCTGTGACCTTGCTCATTGCGATGATTACGAATTTATTAATTTTACCCTCGTTGCTTTTATCGCTCGAAAGAAGCTTGACAACCAAAGCATTTGAAGAGCCTTATTTTGATGCTTATACTGAAGAAAGTGAAGTGGATTGGTCAGATCTTCAATTGTCTACTGACGAGGAGCTTGGTCCACACAATGAGTTACCTGAGGATGTGAAGCCTGATACAAGTGATGACGCTCCCGAAAAGTAAAGAACCAAGCTTATTTTGACTAAAAACATGAAAGGAATAATTCTCGCAGGAGGTTCTGGAACCAGATTACATCCCTTAACATTAGCGGTCTCTAAACAGTTGATGCCCTTATCGGTAATGATAAGGTAGCGCTTATACTTGGGGATAACATCTTTTACGGTGTTGGCATGGATGAGCTCTTGAAGGAAAACAATGATCCTTCTGGCGGTGTGGTATATGCGTATCATGTAAGCGATCCTGAACGCTACGGTGTGGTCGAATTTGACACAGAAATGAAGGTTGTTTCTATCGAGGAAAAACCGACACAACCCAAATCAAACTATGCTGTGCCTGGACTTTATTTCTACGACAATTCTGTAGTCGAAATCGCAAAGAACTTGCAACCTTCGGCACGTGGTGAATATGAAATTACAGACGTCAATGCGGAGTATCTTCGTCGCGGGCAATTGAAAGTGGCAGTGCTCGATCGCGGAACAGCTTGGCTTGATACTGGAACTTTTTCATCACTCATGCAAGCAGGACAATTTGTTCAAGTCATCGAAGAACGACAAGGATTAAAAATTGGTTGCATCGAAGAAATCGCTTACCGCAATGGATTTATCTCGGCGGATCAACTCAAACATATCGCAACACCGCTTGTTAAAAGTGGATACGGAAGTTATTTGATGAACCTACTAAATCACTGATGAACGAGCTCGAATCTTACTCTATTTTGATTGAACAAGAAATTGCTTCAATTGACTTGCCACAATCACCGTCAAACTTGTACGACCCCCTGCGTTATTTCATGACCTTGGGAGGGAAGCGCATGAGACCAATTCTCACATTGATGGGTGCTGAGTTGTTTGGAACGAATCGCGCTGAAGCCATTCACGCTGCGGTAGCCGTTGAGGTATTTCACAATTTTACCTTGATTCACGATGACATCATGGATGAGGCACCACTTCGTCGAAATCAAGAAACGGTGCATGTGAAGTGGAATCAAAATATCGCAATTCTCTCGGGTGATGTATTGTTTGTAAAGGCTTATCAACTTCTGGCGATGCAACAAGGTGCGCATTTACCTGCGTTGCTTGAGATTTTCAATAAAACGGCCATCGAGGTATGTGAAGGTCAGCAGATGGACATGGATTTTGAATCGCGAAACGATGTATCTATTCCGGAATACGTGGAGATGATTCGCTTGAAAACATCTGTTTTGTTGGGTTGTGCCTTAGAAATGGGGGCGGTCATTGCGAATGCAAGTAAAGAAAACCGTCACTTGCTGTATGAGTTCGGCCAGCACGTTGGGATTGCTTTTCAAATTCAAGATGACATTCTAGACTTGTATGCAGATCCAGATAAATTTGGGAAGCAAGTAGGTGGCGATGTGATTTCGAATAAAAAAACATTGCTCAATTTGAAAGCGATGGAACTTGCAAATGCTGAACAGAAATCTCAATTGGAGCGCTTGTCATCAGAACAAGACGCAGTTCTAAAAGTAGAACAAACGAAAAAAATCTATTCAGAAATTGGTGCAAAAGAATCATGTGAAGCAGAGATGCAAGAACACTACACTTTCGCCATGAATGCATTAAGCCAAATACAATTGCCTGAAGAAAATAAGAAGCCATTGGTCGCTTTGGCGGATTATCTGATGGTGAGGAATTCGTAATGCGCGTTCCAACGCAAGGTTTTCTGAAAACGGGCATTTGAAGTGTATTGTACAGATGGACCAAACAGAACACATTGATATAGAGCGTTTAAAATTGGGAGATGAACATGAGTTTACCTTGCTCATCGACCTTCACGCAGAAAAGGTGTACAATCTGTTGCTTGGTCTCATTCGCAACGATAAAGATGCTCAGGATCTTACCCAAGAGGTTTTTACCGCCGTTTTTTTAACGATTTCACAATTTAAAGGTGAAGCAAAGCTATCTACTTGGATTTATCGTATTTCTGTCAATAAATACAAGGAACATGTTCGCAATCGCTCTCGGAAAAAACGTTTCGGTTTTCTTTTTTCCATAGATCAAACGGGAGTTGCTGATGTTCTTGTTTCGGAATCAAAAGACCCAGCTGGAGAATTGGAAAATAAGGAGCGATCAGCTGTTTTGTACGCGGCCATTCATCAATTGCCTGAAAAACAACAAATCGCATTTACCCTTCATAAAATTGAAGGGTTGTCACAGCAAGAAATAGGAACTGTTTTAAACTTGAGCATTACAGCGGTAGAGTCTTTAATTTTTCGTGCAAGGAAGAATCTTCAGCAAAAGCTAATGCACTATTATCAAGAAAATGAATGATGAACGCAATATTATTAACTTAATGGCATCAAAATGAGCATGGATA
>JAJTDQ010000032.1 GCA_021300505.1 Cryomorphaceae bacterium
GTATAGCCATACGAACCATAGCCATAAAGTAAACATGGTGCTTTTGAAAGATCTGTTCCTTTTTTATAGACAATCGAAACAGGAATTTTTGTTCCGTCATTGGCCAAAGCCCAAACGCGCTTAGATTCATAATTGTCGGGCGTAAAGGATTTGTCCAAAAGTGTGCGTTGGAACCAAACTGCTTTCGTTCCATTAGCCAAATCAAACTGATATACGGTTGCGGGGGTAGTGAGTGAATTGTAATTGAAGAAGAGTTTATCCGCTGCGTAATCGTCATTCAATCCCAAACCTGTGAAATAGGTTTCTTCATTGAAAAGAATGGTATTCGATTGATTTGAGCGAAGGTCTGTCGTGGTGATTTTTCGAAGTCCATTGGTGCGCACTTCAGTGACCATATAATTCTTCAAGACCAGCAATCCTTCCAATAAAACCTCCGTAGAGTGAGGAGTAACGACCTTACATTCATCTATAGTTTTCGGAATTCCAGGAGTAAAGACAACTTTACGGTTCTTCGCGTCCTTGTTCGACAAGATATAAAATCCTGTATCGTGGTGATCGACTTCATACAAATGGTCCTTCTCGCGCTTTAAGAATGTTTTCGGAGCATCTGCCGGAGTATTTGCATCAATCAATTGCAACTCCGAGGTGGTGGAGCTAAAGCTGTAAATGAAAATGAATTTATCCGTCAACGACTTGGTGATGGACACATTGAATTTCTCGTCATTTTCCTGATAAACCAATACATCTTTTGAATCATCTGTACCTAAAGTATGGCGATATACTTGGAACTCACGTAAGGTTTGTGGATCCTTTTTGACATAAAAAATGGTCTTGTTGTCATTCGCCCAAACGATTGAACCGTCTGAATCTGAGATCACATCTTTTAGGTAACGACCTGTTTTATTGTCACGTATGCGAATGGTGTATTTTCGTCGTCCGATGTAATCTTCCGAAATCGCTAACAATTCATTATTTGGAGACGGTGACCAATCAGCCAATTCATAAAAGGATTGATTCTTGGCACGTTCATTTTCATCCAAATAGACGGTCTCTTTCGAACCTTCCAATTTATAAATCAAGGCGTAATCTTTCCCCTCAACGTTTCTCGATTGATAAGTAATACCATTTAAAATGAAAGGAGCGCTTTTATCATTCGGATCAATGCGTTTTTCAAATTCGTCCAAGAGATTTTGTTGCAAATCTTCCAAATGCGTAAAATAGGAATTAGCGCACGCATTCTCATTGGCGAGATGTGCAAGTACCTCTTTCGAATCCCTTTGATTCATCCAGTAGTAGTCATCAACGCGTTCATGTCCATGAATCGTTAACTTTTGTGCCTGCTTAATTGCTTTAGGAATGAGTGTATTTGACATAGGATTTTGAGCATAGATAGTACCGATGGTCATGAAAAAAAAGAAGTTCAGCTGTTTCATAGGTGCTAAAATGGAATGCACAAAGTTAAACCATTAAGTCGGTATTGCACATTTCTTTCCGTACATTTGCCTCAATGAAAAAGCTGTATAAGTTCTTGCTCAATACACTTCCTCGGCCATTATTAATTCGGTTGAGTTATCCTTTTAAAAAGGTCGCTCCCTTGCTATACAAAGGAAATAAGGTGGAATGTCCAGTGTGTGAGCGTTCGTTTTCTAAATTTCTTTCCTATGGTTCGGATACGGCGCACCGCGAAAACGTGCTTTGTCCGTATGATCTCACCTTGGAGCGTCACCGTTTGATGTGGTTGTACTTGAAAGACCGATCGAATTTCTTTACGGCTGAAAAACTTGATGTGCTGCACATCGCACCTGAACAGTGTTTTCATTCCCGATTTAAAGCACAAAAAAATCTTCAATACCTCACAGGTGATTTGGTTTCACCAATCGCGGACATTCATTTTGACTTGCACCATATTCCATTGGAAGACAATCGTTTTGATGTTGTTTTTTGCAACCATGTACTGGAACATGTCGACGATGTGAATCAATGTATTTCTGAATTATACCGCGTGATGAAGCCAGGGGGCTGGGGAATCATGCAAGTTCCTCAAGATTTTGACCGCGAGGTGACCTACGAAGACCCTACGATTACCTCACCAAAAGACCGCGAGATTCATTTCTGGCAAAAGGACCATGTCCGCCTGTTTGGATTGGATTATCCACAATGGCTCGAGCGCGCAGGTTTCACTGTGTCGGAATTTGATCCACGGAAAGAATACGGGGCTGAAAAAGTAGCGCGCTACCGTCTACATGAAAAAGAAATCTTGTACATTGTACACAAAAAATAAGTTATGAAAGGATTGGTTTGCGTATTGTCTTTGACACTCAGTTATTTATCATTCGCTCAGAAAAATGTTTTTATCGATATCTTACCTGTCGTAGGTTCAACTCCACTTCAAATAGGAACAAATCACATCAATGATGTAGGAACTGGATTTAAATTAGATCATTTCGACTATTACTTATCAAACCTTCATGTCATTCACGACGGTGGACAAGATTTGGATTTGTCGGATACTGTATTTTTGGTGGAGCCAACAAATCATGTGCTCTACCTTGGTTATTTAAATGTGCAGAATATTGAACAAATCAACTTTGGGGTTGGTATTCCAGAGTCAATGAATACTATTTCAAGTCCAACCGCAGTTGATATTACCACTTGGCCTGTGAATCATCCATTGAGCTTCCAGGATCCTTCGATGTATTGGGGATGGTCCTCTGGATATATGCACATGATTATTGGCGGATGGGCAGACTCAGATGGGAATGGAGATGCTGCCACTACTGAAAGTTATTTTGAATTGCACAACCTTGGTAATAATAACTATATGTCGATTAACCTCCCTATAGTTCAATCAAATAGTTATCCCGATCAAATTGATATTCATGTCAACTGTCATGTTGATCAATGGGTGAGAGGTGTAAATCTGCTTACCTGTGGGGTTAAGCATGGAACAGCAGGACTCAATGCTGACGTAATGCAAAATATAGGATCCTATGTTGTTTTTGATCAAAGTCCAAATGCAGGAACAATCACACCTTCACCCAATGCTGGTCAAGTGTATTATTCGGCTGATGCGTGGTCCTTGCAGTTGTTTTGGAAAGACATTGTGAATGCAGGAAATGCAGAACTAATTGATGCATCCGGTAGAATAATCTTCATGTTTTCTCCAAAGCACTCTTGGGGATCAACAACCCTTACTGATTTAGAAAGCGGAATATATGTTTTAAACATGTATGATACATCGATGAAGTTGATCCATTCATTGAAGGTGATTCAGCAATGAAAATAGCAAAGAGCATAGTCTTTATTGGAATATTCGGGGCATTGATAGTGCCCTTTTTTTTGGTTCGATGTAAGACTGGCCCTATGGAAGTTTCCACCTTTCAAATTCCATCTCCTGAGGACAATCCAATAAGTGAAGAGAAAGTCGCGCTTGGAAGAGCACTGTTCTTTGATAAACGACTATCCATAGATGAATCAATTTCTTGTGCGTCGTGCCATCTCCCGAAATACGCCTTCACGGATCAAAAGACTGTAAGTACCGGAGTGGACGGCAGAAAGGTTCAGCGCAATGCGCCATCCCTTTTGAATTCAGCGTTTCTGAAAACAGCTATGTTTGATGCTCATCTGGCTTCTTTGGAGGTTCAAGTCTTGGTGCCTATTCAGGAACACACAGAGATGGATATTCCAATGAATGAATTATTGAAGCGACTAAGAAAAATTGACAAGTACCAACAGGCCGCTAGAGCAATTTTCAACAGGGATTTCGATGCGTATGTACTAACACGAAGCATTGCTGCTTTCGAGCGTTCTTTGATCTCTATGAATTCTCGTTTCGATCAATTTCAGCAAGGGAGGAAATCAGCCTTGACAAAAGAGGAGCAACGTGGGTGGAACCTGTTTTCCAATCAACTGTACTGCACTAAATGTCATCCAGCACCTTATTTCACCACCTTTGTGGCAGAAAACAATGGCTTGTATGTGGACTATGGTGAGGATAAAGGAAGGTTTCGTATTCATGGGGACAGCAACGATATAGGTAAATTTAAAGTACCCTCACTTCGAAATATTGAGTTGACATTCCCGTACATGCATGACGGAAGCTTCAAAGATCTTGACAAGGTCCTTAATCATTATTCAAAAGGTGGGGTAGGACACCCGAATCAAAACAAGGTCATTCAGCACTTTGTACTCAGCGAAAAAGACAAGAAAGCAGTCAAAGCATTTCTTTTTTCACTCACGGACACCAGTTATCTGGTAAATTTTAGGTAAAAAAAGTTGAATCACATCGAATCAACCATTTCATTTTCAAATAGTTAAATTTTATTGTTACTTTTTTCAAGCCTAGCATTGAAAAGAAGTGTTACATAATGCCATGCGTTGCGTTTTAGCCACAGTAAGGACTGCAAGCCTTGCGAACAAACCAGAAATAAAACTCAATGTTATGACAGTTAACCCCATGTATCATCAGACCAACCAGCGGATGGAGGAAGAACTCTGCTGGATCAAGCGTGCGAAGGAAAACCCGGAAAGTTTCGGACCATTGTATCGACGTTACCACGAACAGATATTTCGCTATATCTACCAACGCATGAATGATGAAGAGACGGCGTTTGATGTCACGTCACAAGTTTTCATGAAAGCCTTGAATAATTTACACCGGTACGAGTTTCGTGGCGTACCATTTTCATCTTGGTTGTACCGAATCGCAAAGAGTGAGTTATATCAGGCATTCAGAGATAAAAAAGCGGAACGAACGGTGAATATTGATAGTTACCAGCTGTTTGAAATCATTGAGGAATTTGATGAAGACAATACAGAAGCAAACAAAAAGAAACTGTTTGAGTCGTTGTCTAAACTGAAAGAAAAGGACATGCAATTGTTGGAGTTGCGATTTTTTGAAAAGAGGTCATTTCGTGAAATTGGAGAGATCTTGGACATCACAGAAAACAATGCAAAAGTCAAGTCTTTCAGAGCATTGGAAAAATTGAAGAAAATTTTTAATCAATAATAAATGAGCATGGAAATAAAAACAATCCAGTTGGATCGAAGCAGGTTGAGTACTGAGTACATTGCTTCAAAACAGAATTTTAAACAGATTGTTAAGTGTTGCGAAGCACCTTCTATTTCCCCATTCAAAAGCCCATTGTTCTTCGGAGCAATGGGCCTGTCTTCATTAACATTGGTCGTTTTATTGAACATGAATGAACAACCAAATACCAATGAAGTTTTAATGAAGGATAGGGGAGTTGAGATGCGCTAGAATTACTTAGCAAACTTTCAAAACGGATTATCAGATAAAACGGTCACACCAGTCGGATCGTTTTATCTGATTTTTTTTGTTTTTACATCCTAGTAATTTGTTGTTGTTAACAATGAAATTTTGAAAATAAATCCAATGAAATCTTGGGTAGATTAAAAAGAATTTGATATTTTCGCTACCTATAATGGTGTTATAATGCCCTTAATTTAGAGAAATGAGAATTTCAATTGTAGTTATCACTTTGTTGTTTAGCACATTAACGTTTGCTCAGCACACAAATTTCAACACTCAAAGGAACTGGTCTTTGAACAAGAAAGAGTTGGTTTTTGGATTTGGCGCAACTCAATTTACTGGTGATCTTGGTGGACGAGATAATATTGGTAAAGATTTTAGCCTTGTGGACATCGATTTTCCGGCGACAGGTTTCGGTGGAATGATCGGTTTCCGTTATCGTTTTCACCCTTACTGGGCCACATCTACCAATTTTAATGTTTCAATGATTCGTGGGAACGATGCGTTCACTAACGAATTGATTCGTGAAAGTAGAAACCTTTCTTTCCGTTCAATGGTAATCGAATTGAGTCAGCGTATTGAGTGTATCGTTTTCGCTAATGAGAAATTTGGCCAACGTTACAGCTTGCCGGGGCACTCTGGAGCTAGAAACCACAATGAGCAAATTTATTTGTTTACGGGTATAGGAATCAATTATTTCAATCCGAAAGCGCAATACCAAGGTTCTTGGGTCGCTCTAGATCCTTTGAATACAGAAGGTCAAGGATTGGCTGGTGGTGCTAAAGAAACGTTGCCAATCTCAGCAACAATACCTATGGGTATCGGATTCCGTTTCGGTGTTGGGCGCATGTGGAGATTTGGTATCGAAGCGACGTACGTAAAAACGTTCACAGACTACATGGATGATGTTTCTACAAATTATTACGACCCTTCATTACTTGGTTCTCCTGCGGCGCAATACCTTTCAAACCCTGCAATTGACAATACATCATGGTTTGCTCCAGGACAACAGCGTGGTCAAGCACAAAAAGATGCCTATTACTACTTAAATATTGTCGTGCAAAAGAACATTACTTACAAGGATTATGTACAAAAACGTCGTTCTTACCATTGGGGAAGAAACCGCTACAAGTTCTAATTGTTGAAAATATTGTGAATAGTTGAAACGAGGTGGCAGATGTCACCTCGTTTTGCTTTGGTACATTTGTTTAAACAATTGACATGTACAAAGTATTCCGTTCAATACTCTTTCTTTTTGATCCTGAAAAAGTACATTACTTTACGGCTGCATCCCTAAAATTTATCCTTCGAATCCCAGGTGTAAAACCGATTTGGAGAATGTGTTTTGTAATTGAAGATGAACGACTTGAACGTAATGTTTTCGGCTTGACATTTAAAAACCCTATTGGACTAGCAGCCGGATTCGATAAAAATGCAAGCATGTACAACGATCTTGCTGAATGTGGATTTGGTTTTATTGAAATTGGAACAGTTACACCCGTTGGGCAACCAGGGAACGATAAGCCTAGACTGTTTCGCCTGAAAAAGGATTCTGCAATCATCAATCGAATGGGGTTCAATAACAATGGTGTTGAAGCAGCTGTGTCAAATCTGAAGAAAAGAAAGACAAACCTAATTATCGGAGGAAATATTGGAAAGAACAAGGTTACTGCAAATGAAAATGCAAACGATGACTACGTGAAAGCTTTTGAAGGATTGCATGATTATGTGGATTACTTCGTAGTAAATGTTTCATCGCCCAATACGCCAAATCTGCGTGCATTACAAGAAAAGGAACCTTTGATGGCCTTGCTAACTGAACTTAAATTACGTAACGATTCAAAAACGATTCAGCGACCGATTGTTTTAAAAATCGCACCGGATCTCACCAATGAACAATTGGATGACATCGTGGATATTGTTTTAGAAACTGGTATTGATGGAGTGATTGCCACCAATACCACAATCAACCGAAAAGGTCTTCAAACGGACGATAAGACACTAGCATCAATCGGTGCGGGAGGTCTTTCTGGTAAGCCATTGACTAATCAGTCAACAGAGGTGATTCGCTATCTACACCAAAAATCACAAGGAAAATTCCCGATCATTGGAGTAGGTGGCATACACTCTCCAGAGGACGCTATTGAGAAGTTGGAAGCTGGTGCATCACTGATTCAATTGTACACTGGATTTATCTATGAAGGACCTGGGTTAGCGAAGCGAATCAATAAGTCATTAATTCAACAATTCAATAAGTAATATGAGTGACGTCAAAATCATCGAGTGCCCAAGAGATGCGATGCAGGGGATTCATGACTTCATCCCAACGGATGTCAAGGCTGGATACATCAACCGCATTTTAAAGTGCGGATTTGACACCGTGGATTTCGGGAGTTTTGTTTCTCCAAAGGCAATTCCGCAAATGCGTGACACGTCAGAAGTATTGTCAAAATTGGAGTTGAATGAAACAACCAAACTCCTGGCAATCATAGCAAACGAGAGAGGGGCAGAGGATGCCTGTTCGTTTGACGAGATCAATGTACTAGGCTTTCCATTTTCCATTTCAGAAACCTTTCAACAACGAAATACGAATTCATCACGCGAAGAGTCTTTGGGTCGAATTGGTAAGATAAGTGAGCTTTGCACTAGAAAAAACAAAGAGCTTGTCGTATATCTTTCCATGGGTTTTGGAAATCCTTATGGCGATGAATGGAATCCCAATACTATCGCAGAATGGGGGAGCATCCTATACAATCGTTTTGACATTCGCATTTTAGCACTCTCTGACACAATCGGAGCGGCTACGCCTGAATTGGTGAAAGAAGTCTTTGAAAACATCAGTTCAAAACTACCAAACGTTGAGTTTGGCGCACATTTACATACCTTACCGTCCAATGCGAAAGAAATAACTGAAGCTGCCTATAACGCAGGATGCAGACGCTTTGATGGTGCAATCAAAGGTTTCGGCGGTTGTCCAATGGCCAATGATGATTTAACGGGAAATATGCCTACTGAACTTATGTTGGAATGGTTTGATCAACACGAAATCGCAACGGGGATCAATCAAGCTTATTTTAATGCAGCCATGTATTATGCAGGAAACGTTTTTCCGGTGTAACAATTAACAAACGAAGAATTATACCCGCACTATGAAAAGATTTTTAGTCTACACCTTGACCGCTTTTGTTTTGTTTTCATGCGACAATACAACAGATAAAGATGAAGTAAAAAAAGACGAACCCAAGGAAATTATTGGGGTTCAGACACTTTTTCAAGAGGATGTTTTTACCGATAAAAGACATTTGGCACTGCTTAAAGAATTGCGTATTTGCAGTGAATTTCATAAGGATACGAGTAATTACATGGAACCTGCGTGCTCACCGCGATTTTTCCGTGTGCTGTCAATCTCAGATGTGATTCCTGTTGAAAATGCATTCGTGGTGCAAATAAAGGCAATGGTAGGAGGCATCAAACTTCGTCGATCTGTTGTGTTCATTCGAGAACGCGGTGAATTGGTCAAAGCTAACACCTTTGTTGCCAATCTCATTGGATTTCAAAAAAACGAAAGTGGTTACAACGACTTAATCCTTCGCTTCAATGACAATATTGAAGGAGAAATCATCTACTATAACTGTATTTTCCAGTGGAGTAAAGGGCGTTACAATTTCAAAACATGTGAGTTGATTGAAGGGGCAACCTGGAGACAACGCATAAAACCTGAATTCAAGGATTCTGTATCTAATGATATTCGCAACACATTGGTTAAGAATGAAATGATTCTCTAAATATGAAGTATTACTTTATATTATTAACACTTTTTATCAGCTCGTGTTCTATCGGAGTGAATCTTAAAAATGTACCTCTCGGGCCAATATTTCATGATAATGGGAGTAAGGTGTGGATGATCGATGAAGTGATCACCAAAGGAAAGAATTATTCTCCAATTGAGAATGCTGACAAAGACGTCATCGTTTTCTATGAATCTGGTTCATGCATGTTTCAACCGATGAAATCAATCGGTGACATGACTGGACGTAAAGGTGAATATTCCGTTTACTCAGATGAAGGTACTTTAAGTATTTTCTTTAAAAACGAACGGTGGGACTTTAAAGTTAAGCGGGCTGAAGAGAATCGAATTGAACTCGAACCATTGAAAAAATCAGCATTCAAATACTCACTTGTACTTATTCCTTTTCCTGAATTTTAAAGCTTAACAAAACGCTGTGTGCCTATGCCCAGCGTCGTATGCACACGAATCACATGAACTCCTTGTGGTAAGGATTGAATTTGAAGATGCTTCTCTTTTGATGTCATCAACAACGAGCCATCCACAGTGTAAATTTCACTAAACAAATATTCCTGGTCTACAGCAATGTTCAATTGTTCAGTTGTAGGATTTGGGTAGATCTTGAATGGAATATTGGACAATTCATTCACTGAAACAGGATCTTCTTTCCAAGCATGAATATCATCCAAATACAATTTAAAACCATTTTCTGTAATGTTAACGAAGGCTATATAAACCGTTTGATTGGCATAACCTTGCGTACTCAGGTTGACAAAACGATCTGTCCACTCCACAAATTCTCCTCCAATAGAACCTAACGTATCTGTGAAACTAGCAATGTCATTGTCTGTTGCAGAAAGCAAAACACGATAAGAATCGGGAAATGAGGCATCTTGTGAACGAGCAGACCATGAAATGTAATTGCCATATGCACCAAGATTCAAAGCGGGAGTGATTAACCAGCGGTCTGCTGTACCTGCGGGTTCAAAAAATGAAGTTGAAGCCGCGACAGAATCTTCAGGATTATTCGGGTCGGTAACAACAACCCATGCATCCGTAAATTCAGCAACCTGTGCAGCAGGTGTCAATTGATCGTTGTCAACAATCGTATATGCCGCAGGAATTCCAGTCTGAAAATCAGTAAGGAATAAGTCTGTTTGAGCGTAAAGTACAGACGAAGAGAAGAAGACTGCTCCGAATAATAAATGCTTCATAGCTTTTGTGTAAAGTGGTACAAAAATAAGCCTATTCACTGAGTGTGATGAGGATTTCTTTGAATTCCTGATAGAATTCGTCAAATTCGATGATTCGATCACTAAAAAAGGTGTAGACATCAGGCCAATCTTCATCTCTGTAAAAATTTTTACCTTTCAATTCCCAACTAATTCTACTAAAATGAAAGCCTTCAGGTGAAGTACATTCAGGAAGCCATCGCGTTTCCCAATTCATGGAAGCCTCAAGGACTTTCTTAAGTTCTGTCATTTGCTCCCAAATAATGGCCCGAATTCCCTCATCTTTCTGCTGAAGATCCATACACAACCGAGCACCTTGAGCATCACACTGCAATCGAATGTAAATGTCCTTTACATCAGAAGGATAATTCAACCAATTCATTCGACGACCATTGGAAGAGGGGACCTTTTTAATGTGATTTCTAAATCCTTCCCAAAATTGAGTGTTACGTATTTTATGTTCTTCTCGACTTAACATTGAGTAAAATTAGATATCTGTCTGTTCCTTTTTGAAATGCGATGTTGAATTTATGAATTTAAATTGTTGATACCGTTTGACCCTCACATCTATTTAACATAACTTAACACGTTAGGATTTGGGAGAAAAAATCGGATGGGCTGATGACTATTTTATCTTGTGGCCAAGTGAGAACAAGTCCTTTGTCTTTTGTCAGTTGTCCATTAGTCTTTTTATCTTTTTCATCCCTTGGCCAAGTGAGAAAAAGTCCTTTGTCTTTTGTCCAAGAGTCTTTCATCTTATTTAACATAATGTTAATTATAAGACAAATCTTGTGTCGCAAAGTAATCCATTAAAACACAACAACTTCTTATTGATTTTGGTAATTCTCTTCCCAGTGGTCATTCAACAACGCAACGAATCGTCGAGCCATATTGTTGAAGTATCGTTTGGTGCGATAACCACTGACCCAATTGATTCCACGAATTGCATTCGTAAGGAAAATTTCATCAGCAGCCAACAAATTCTGAGGTAAAATATTACACTCGTAAACTTTGATGCCGTTGGCTATGGCTAGATTAATGACTTGCATGCGCATGGTTCCTGCCAAACAACCTTCTTCCAATCCTGGTGTGTACAACACGCCATTGCTGACAACAAATAAATTGCAACTTGAACTTTCAAGAATTCCACCACGGTCGTTTCCAATCAATACATCATCGAGTTTCCGATCTGTAGCATTGATAGCTGCCATAACGTAAATAATACCACTCTTGGTTTTGAAATTCGAAAGGAAGTTTTTTTGCTTCTTAATGTCCGTGTATAAATCAATCTCTAAACCTTTGGCATTCAGTTCAAAATTATTCGATTCATAAGGATATACTTCGATGAAAAATGTGCATTCGTTGGAATCTGGTTTCCACGCTCCTCCTGTAACACGATCCAAAGAAATTCGGCAACGCCCACCTTCAGTAATGTCAGATTTTTGACACAATTCAATAATTTTTTCTCTGAAAAACTCAACAGTCAAATAACTAGCACACCATCACCATAGACATGTCCGCGGTTACCAGCATGAATCGTTGGTGCATCGTTGGTCAATAAAGTCCCATTGTTGTTGATGTAAAGCATATTCTATCCAAATAAAGCGCTTAGAAATTCCTTTCCTTTGTCAATATTAATAATTAATACGTAAAGTATACCAAAAATTGCCCCTCCAATGTGTGCATCATGCGCAATTCCAGTACCCCCACGACGATCAGCCCAATATTCAAATGCAATGTACAGTGGTCCGAAAATATATGCTGGAATTGGTATGGGCAAGAACATGATCATCAGCTCCATTTTAGGGTTCCATAAAATGGCAGCAAAAATCACAGCAGATACAGCTCCAGATGCACCGAGTGAACGGTAGGATGGATTATCCTGATGGCGTATATATGGAATAAGTGTCGCAAATAATCCTCCAAGAATGTAAATTAAAAGGAAATGTACCTCACCTCTAACCTTGCCATATGTAAACATTAACTCATCTTCTAACAAGGAACCCAAGAAAAAAAGCGACATCATGTTAAACAATAGATGCATTGTGTCGGCATGAATAAACATGTGTCCGAACATCCGGAAATAGTCCCCATCATGTTTACAGGAATAAGGTGAATACAAGAGTCTATTTGTCAATTGATTATTATTAAATGCACTCATTGAAACGATAACAGTGATCACAATTAGAATGAGCAAAACGGATAGCGACATATTGGATTTTTTACTTTAACTTTCGTGTCCTCAAATCTACTTAATTCTGTGATTCGTTTCTTTTATTTCTTACTTATTAGTGTTTGCGGGATCTTTCTTCAATCGTGTTCTGGAACGACCGGAGAAAACTCAGACCCCACCTCCTATTTCTTGTCTGATAAATACTCCATTCAAGACAAAATAAAGACGATGTTACAAGATGAAAATCTTGATGCTTTCGGTTATTCGGAGGGTGAGAAACAATGGCTAAGAGATTTTTATGCAGAAAGAAAACACTCACCACTTTGGATAAATGATTCTGCGTTAACTAAAAAAGGCATTGAACTCCAGACGAGTATCGAACATTCTCTTTGGTTTGGCATACCAGAAAACAGGTTGAAAAAAGCAACATTCAAAGAATACATTTTCGTTCGCGACGAGATCCTTCTTACGGCGGCAGCGGCCTTTATGGTGCGGGATTTAGATAGTGGATTCATGAATCTTCAAGAAAAGAAATACGAGCCGCGTTCTTTTGCAAGTCAAAAACAAATGAATAAAATTCTCAGAAAGAATCTACCACTCGATAGTATCTTTTTGCAATGTGGTCCATTGGATTCAAATTACCGTTTTTTCGCGACTCATCTTTACAATTATTGCAAATCAACTCCATTGGATAAAAGAAGTTTTAAAATTAAACCGTTTAAGGAAGATTCGGTGCAAAGTTTTTCAAATACCAAAGTAGCTCTTGTTTCGAAAGGATACCTATCAAAAAAGGAAAGTGACAGCCTTAAAACTGTGGATGCCTTAAAGGTCTTTCAAGCACACAATGGCCTAAAAACAGACGGTAAGATCGGGAAGTACACTGCAATCGCATTGAATGAAAGCACCTATGATAAAGTGCTCAGGGCGGCTTTAAATCTGGAGAAATTGCGTGTAAAAATGAAAGATCCAGAAAAATTCATTCGTATTAATTTACCGGAGTACCGATTGCGTTATTTTGCAAAAGATAGTCTGAAAAGCGTTCACAACATCGTTATTGGAAAAACTGAAAATCAAACTCCTGAACTGAACTCGAAAATTAGAAATATCGTTGTATTCCCTTACTGGAAAGTGCCCTATTCTATATCCAGCAAAGAGATTCTTCCTGAATTGAAACGCAACAGTGGTTATTTGGAAAAACACAATTACAAACTCTATAGAAACAATACAGAAATCGACGGTCATCAAGTGAATTGGAAGCGGATTAAAGAAAACACCTTCCCTTACACAGTGATTCAGCAACCTGGACCAAGCAATAGTTTGGGGATAATAAAATTTGAGTTTTTTAATGACTTTAGTGTCTACGTGCATGATACACCTTCCAAAGGACTCTTCGGAGTCGATGTACGCTCCTACTCACATGGCTGTATGCGTTGTCAAAATCCTGTTGATCTTGGAAAAATGATCTTGAATTACGATTCTCTGGGAAGAAAAAGAAATGACCTTAATGCAGATTCGCTTGATAGCTTAATCCTTCTCAAAAAAAATTATGTCATTCGACTCAAGGATCAAGTACCAATTTTCATAGAATACTCAACGGTTACGGCAGATGTGGATCACATCATTTTCTGGCTCGACATCTACAAACGCGATGAAGAATACCTGAAATTCTTGAGGAATTAACGCAAAAAAAGTACCTTTGATAAACTAAACTATTCGTATGAGTGTCCTTATCTCACCTTCTGTACTTTCTTGTGATTTTGCCAATATTCAACGTGATGTTGAAATGATCAATTCATCAAACGCTG
>JAJTDQ010000033.1 GCA_021300505.1 Cryomorphaceae bacterium
CATCGTGTATGCCATACAGACCAGCTGACGACGCAGTGAAATGGCAATTTGAGAAGGGTGATGGTTACTTTGTGCAATTTGGTCACGGACCTGGTGCAACGCCGGAAATCTACACTGCTGGAAAAAATTACCTTTTGTCCGCAGGTGGCGCAAATCGAGGTCGAAACTCTCATATTGTACCTCGACCAATCTGTTTGTTCCTAAAAGATGGGGCCAATTCCGTTGATGAAACGATTCATCTCTTTGGTCCAAGTGATGATTACATGAAGTGGAACAATACTGGGGTGTTTCAAAACTTGGCCGTTGCTGCAGGTCCAGTACACATTCCAAAGCACTTTCAACCTGTCAGTATACAAGGTAATTGGTCGGCCTATTCTCTTCAGGATTCAATCACTGCGCTTGTTTACTCTTGTGATGATTTTGGCTTATTACTTGTCGCAGAAAACGTTGATTCCAAGGAGTTTTTGGCGTCAATAACTGGATTGAATGCGGATGAAATCAAATTGAAAACATCATTTGTTTCATTTGATCAGAAAGTGATTCAGTATGATGTCCATTCACCTCACCGCTACTGGGTAATTCGGTCTGAAAATGGTGTTGAATTGAACCGTAACGTAGACACTTGGCCGCTTCTAAATGGGGACTTTCGCTAAGAATGCTTAATTCACTAGAATTCCTTCGTTTCTTTCTTTCAGCAAAGCAATAAATCGCTCACTTTCAGCTGGACTAATAAATAGTTCGTCGTATTTGTTGTAATGAATGATGATTCCTCGAAATGCCGTAGACATTTTCAAACCGGCATATAGACTGGTGTTCTGCTCAATTTTTCGAATCGATTCATAAGAGATTCTTCGCTTGAACATCAAGCTTCGACACAACAATGTATCCGTTTCAAAAGTGTAATGCGTACTGCGAAAAATTCCCCAGAAAAGTAGTTGCTGCAGAAGTAAAACGGTCAGAAGTATGCAGCAGTCAGACCAATTGCCATGATAGGCATTATACACTGCAGGAATCAATATTCCCAAGAACAAAAGGCCTGGGATGATTTTCATTCCAAGATCAATACGCGTTCGGAAGAACGGTAAATCACTTTTCATGAATGTATTTTACCACTTAAACAATGGACGAGAAGACATGAGCGCATTCACCTCAGAGCGAACTTGTTTGATGACTTCTTCATTGCCAATATTCATCAATACGCGATCAATCAAGTCAACGATTTGAGCCATTTCTCCTTCTTTCAATCCTCGAGAGGTAATTGCAGATGTTCCAACACGAATCCCAGAAGTAACAAATGGAGATTCAGTATCGAAAGGCACCATGTTCTTGTTTACCGTAATGTCAGCCAATACCAAGGCATTTTCAGCATCTTTGCCCGTAACTCCTTTCGAACGTAAATCAATCAACATCGAGTGATTTTCAGTCCCGCCAGAAATAATTTGATATCCTTTTTGAATGAATTCAGACGCCAACACAGAGGCATTTGTCTTCACTTGACGCATATAAGCTTTGTATTCATCTGAAAGCGCTTCGCCAAAGGCTACAGCTTTCGCAGCAATGACATGTTCCAAAGGTCCACCTTGAATTCCAGGGAAAACCGCAGCATCTAACAGTGCCGCCATTGACTTCGGATTACCATTGTTCCATTTTAAGCCAAAAGGATTGTCGAAATTATGACGCAACATAATAACACCACCACGTGGTCCACGCAATGTTTTGTGTGTTGTAGTTGTCACGATATGACAGTGCTCCAATGGATCATTCAACAATCCTGCAGCAATTAAACCCGCTGGATGTGAAATATCAGCCAAGACCAAAGCACCAATCTCATCAGCTACCTTTCGAATGCGGGCGTAATCCCAGTCACGGCTATAAGCAGATGCACCACAAATAATCATCTTTGGTCGCTCACGAAGTGCAACCTCTTCCATTACATCATAATCAACCAAACCGGTTTCTTTTGACACGCCATAGAAGAATGGTTTGTACAATTTACCAGAGAAATTCACTGGCGAACCGTGTGTTAAATGTCCACCATGAGACAGATCGAACCCTAAGATTTTATCCCCAGGTTGAAGGCAAGCTAAGAATACAGCTGCATTGGCTTGGGCTCCAGAATGGGGTTGAACATTTGCCCATGTAGCACCAAATAATTGGCACAAACGGTCAATTGCCAATTGTTCTACTTTATCCACTACTTCGCAACCACCATAGTAACGTTTGCCTGGAAGTCCTTCCGCATACTTGTTCGTAAGCACACTGCCCATGGCTTGCATGACTTGGTCGCTTACAAAGTTTTCAGATGCAATAAGTTCAATACCATGAAGTTGGCGTTGCTTTTCTTCTTCGATCAAATCGAAAATTTCCCGATCCTGATTCATAGTGTGCGTTTATTTAGAATGATTTGTTGTAAAAATAAGTTGTAGCCCTTCACCCAATGATGTCATTGGTCGGTAACCTGTTAATCCAAACAATTTATCGGAACTACCAACACGACGTTCAACTTCATAGTCATAGCGGTTTTTAGGTGCCTCGATGAAATGAATTTCTGAAGATGAATGTGTAATCTCTTTGATTTGCTCTGCAAGGTCGAGGATACACCATTCTGCTTCATTGGCGATATTCACAATGTGACATCCTTCGAGGTGCATGAGGCGAATACATGCTTCAACCGTATCATCGATATAGGTAAAGTCACGCGTTTGTTTACCAGTTCCAAAAACAGTGATTGGTTCATTTTTGATGGATTGCTCAAAAAAACGTGGAACCACCATTCGGTTATCTTGATTCGGACCGTAGACATTAAAGAAGCGCAACGATACGACATTCAATCCTTTTTCTTCGTGATGAGAAGCCAAATAAATCTCATTATAGCGCTTCGCCATGGCGTATGACGTGTGCGGATCAACAAGAACCTCTTCAGTTAGTGCATCTTCAATGGCGGAATGACCATAGATTCCACTTGTCGACGCATACATGATTTTCTTTACATTGTTGACATTCGCAGCCTCTACGACATTGCGCGTTCCAATCACCTCAACATCCATTGTTTCAACGGGATTGTCAGCAACGATATCTACACCGAGAACTGCAGCGAAATGGAAAATGATGTCACAGTCCTTCGCTGCTTTCATGATGAGGTCCGCATCGCGCACATCACCCTTGATGAAGGTCACCTTGGAAAAGGTTTCTTTGTCCAATTTATTTCCTCTCAAAAGGGAATCGACAACAGTCACGGTATGACCGTCATTTACTAGACGTTTAGATAGATTGCTGCCGATAAAACCAGCGCCTCCTGTGATGAGAATATTCATAGCTTTCATAAGGTCAAATATCGGATTAATTTTTCTGAATTGCTTACATTCTGCGGATTTCACTCAACTTGTGTGTGATGGATTGCGTTTCGCAATGGACGATTCCCTCCGCTGTTAGAATATCTTTTCGCACACAACCCGCTGCATGAATGATACTTCCGTCGTTACAAAGTACTCCGACATGGGTTACTTTACCGTCTTTATTGGCGAAAAAAGCCAAGTCATTTTCTGCCCGATCATCGAAGTCAACGTAGGAACCGCATTCAACCTGTTGAGACGCATCTCGAGGTAAATTGATATCGAAAAAACGAAAGATCATCTGTGTTAATCCAGAACAATCGATGCCAAAAGGTGATTTTCCTCCCCACAAATAAGGCGTATTCAAGTAAAAACTCGCTGCATGACTGGGAGATGTGAAATGTGTGTTGTCAATGCGTTCTTTCACCTGGAAAGAATCATTTCCTATTTGAAATTCATCCAACTGACCAATAGGCATGTACGAACCACGGTAGGTGAGTTGATCACCCCAAGGTGTTTGTGTCTTTTGAAGGAGGGCGGTTTGAAACCCAATACCATCCATCCAGCGGTTGACTTCCTTTTGTGATAAAAATCGCAGATGTTTAACATCAACAAATCCAGGATAATGGTCTGAATACGTCACGATTTTACACCATGGTGATGTGATTTCTTCAACGGTAACAATTTCACCAAAAAGCAATTGCGTCACGATTTCAGAGGAATCTCGCTCTTCGCTGCGAACGGGACTTACACTCACTAAACAATAGGCTAGCTTCACCTCTTAGTTTTTTGGAAATGATTTATTTTCAATAATATTTATGGCTTGTTGCATGTGTCGCTCGTTGTGGTAAATGACAAATTGCAAGGCATCGCCTAGTCGCAGTCGGATGATTTTTGAAATCGAGATGGGAACCTTTACTTTACGCAGGTTCACTTCTTCTGCCTGAGTCAAGATGTTTAATAGTTCCAATTGATCTTTTTCAAAGCCTTCAATATCTTGGCCATTCACAAGTGTTGACTCGAATGTTGGATTGAAACTTTTCGGAGATTTCATTTTACGTTTCACATTTTTCGCATTGCCAAGTTTCATCGATTTCCAAGCAGATTTTCCCAAAGGAGAAGAAATGAAATTGTCCTTTGGCTCACGGTATCGTGTCGTCTCTATGCGCTTTGAAAAAACTGGATGGTAGTACATCGCATAGGCATTTAAATGAGCAAATACCTCAAGTACAGACCATGAATTCACATCCTTTTTCCAACTTTTTTGCTGATCAGTCAAGTTGCTGAAACGCTGACGAACCAGGTCAATGTTGCGCTCTGTGATGCTGCGAAGTTCAATTAAAATTTCTCTTGATGTCATGATGGTTATTACAGAGTCAAAAATAATTCTTTCCGCGCAGAATGTGGCTAGAAACCGACATTAATTCAAAAGAAACGCAGAAAAAAGAAGGATAAATGTTACTTTCGTGCTTATCCTAGTTCTCGTTCGGTATGCGTCCATTGATTTTTGTAACAAACGATGATGGAATCTCATCAAAAGGGATTCGTTCTTTGGTCAACGTTGCTGAAGAATTTGGGGATGTGTGCATTATCGCACCAGACAAACCTCAATCGGGAATGGGACATGCAATTACAGTAAATGGTATTTTACGATTGGATAAATCCCGATTGTTTGAAGGATTAGAAGCATATACGTGTTCAGGAACACCAGTCGATTGTGTAAAATTAGGGATTTATGAGCTCTTGAAACGCAAACCCGATTTAATACTCTCAGGGATTAATCATGGAGAAAACACGTCGACCAATGTGCTTTATTCCGGGACAATGTCTGCGGCAGTGGAGGGGGCAATGGAGAATATTCCATCCGTTGGATTTTCACTTTGTGACCATAGTTCTGAAGCTGATTTTTCTGGTGCTCAGCATGTTGCACGACAAGTTATTGATGCCATGTTGAAAAACACTTTTCCTGCTAACGTTTGTATTAACGTGAATGTACCAAAACTTCCACCTGACCAAATTAAGGGGATTCGTGTGGCACGTCAAGCACATGCTTTTTGGGAGGATCGATTCGACAAACGTTTGGATCAGTTCGGTAAGCCATATTATTGGTTAACAGGAGAATTTATGAATCAAAATCCATCGGCTGACACTGATTTACAAGCCATCGAGGAAGGTTACGCAAGTTTGGTACCTACACAATTTGATATGACAGCATATTCAGTTATGGATGACTTTAAAAAATGGAACTTATGAATTTAAGAAATTGGACAGCAGCACACACGAAAGGTTTGATATTGGGGGTAATTTCTCCAGTCGTTTTTATTCCGATAGTGATTTTCTTACTTTGTTGGATTCAGAATTTTCAATTTCAGCAAATGTGGCATATGTTTACTATTGATTCAGTTGTGCGTAGTAAGATTATTTCTATTGCCATTATTTCAAATTTGGCTTGGTTTTATGGTTTCTTGAACCGCGAAAAATATGGACTTGCTATGGGGGTGATTCTCGGAACGATTTGTTTCTTGCCCTATATCATTTACGTCAACTTTATCAGGTAACGAGAACTTGCGTTCATGGGATTTCAAGAGGTTTTGATGAATATAAGAACCATTTTACGCAACATGAAGGAGTGTAAAGCCGACATCGAAAAATTTAAGCCTGATGCCTTGTTGTTAATTGATTATCCTGGGTTCAATTTGCGCATCGCAGAGTGGGCTAAAGAAAAAGGAATTCCCGTTTACTACTACGTATCTCCTCAAGTTTGGGCTTGGAAACAATCAAGAGTGTATAAAATACGTAAGGTTGTGGATCACATGTTTGTCATCTTACCTTTCGAAAAAGCGTTTTACGAGAAATTCGATTACTCCGTTGAGTTCGTTGGACATCCATTGCTTGATGAAATTCATCGCTATGAGGAAGAACAAACGGCAATGAATTTTAAAGCACGCAATCAACTTTTAGATACTCCGATCATCGCGATATTGCCGGGAAGTAGACGCCAGGAAATTGCAAAGAAACTTCCAATCATGCTGAAGTCTGTGCACAATTTATCGGGATACCAAATTGTTGTGGCAGGAGCACCTAGCATGGATCAGTCCTTTTATGCTGATTTCCTCCCAGAGAGTACTAAGATTGTTTTTGGTCAAACATATGACTTATTGGCAAACTCAACAGCTGCTCTTGTTACTTCAGGCACAGCAACTTTAGAGGCAGCGTTGTTTCAAGTTCCGGAAGTAGTCTGTTACAAAAGTTCGGCTTTATCCTATCAAATTGCCAAGCGACTCGTTAAAATCAAATACATTTCCTTGGTCAACCTCATTATGGATCGTGAGGTGGTGAAAGAGCTCATTCAAGATGACTGTACTTCAGCACAAATTAGTGTGGAATTGACACGGATATTGCCAGGTGGTGAATCGCGAAGTCAGATGGAAAAAGATTTTAAAGATCTAAGACAATTGCTCGGTGGCGGTGGAGCTAGTAAAAAAGTTGCACAATCCTTGTTGAAAACTATTCAAAGGACCTGAATCAAAGCCAAGTTCAACACCTAAATTTGTTTCGTGCGCATTCTGTTTGCCATATCCTTCCTGTTTGCGACATTTTCGTATGCGCAACAAATGAGGATCGGGGTCTATCGCGACCATGATCTTCAACGGATCATGTGTGCGTACAACGAGGGTAGTTATTCGGTTTTTGCTGATTCTATCAATGTAGGAGCGATTCTTCCAAATGAATATGTCGAAATGTCGGTTGAACAAGGGAAGGTGCTTCTTAAGAAAGGAGCAGTGGAGTTAGGCGTATTTAGCCGCATCATCGTACAACAAAACAACCCAAAAAATTCTTTAGTTATCGCGTCTAAGTCGCCCTCTTTGAAGCAACGAAAATACATGGGCGATTTTGAAATAACGTGCTCAGGCAATGAGCTTTCGGTCATTAATTTGGTAGAATTGAATGATTATCTGAAAGGTGTCGTGGAGTCGGAAGGAGGCGGTGGGGCTCATTTGGAATACTATAAAGTTCAAGCGCTCATTAGTAGAACTTACGCACTTAAACATCTTGGTCGACATGCAAAAGAAGGCTTTGATTTGTGCGATAGGGTGCACTGCCAGGCCTATCACAACATGCTGAGGTATTCCTCTTTGATTGACACCGCAGTTAGACAGACTTCGGGTTTAGTGATTGTCGATGAAAATGGTGATATGATTGAATCTTATTTTCATGCCAATTGTGGAGGGCAAACATGTGAACCTCAATATATTTGGAATGAGGAGATTCCCTATCTGAATTCGTTTATCGATACCTTTTGCATTTATACCAAACAAGCAACTTGGGAAAAGCGAATTAACAAGAAAAAATGGAGTGATTTTTTGGAATCTAAATATGGCTACCCAGTATACGATAGCGTTTTTGCAGCAATCATGTACACATTTGATCAGTCACAAAGAAAAGCTTTTTATATCCACCCATCTCTAGGAATTCCGCTTCGTGATTTACGTGAGGAGTTTGGTTTAAAGTCAACGTTTTTTAGCTGTTATCCGGAAGGTGAAGATGTTGTATTGCGCGGACGAGGGTTTGGTCATGGGGTAGGGCTCTGTCAAGAAGGTGCAATGAAGATGGCTAGGTCGGGGTACTCATTCGAACAGATTCTAAAATTTTATTTTCCTGGTGCGAAAGTACGGAATGAACAGGAACGAATCTTTTTCAAACAGACGTCTGAACGATTTTAGATCATTCGTAGGAAATGACAAAGATGTCTTCGTTGTCTTTTTTAAACATCTTCTCTTCACGGGCGAAACTTTCTAGTTCGCTAGTGTAATGTAGTTTACGCAATGTGTAGCGCGTAGCTTTTAATTTTGCTTCGACCTCAGTAGTAGCAACATCTATTTTGTTTCGTTTTCTGATTTGATTAAAGATGGTGAAGATATCTACATCATCCAGAAATAGAATATATACGAAGAACAATATTCCGGTTAGAATAAACTTGTTTTTTAAATATACTCCCCACTTTTTCATTGAAGCGAAGGTAGGGATGAATCGAACGAATTAAATCAAAGTGTAAAATAGTTTTCAGAAAAGTATTGTGAAAAAGAAAGGCCCTTATCGGGCCTTAACTCATTTTAAAATTTCTTCTGATCGGGTTTTGAATTCTTCGTCACCTTCAAATAACTCTGAGACCTTTGACAGAAGCACTCTCGCCTTTTCTTTTTGTTTTGCTTTTACATAGCATTGAGCGGTTTCTAATATGCCCATGCGCAAAATTGTTTTATCTGCTTCGCTCCATTCTTCAATTGAAGTAATTTTTGCCAACAATCCATCTGCTTCTTTCCAAACGGTATTTGCTCCACCTTTATCCAATTTCCCGAACTTTGTTGCTCCATCGAGGTATTTTGCACCAACATTGTTTCGTGTAATTTTATAGTATTTCATTACCCATCCTGAAGCCTTGTTGTAATCTGCTGCTGAAAGTTCATTAGCAATCATCTTTCACCAATTTTTCATAATTCGCATCGGCGTAAAGAATTTTTAGATCGTCGTAATCTGGCGCCTGTGCTGAAGCATACAGTCCAGAAAAAATCAACATTAAAAGGGCAACAATTTTTTTCATGATATTTAATTTGGTCGGCTCGTGTTTTCAATATCTATGCCGAATGTAATAAAAACAATTTGTTCAACGATAAATGCACAACAAAGTTTCACTCTTCAGCACTTCGAATCAGTAAGTGCAGAATTTCTTGCGCCGCGGTTGAAATTTTTGTTCCAGGACCGAAAACTCCAAAAACACCTGCTTTATATAGAAAATCATAATCTTGTTGAGGAATTACGCCACCTGCAATAACCATGATATCCGATCTTCCAAGTTTTTTCAATTCGTCAATCACTTGTGGAATCAGTGTTTTATGCCCAGCCGCAAGTGATGAAACTCCAAGTATGTGAACATCGTTTTCTACCGCCTGCTTGGCTGCTTCAGCTGGTGTTTGAAATAGTGGGCCAATATCAACATCAAAACCAATATCTGCAAATGAAGTTGCAATGACTTTGGCACCGCGGTCATGTCCATCTTGCCCCATCTTGGCAATCATGATTCTCGGTCGTCGACCTTCAAGTGCGCTAAACCGCTCCGTAAGTTCACGTGCGATCTTAAAATCTTTGTCATCCATAGCTTCATGCGAATATATTCCACTTATCGAGCGAATTGTAGCTGTATATCGACCATACACGCGTTCCATTGCTAATGAGATTTCACCGAGTGTAGCACGTTTTCTAGCACAACGAATGGCAATTTCTAACAAATTACCCGAGTGATCTCGTGCGGCTTGCTCTAATGTCATGAGCTCGGTTTGAACAGCGTTTTCATCTCTATTGGCGCGAAGATCTGCCAATCGATGCAATTGCGATTCGCGCACTTTCGTGTTGTCAACTTCCAAAATGTCAATTTCTGTATTGCTCTTTTCGCTAACCTGGTACCGGTTCACACCAACTATTACATCTTTTCCAGAGTCAATGCGGGCTTGTTTTCGGGCAGCAGCTTCTTCAATGCGCATTTTGGGCAATCCGGTTTCAATTGCCTTGGCCATTCCACCGAGTTCTTCAACTTCGGTAATCAATTTCCATGCTTCATCAACCAATTGATCGGTAAGCTTTTCCACATAGAAACTCCCTGCATATGGGTCAATAAATGACGTGATACCTGTTTCTTGTTGAATGTAAATTTGTGTATTTCGTGCAATTCGCGCTGAAAAGTCGGTCGGTAATGCAATGGCTTCATCCAATGCGTTGGTGTGCAATGATTGGGTACCACCTAGGGCTGCAGCTAAAGCTTCGATACATGTGCGGGCCACATTGTTGAATGGGTCTTGCTCTGTCAAACTCCAACCAGATGTTTGACAATGGGTCCTTAAAGCGAGAGATTTACTGCTTTTCGGGTCAAATTGGTTGACGATTTTTGACCAAATCAGTCGTCCAGCGCGCAACTTGGCAATCTCCATGTGATGATTCATGCCTATCGCCCAAAAGAAACTCAAGCGTGGTGCAAACTCATCGATTTTCAGTCCAGCTTTGATGCCGGCGCGAAGGTATTCAAGTCCATCAGCAAGTGTATATGCCAATTCAATCGCAGCCGTAGCCCCCGCTTCTTGCATGTGATAGCCTGAAATGGAGATTGAATTGAACTTCGGCATATGCTTCGAGGTATACTCGAAAATGTCGGCAATAATCCGCATGGATGAAGCAGGTGGGTAGATATAAGTATTCCTCACCATAAACTCCTTCAGAATGTCATTTTGAATAGTGCCTGAAAGCAATTCTTGTGAAACACCCTGTTCTTCTGCAGCGACTATATAAAAGGCCATGATTGGAATCACTGCGCCATTCATCGTCATCGAAACGGACATTTGATCCAACGGAATCTGATCGAACAGAATGTTCATGTCCAAGATGGAATCAATCGCAACACCAGCCTTTCCGACATCACCAACAACGCGTTCATGATCAGAATCATAGCCACGGTGTGTGGCCAAATCAAAGGCTACCGAAAGTCCTTTTTGCCCAGCAGCAAGATTTCTTCGGTAAAACGCATTCGATTCTTCCGCAGTAGAAAATCCAGCATACTGACGAATGGTCCAAGGGCGAATGGCATACATTGATGCGTATGGCCCACGTAAAAATGGAGGAAGCCCTGAGACATATCCGATATGCTCAGTTTCTTTTATGTCTTCAGATGAATATCTTGAATTCAATTGAATTCCCTCAGCCGTTTCAAAGGTGTTTTGTTCGGCTATTACAGTACTTCCTTTTGCGTGAAAAGAAATTTGAGAAAAATTGATTTTAGCCATTTTTTTCAGTCGTTAGTTCACGTTCAAGGATGAGTTGAGGTATATCAAAGTAATTCGATACTTCTGCATAGTCTACTGATTCTGGTGAAGGATTCGTGAATTTATTCACACCAATCAAGAGATTTTTGCCATCACGAACGGCTGCCAATCGCTGAGTGGCTGTCTTATGAATAAGTGCTTGAAACATTGAGGCACATTCTTCACTGAAAACGCCATTCTTCATTTCCGTTTCTTGAAACAGTCCCCAAGCTTTTTGAGAAAACTGGGTTGTCAGCTGCTCAATTGCATAACTTCCACCGATGGGGTCATTGACAATGTGCATATAACTTTCTTCCTTTAAAAGCAAGGAGATATTCGTTGCCATACGTTCTGCAAGTTCATGCGAAGGTTGAGTGCTTGCTATAGTATAAGGTTGAATGAGAATGCTGTCTACACCCGCAACCGCGGCAGAAAGACCCTCCGTAGTTTGGCGCAATAAATTGGTGTAAGGGTCCTTCAATGACTTATTCATTGGACCACTCAAGGCTGTTATGATGCAATTTTTAGAGCAGCCATGCATCGGAGCATAGGCATCAACAATGGAAGCCCAAAGTTCTTTCAATGCGCGTATTTTCGCTATGGAGTAAAAATAATTTGCTGAAATACCAACCGAGAAATGAATACATGCTGCGGCTTGATCGATGTTCATTCCTGCATCAATCAAAACCCCTAAACATTCATTTGCGGTTGACAATGAAAAGGCAAGTTCTTGTGTGGAATTTGCTCCAGTCTGCTGAAGAGCATAACCATTGATCATAATAAATGGTGTTTGTTTCTCAGCAAAAAGGGGTGCCAATTTGCGAATGGCGTCCAATCCAACAACATGGGGGTCAATGGCGTATTTAATGTTGCCATGGAACGAGTTCCAAACTGATTGCTGAATACGTGCAACAGTTTCAATGCTGTTCGTGAGCATCGTAGTATGAATGTGCTGAAATTCAATCCCTTTAAAAAGCAGGTCTAAATCCGCAGACTCATTGCTTCTGAAATCGAATATGGGTTCATCGCAACCTGTCATTAAATGTTCAAGTACCTTTTCATTGGTCGATTTTTCATCTTTCACATCAAACAATGTAGCGATATGCCAATCATTACTTTTTGAATTACCGCGACGAGAACCGAAAGTGTCATGTTGTCCGAGGTCGTATTGGTAGGTTGTGTAGTTGATTCCTTCGATTTCGTCGTTTCGTTCAAGAACGCTTGGATCTTCTCCTTTTAGTTCCTTCGTTAGCTGAATTTGCCATTCTGCTAGACTAGGAATAGGAAAATCTTGTTTTAAACCAATCATGGATTTGTGTCGATTAATTCGAAATTCATTGAGCTACGAAAATACGGAAAAAGGAGATTAGATAAATAGTTTCAGAACGATCACTGTTAAGGCAGTAAATGCACAACATGACAGAAACCAAGCGCCAGAGGATTTATACCCTTGTTTTCGAAAGTAGAGGTAGTTTAATGTACCACAAGCAATGCCAATGATAAATGCATAGGTAAGTGTCATTCGTATAGGCTATTTGGCATGCTATTTGAAAATTTCCGATGAATCTCAAAAATACATAAAAATGAAAGCAATCGAAAAAGGAATGGTGTTGATGGTAATGGCCTTTATTTCATTGATGTCAACGGCACAAAATCAGGAGCAAAAAGAGCAAAAGAAAATTGAACCTGTCAAAGTGAACGAAGTTGTTCAGAGCAAGAAAACACACAGTCATCGAAAAGGCAAAAAGCTTTTACCATTAGAGCGCATTCAGAAGGCTGAAAAAGAAGAAAAAGAGTAGGAGAAGAAAGGAGGCGAAAGCCTCTTTTTTTATATCCCGAATTGTTCGAAATGATGTGTTAAATGCTTTTGGTTAAGCAAACTCCATTCATTAAAATTTAAGGGGCCATAATAAGGATGAACTTCGGTTTGACTTTCATTAGCAAAATGTTCTTCGAAGTCAATCCATTCGAGTAGAAATTCATCAATCGCTAATTCGATTTCTTCATTGCGAAGCGGTGTTTCTTTCAATGCAAAAGACACTTCAATGTTACGCGCCATTGGTTTGTCAGAATGAAGAAAAGCCTTCATTTTGTCATGTTTTTCCTCTGGAACTTCCAACGGAAAATGATCTTTCCCTGAAGCAATGCGCAATGAATCCGACAAATGTTCAATCATGCGCTGGGCAGACATCGATCCCCATAAAGGTTTAGCATCAGGACTCAATGAATCCATTCTGCTTAAAATGTGCGTAATTTCTAACTGTACAGGTTCCATTTATTTTTTACCAATTAGAATGTTTAAGCTGCTGGGAACAACTTGAATGTTCAATTCATCACGTACATCAAACGGTTCACCATCGTAATGCGCAATTTTTTGACTTAATTTTATGCGTGCTTTTTGAAAAGGGATTACCTCTGCAAATTTCGATTTGTGTGAGGTGCGACGGAAAAAGCGGAATATAACGCTCGGCGCAGACCAGATTGAAAAAGGCTTTAAAATGCACAATTCAATTTTCCCATCTGTAACATCAGAAGTCGGTGATACGACAAATCCATTTCCAAATTCAGAGGCGTTCGCAATTGTGCACAACACAACGGGCATGTTTTTGATTTCCCCATTCAGATCAACTGAAATATTGATGGGGTTGTAACGAACGAATTCACGAAGTACAAGTTTCACATAACTCCAAAAACCACGTTTGTGGTAGCTGTCAAATTTCTTGGCTACAATGGCATCGAAGCCATAACCACCAATGCCAAGGAAAGGTTTGTCATTCACCAAGACAGTATCCATTCGAATGGATGCTTCCTTGTTGATGCATTCAATTGCTTTTGGAATATTGACAGGTATGCCCATGTGACGAGCTAACCCGTTGCCTGAACCGCAAGGTAGGATCGCCAATTTTGTTTGCGTGCCGATCAATGAAGTACCAACCTCGTGAACGGATCCATCACCACCAACGGCACAAACGATATCAACACCGTTCATAGACGCTTCGTAAGCCAATTTTTTGGCATGCTTTCGGTACTCCGTGAAAACAACGTCGTAGTCAAATTTAGAATGATCCAAATACTTTTCAATCAATTCTGGCAAATCCCCTTTTTTTCCGACTCCGGAAATTGGGTTGATGATAAATCGGATCCTCTGCTTCATTTCACATGCGTTTTGTTTTGAATCAAATCCCGATTGTAGCGTTGAATAATCGCTTTCAATCTTCGCTCCGATGCACGCACTTCCTTTTTGTAGAAGCGCAATGAATCTGTTGATGATTCAATTTTGACGGTGAAATCATGCAAATATCGTGCCTTATCTTTCGAAAAAGTGAGCATTTGGTGTTTTTTGAAATAAAAATAGGCTCCTTCCAAATAAGCAAATGCTTCTCTCTCTCGCGGATCGAAGTATGAACGCCCAAACGCATAATATTTCGTGTTGATATTCAGCAAATCAAGTAAGGTCGGCATAATGTCAAGTTGCTGGAAGATCTTTTGCTCGCGTTTCGGCTTTAATCGCCCTTCTGGATCAAAGAAAACAATCGGAATGCGGTACATGAACTTGCGTTGACTGTAGAGCTTGTTTAACGTTGCAGGTGAATGATCGGCAACCAAAACGAAAATGGTGTTTTTGTACCAAGTTTGCTTTTTCGCTTCTTCGAAGAATTTTTTTAACGCGATGTCACCGTAATTAATTGATGCGCAGATGGGTTGACGCCCCTTTTTCACCTTGTTTTTCCAATGCGGAGGGATGTAGAAAGGGTGATGTGAGGAAAGTGTAAATAATGTCCCAAAAAATGGCTGCTTTAACTTCGATAACTGTCTGGCTGTCCAGGGGTTAAAGTACTCGTCAAGTATGCCCCAGGTCTTGTCGAAATGCGCATCGTTTCCATATTCGTACCTACCAAAATACTGTTCAAATCCAGCTTGTGCGGCGAAACTATCGAAGCGCATTGAACCATTTGTTGCTCCATGATAAAATGCTGTCGAATAGCCGTTCTTCTTAAGGATGGAGGCCAAAGATCCAATTCGGTTGTTTCCGTAAGGTGAGGAAATGTAAGGGTTGTCCATTAAGCTAGGAATTGAAGCCAATATCGCCGGAACAGCTTCAATTGATTTCTTGCCGTTGGCGATGCCATATTCAAACGTGAGCGATTGATCGATGATCGAATCGAAAAATGGGGTAAAACTTTTTCCTCCGTTAAATGCGCCAACAAACTCATTTCCAAAGCTCTCTAGGATAATTACCACCACATTGGTTTTCTCCGGTAGGATGTGTGCTGGCTTGGACTGTTGAATTGGATTGAATATCGCTTGTTCTGTTTTCTTGTCGAAATAATCTTTCAAGTCAAGTCGCTCTTTTCCATAAGACTTGATCATCGTAAAGGCAGTATTCAACACCAACCCAGAGTTAGCTGGATCAGTAAATTGAGAGGCTTCCATTATGCCTACGGGCTTCAGTTGAAATCCCCCTCGACCGATAACGACAAACAACCCAGATAAAATCACTGCATGAACTGAAGCTACTTGCCAGGAAATTTTCGGAGCATTGATTTTTTCCGTTTTTCGATAGAGCCACTCCGAAATTGAAACAAGAACTATCAAGAAAAGGATAAGTAGCCAGAAATCTGTGAAAAATGTTCCTGCCAATTGAGCGAAGTCACTGCCTGCACCCAAAACTGTGAATAAATCGAAGGTGGATCGCTTTGATGTATACCGAAAATACTCCACATCCATCAAGTTCAATGTACAAATTAAGGCCGTAGCTCCATGAAAATAGATCTTTAGAATGGCGCTAAAAATCCGCTCAAATCGTATGTTTTTGAAGGAATGGACAATGATAAAAGGCAGGAAAATCAAAGCAATAGTGACACAATCAAACCAAAGTGCTGCAGCAAAATCTACTATTCCGGCATTGGGAAAACTTCCCCTATTGAAGCCAAAAAAAATAAGGCGACAAATGGTCATCATCAAAAGGACGATGGAAAGTCGAGCAAATAGCTGTTTGACGGAACCGAACGCGTTGCGAAATAATGCCATGTATGATACAAAAGTAGGAAATAATCCACGGAAGTTCTTAATATTGTGATGGAACAAAACCATGAAAATGAAAGGAAAAGTGTTGGTATGCCTCTTATCGTTTTTTTTTGCAATGAATACCTTCGCTCAGAAGGATGGAGCATTTGTTATTTACAATGCGAAAGGCAAAAAAGTTAGCTACAAGAAGTTGAAAAAGAAAGCAATTGAAAATCAGGTTGTTTTCTTTGGTGAATACCACGATAACCCTATAGCACACTGGATTGAGCTTGAGTTGTTGCGAGATTTGTTCGAAAATCATGGAGCGACGTTGAAAATGGGGTTTGAAATGTTCGAACAGGATCAACAGATGCTTTTGATTGATTATATCGATGGTAAAATCTCTGATCAACAATTTGAAGACAGCTGCCGTTTATGGCCAAATTATGAGACGGATTACAAGCCACTTCTTTTGTATGCAAAACAAAATCGTATAACTTCCATTGCGTCAAACGTGCCAAGAAAATATGCATCTCTACTCTTTAAGCGAGGAAGACCAGCACTTGATAGCCTATCTGCCCAAGAGAAATCGTACATCGCACCATTGGACTTTCCGGTGGATACTACCTTGTCGCAATATGCTCCATTAAAGGAGATGGACCAACACATGGAGGGTGGACATTTGTTGGAAGCTCAAGCGTTGAAAGATGCGACAATGGCTTATTTTATCGCTAAAAACCTAAATGCTGGAGATTATTTTTACCACATCAATGGGGCCTATCATTCTAATTTTTACCAAGGTATTCTGTGGTACCTCAATAGAGAAAAACCAGGCTTGACTGTTTTGACCATTTCAACAGTGACTCAAAAGAATATTGGGAAATTGGAAAAGGAAAATGTCGGAAGTGCCGATTTTATTATCTGTGTTCCCGAGTCTATGACACGTACGCACTGATTTTTTTATTTTAAAATAGCAAACAATGATGAAACATTTTTTAGTGGTTTTTACGTTCCTCTTTACGCTTTCTTGTGGTGCACAAATTTTAGTTGAAGAAAGTGGGCCAATTAAGGAGAGTCCAATTAAAGAGATTAAACAGTCAGAAATTACAGGTCAAACGGCTGTTTATGCCATTTCCAATTGGTCGAAGACATTTCGAAATTTAGAATCAAACACAGGTTATTTTGGTGATACTTTGGGGACTCGAGCTGACGAAACATTGATTCAAAATTGGTCATTTGGCCTAGGACTTCGGAATCGCATCAATCGATTCTTGGTTTGGGACGGAGGGATGTATTTCAGCAGAAATGGTGAACAATATGCGTTTACAGGAACAGACACCTCATTTGCGTATCAAACAACCTACAGCTACATTGGAATGCCTCTTCGGATTAACTTGTCTATGGGCAAGGACATCCAATGGCATATCGGCGCTGGACTTTTGCCTCAAATGTTTGTTCAATACAATCAAAAACAACAGTGGACGACAACGTTAAATTCGTCTGATTCGCAAGAGATTAAAACAAATAGTGGTTACAATCCTTTTGTGATTTCTGCCATCTTTAATGCTGGTGTTCAATTCAATTTCGCAAGTGGCTGGGGTGTAATCGTCAGTCCGGAGTTGCGCATTCAACTCAATTCATCCTATCAAAAACAAGCTGCTTACATACACAAAGCACGTGCCTATGGTGTAAGCTTCGGTTTAATCAAAAATATTTAGTCAATGACTACCATTTCTGAACTTATTGCCCATTTGGAATATCTTGCTCCACGAAGTATGCAGGAGTCCTATGACAATTCAGGGTTGTTGATTGGGAATAAAAATGCAGCGATTACAGGTGTTTTGGTTTCATTGGATTGTGTAGAATCTGTCGTTGACGAAGCCATTGCCAAAGGTTGTAACCTTATCGTCGCTCATCATCCGCTTATTTTTAAAGGCCTAAAACGGATCACGGGAACGGGTTATGTAGAACGAACGGTAGAGAAGTGTATCAAAAATGACATCGCTGTTTATGCCATTCACACAAATTTTGATAATTACCACCAAGGTGTAAACGCGGAATTCGGTCGACGACTAGGATTAAACAATTTGAAGGTGCTTGCGCCAAAGTCGGAAGTGCTTTACAAGTTGATTGTCTTTTGTCCTGAAAACGAAGAGGTACAGCTCAATGATGCACTATTCAATGCTGGAGCGGGACACATTGGGAACTATTCGCATTGCAATTTCACATCAGATGGAATGGGGTCGTTTCAACCAGAAGTTGGTGCGAATCCTAAGGTTGGAGAGATTGGTTCAAGAACAATACTGCCAGAAAAACGACTTGAATACTTGGTGTCAGAACATAGATTGACAGCAACCCTTCAGGCAATGAGGGGAGCATTGAGTTACGAAGAAATCGCCCATGATCTAATCAAATTGTCCAATACCAATCAACAAGAGGGAAGTGGTATGCTTGGTGAATTTTCTGAAGCAATGAGTGCCGTGGACTTTTTGAAAAAGATTAAAGTTATTTTTGGTTGTGGTGCTATTCGTTACACCTCGGCGGAGAATAAGTGGGTGAAAAAAGTGGCGTTTTGTGGGGGTTCAGGTAGCTTTCTATTGAGCAAAGCAATCGCTTCAGGTGCAGATGTTTTTGTGACTGCAGATTTTAAATACCATGAGTTTTTTGATGCCGATGGACAAATAATCATCGCCGATATTGGTCACTATGAAAGTGAGCAGTTTACTTCAAATCTTTTGGTTGATATATTAACGAAAAAATTTACTACATTTGCCGTCCGATTATCGGAGCTCAATACGAATCCAATTAATTATCTATAGCACATGGCAGCAGCTGCGACCAAAAAAGAAGTTACAGTGGCGGAAAAACTGGACGCCCTTTTTGAATTACAAAAAATCGATTCTGAAATCGACCGCATTCGCACCATTCGTGGTGAATTGCCACTTGAAGTTCAGGACCTTGAGGACGAACTCGCTGGACTTCAGACACGAATCGCTAAGATTCAAGAAGAAGCTAAAGAGTTAGAAACTGAAGTTACAGATCGTAAAAACGCGACGAAAGACGCAGAATTAGCGATTTCGAAATACAAAGAACAACAGAACAACGTGCGCAACAACCGCGAATTTGAATCTCTTGCGAAAGAAATCGAATTCCAAGAGTTGGAAATTCGCCTTCACGAAAAGAAGTCGAAAGAAGCAAAGTTGAAGGTTGAAGCGAAGAAAGAAGTGCTTGACGAAGCATTGCAAAGACTTGATTTCCGTCAAGGAGATTTGAAGACGAAGCAAGCGGAGTTGGATGAAATCGTGAGCGAAACGAAAAAAGATGAGGACGATTTGATTAAAAAGTCGGACTCAGCGAAAAAGTTGATTGAAAATCGTCTAATCGTTGCATACGAACGTCTGCGTACCAATGCGAAAAATGGTTTGGCTGTTGTTCAAGTTGAGCGTAACTCATGTGGTGGATGTTTCAATAAAATTCCACCTCAAAGAACATTAGATATTGATTCTAAGAAAAAAGTGATCGTTTGCGAACACTGCGGACGTATCTTGGTTCCTTCTAAAAAACTTCAGGAAGAACGTAATGCCAAAGAGGCCATTACGCTGTTCGCTAACGAGGAAATTAAAAAAATTAAAGACGACCCGAGTCAGTTTTTTGATGATAAGTCAAAAAAATAAGGTTAGTAACCTTTAAGTTATGGAAGCATAAACGGTCAATCCGTTTTCTATACACAAAGGGCGGAAGATATCCGTCCTTTTTCATTTTCTGTTATCATGAAATTTTCTGATTATCCGATATCAAACCTGATTATTGAGCAGCTGGAAGCAATGGACTACCGGAAGCCAACGGATATTCAATTTAAGTCTATTAAACACATTCTTGAAGGAGAAGATGTCATGGCTGTGGCGCAAACAGGAACGGGTAAAACAGCTGCCTTTGCAATCCCCGTCATCGACCGTCTTGAAAAGCGCAAAAGAAAAGGGTACAAAGGAGTACGTTGTTTGGTCATGGTGCCAACCCGCGAATTGGCGAAACAGATTGGCAGTGTCTTCACTGAAATCGGAAAGAAAACATCCGTCAAGTCCTTCGGTCTTTTTGGGGGAACAGATCAAGAACAGCAGATCAGAACATTGAAGAATGGGGTGGATGTACTCGTTACCACGCCAGGACGAATGTTTGA
>JAJTDQ010000034.1 GCA_021300505.1 Cryomorphaceae bacterium
TTACGAATAAAGGTTCTTTCGAAGCGAAGTATCTCGTCTTCTGTGCAGGATTGCAAGCCGATCGTTTAGCAAAAAAGGATGGGGTCAACTTAAAAGAAAAAGTAGTTGGATTCCGCGGTGATTATTATGAACTAACAGAAGGGGCCAAGCACAAAGTGAAAAATCTTATCTACCCAGTACCTGATCCTAACTTTCCATTTCTTGGAGTGCATTTCACAAGAATGACAGATGGAGAAATTGAATGTGGACCGAATGCGGTCTTTACATTTAAACGCGAAGGTTATGGAAAGACAGACTTCTCCATGCGTGATACCGTTGATGCCTTGACTTATGGTGGTACATGGAAGCTTTTCTTCAACAACATGTCCTTTGGGATAAATGAATACCGCAGAGCATTTTCTAAACGTTTATTCCTAAAAACCCTTCAACGCATGATCCCGTCTCTTACGATGGATGACATTCATCCTGGAAGATCTGGTGTTAGAGCGCTTTTATTGGCTAAGGATGGTGATACGCGCGATGATTTCCGCATCGAATACCATGGACGTTCCATTCATGTATTAAACGCCCCTTCACCAGCAGCAACGGCCTCTTTGGCTATTGGAGGATATATTGCAGAAGAAGCGGAGAAGCATTTTGGTTTAAAATAAAACTTTGAAAAACATACATTGGATTCAAATCATTGGTTTCATCTTGATGCTTTCATCATGTCAACTGCAAGAAAAAATGAAATGTGAGGTTAAGTCAATGGTTGAATTGACAGAAGTTCCGTCTGCCTCTGGAATTGAGCATATTGGTGATACTTATTACGCCATTGGAGACAATGTTCCATGGGTATTTGTGCTAGACGGTTCATTTCAAATAACATCAAAATTTTCATTGGGGACCTATTCGGCTGATGAGGCGGGGTTAATGACAAAATCCGCCAAACATGATTTTGAAGCCATGACGAACATTCAGTGGAAAGGGGTTGAGTACTTATTTGTTTTTGGTTCGGGATCGAAAAAACCGTATCGTTTTGAAGGTAAATTGATAGACGTTACCAGAAAAGTAGTGGTTCAGACCTTCTCACTGCAAGAATTCTATGAAATTTTTCGCGAAGAGGCAAAACTCAATCCAGACGAATTGAATATCGAGGCGGCAGCTGCGGTCAATGGAAAACTGTACTTGTTCAACCGTGGTAAAAACAGAGTTGTTATGGTCGATGTAGACCACTTCATGGAGTTTATTACAGGAATATCTGAAACCTTAAAATTGAAATCCTATTCTATTGATTTACCTCGAATGAATGATGTCAAGGCTGGTTTCTCAGGCGCTGTTGGTGACGATTTGAACGAACGTATCTTGTTTACTGCATCTGTTGAAAATACGGATGATTGGGTTCAGGATGGCGAGATTCTTGGGAGTTTTATTGGAGTAATTGAGGTGAAAAACTTACAGCAGCACTATGTTCCTGAAACTACTCAAATCAAGGCTGAAAATGGAAAGATCGACTTCAAAGCTGAATCGATTTCAATTATTGAAACAAAAGGTTATTCCTATAAATGTGCTGTGGTCACAGACAACGATGGAAGGCATTCAGAGTTGCTAGAAATTGACTTAAGTATCTTTGAATAATGGTAAACTTTTGTTAGTAGAGTTCAAATTTCAAAGGTTACTCTTACTTCATTAAATTTGTGTCCCTGTTCAAGCTAAAAATAGATCGATGTTTTATGCTTCTGGCAACCATTGTCATAGCTTTCAATCTATTTGGAAATTCGTGGGTAAATATTTCTGCGATTGTTCAGTCTGGTTCTACTGAAACTTCACTCAGGGTGCGTCAAAGTCTTTGTATCCTTGATCAATCTGGATTTGAAGAGTTTGATTTTTCGGAATCTGAAGAAGATGTTGAAACCGAGACCGAAGAATTATTTGATGACCTCTTCACAGGTAACCATGCGTTTTTTCGTTTATTAAACGGACACGAATTCCCATCTGTTGTATCATCGTCTCCCGTTCTGAAACCACTGCGAAGCAAGGAGATCCCTTTATATTTAGTATTGCAGAATATTAGACTGTAGAATTTTCATATCGCCCAAAGGCGTCTAGCATGATTATTTACTGTTTAATTTATTACTATGAAAAATTCACATGACTCCTTTGACAAGGATCATGCGCTTCATCAACTCAAAAATAATCTCCCTGCGCTAGCTCCACTGAAGGATTTTATCCACCACAATACCTTGCATACATCTCAAGATAGGTCCTATCAACAACATGGTATAACACATTTCTCAGCATTTTTTTCAGATTAAATCCTTTCTATAGAAAAATTAGGTTAGATGTATTGATACACCTGAGCATTAAAAAAAATAATTTATCCATGTTATATCAATAAAATTGGAGCGTATAGCAACCCGCTATTAATGTCTAATCTTAAATTTTATGGGTATGAAAAAGGAGAATGAAGTTGTTGAGTTCACAAAAGTTGGTTTGGAGTATGGTTGGTTGGGTAATATGTTTTCAAGTTCAATACAAGAAGGAGGAAAAATGTGGCTCACAAGTGAAGCTTTGTTTCAAAGTAAAAGGTTTAATGATCCAGGAATTAAGGAAATTATTAGAATGGAAAAAAGTCCTATGGGTGCAAAAATGAAGGCGAAGAAAAATAAGGATCACATGGTTGTTGTTCCAATGAGTGAAGAGGATGTAGAAATAATGAGAAGTGTAGTAAAAATGAAGTTTGATCAAAATCCTGTGTTAAAGTCAAGGTTGAAAAGTTTAAAAGGAAAAGTAATCGTTGAGAATATAGGAAGTAGAAAAGGAGAGAGACACTTGTTTTGGGGTGCAAGGTTGGTGAATAGTGAATGGGAAGGTCAAAATATGATGGGAAGAATTTTGATGGATCTCAGGGATGAATATCTTAAGTGAAGTATGAAGGGTTAAAATGAAAAGTGTTGAATAAATAAAGGATTAAAGATGAAAGAATTGATAAGAGTTATAGAGGAGCAATTAAAGCAGCTTCTCTAAGGTTTTTTGAAGCAGGTGAAACTTTAAAAAAAGAAGTCATCTTCTTCATTGCAAGGTTGCAGGAATTTCATTTCTGGTTTGGTTTCAAGGACATTTGCCCTATAACCATAAATTAAACAACCATGAAAAACAAAACGACAATCTATCAATTCATTTTGGATAAAAGTGGATCGATGACCTCTTGTTCAGAATCTGCCATCAACGGATTTAATTCCCAGTTAGAAATAATTCGATCACTTAAGAATGAGTTTCCCAATCAGGAATATAAAGTCTCATTAACAACATTTAATGGAAATATCGACCACCTTTTTCGCGATGCCCCAGTGAATTTTTTACCCGTGATCACTTCTATGAACTACCAGCCCCAGGGTTCAACTTCCTTATTAGACGCTATTGGATTATCAGTAAATAAAATCAATGAGGCCCATCAAGATGCTATTCAAAATAATGAGGCCAGTGTGGTAGTGGTTATTCTAACAGATGGCTATGAAAATTCTTCGAAATATTACACATACCATCAAATTGCTGCAATGATTCGTCACCTAGAAGAGACAAAAAAATGGAGTTTTAGTTATATAGGTGCTGATATCGATGCCTTTCATACGTCTCAAATGTTGAGTATAAAGCAAGAAAACGTAATCGCCATTGACAAGCAAGACATGAATCAAATGATGATGGATGTGGGTGAATCAATGCGTCACTATTCGGCTTCAAAAGATTTAGGCAATGTGAAGACCTCAATTTTTGATATTTTTGATAAAAAAGATCGTCGAAGTAAGTAATTGCTTGACAACTAACAAGAACTGCCATGAACGTACATCTCTTGAGAAGTCCAGAATTAAATGTAGACACCTATCGTGACGTGATTCTGATGTTGCGTCAATTTCCAGGTCCTATTCGATACCTTGAAAGTGAACTAGGCATCATGGATGCTAAACCAAAGGAACATTTTTGGGAGAACGAAAAAAAATTCAATACTAAGGAACAAGTAATGCAAGTGTCCTTAAATCTAAACGAAAAACGTCCATTAGAATTCCCTCTTACAGATCATCGCCTTTCGTGGATTGATTTATTCCGTCAATGCTATAATTACCGTAGTCAAAGAAATATTCCAACAGAAGATCACGTGATTCTTCTAACCGACATCGGCAATGACAAAAATTGGTTTGGTGCGATGGATGACAGCAGGAAGAACTATTTCGTTCATACAGCAAATTGGAAACATTTTTTTAAAAATGAGGTTGATGTTCGTTTTCCCATTGCTTACGAGGTTATTACTTGGTTACTGAGAAGTGAATTGTTTGGCGAAAAAAGCGATATGCAACAGTATCTTCATCAAAAGTCAATCGGGTGTTTTATGGATTACTGCGAAAACAAGATGGAAATAATTTTGAAAATGCGCACCGCAGATATTTGCCTAGATTGCCTAGAACATATTAATCAAAAAGATTTACAACCCAATTTTGTGACGCAGATCTTGGAGACAATGGATGGCATTCGGAGTAATCTGATTTTCAGAGAACGGGTTCGAATCATGCGCAAGCCAAGTCGTATTGTAGTGGATGGTTTCATGAAGCAAATTCACTTGGTTGATTTTGGTAACCTCTGCGTTCGGCTCAATCCAAAGGAGCGCGCTCTGTTCTTGCTCTATCTAAATCATCCTGAAGGGATTTCGATTCCGGAATTGTTTGAACATGGACAAGAAATTTTTGCCATTTACCGGCAAATCTCTGGAAGAGAATCAGAGGAAGAAATGAGACGAACGATTCTCAACTTGTTGAATCCCTTGGAAGATGATATCAGCATTAATTTGTCGCGCATTAGAAGGAAATTTAAAGATGCGGTGGGGGAAGAGCTTCTCCCGTTTTACGACATAAGAGGTGAACATGGAGAGAAAAAATACATTAAACTAGACAGAGAGTTGGTGACGTACAAGAACTAAATCCACATTCGTGCATTATTCGTATGTTTGTCCGCGAAAATGGCACAAGATCCACAAATAAGATTGAGAAAGGTAGGCGTTGGTTTTCGGATTCGACGGAAACAGCAGAACAACCGAAACCAGTCAAGGTAGCCAAAGGTGCTACTCCAGTAGATACACCTGAAGGAGTAGAACGTGTTTTACTGATAGGAGACTCTCAATTGGAGGGCTTACGCAGTCCTGTAAGTGCTTATTGCGATGCCAATGGTCATGTCTTAGTGGCAACGATAATTTATTATGGTTCATCCACCAAACAATGGGGCTCTTCGGATACTTTAGACTATTATCTTGACCTTTACAAGCCATCAGTGGTAGTGTTTGCTATCGGATTAAATGAACTCTTTGTCAACGATTTTGATCAAAGAGCAATTTACATGCGCAACATTATCAAGTCATTCACCGCGCACAATGTTCGCTATTCATGGATTGGACCCGCTGCATGGACAAAAGACAAAGGGATTATAGCCGTCATGCAAAAGGAGGTGGGTAGTCATTTTTTCGCCTCTCATGAAATACAAATGGAACGATCAGCGGATGGAAGACATCCGTCCAAGAGTGCAGCGAAATTATGGTTCGATCAGGTCGCAGTGAGCTTAACAGAAAAGGGGGTAATTGACATGTCGAAAAAAGTCGAAACCTTGCCGAAACTGAAGTTTACACGAACCATTTTAATGAATGTGAAGTAGCATGATCAATTGGGGAGAAATAACAAAACAATTTCAGCATATACCGGAAGATCCCATGCTCTTTCATCAAGGTATATTCTTGTTTTTGTTTGCCATTTTCTTGATTGGGTATTCATTCGTGGCGAAAACCAAGGGGCCTCGAGAATACTTGATAATTGCCTTTAGTGCCTATTTCTACTTCAAGGCCAGTGGAATCTTTCTTCTGTTGTTATTACTCACGATTTCAGCCGACTATCTATTTTCTATGTGGATAGAGCGTCAACAAAATGAGCGCAGGAAAAAATGGATTTTAACTGCTGGAATTCTTTTTAGTCTTTCATTTTTACTTTACTTCAAATACAAGAATTTCTTTTTGTCAAATGTTAATGTGCTCACAGGAAGTAAACATACATTGAGTGAATTGATTCTCCCAATTGGAATCTCATTTTATACTTTTCAGTCAATTAGTTACATGGTTGATGTGGCCAATAAGCAAGTGAAACGTCCTGCTTTCCGAAACTACTTGATGTACATGATGTTCTTTCCTCACCTTGTCGCTGGCCCTATCGTTCGCGCACGCGATTTCTTACCACAGTTAAAAAAGAAGTTCAGCTTAAATGGTGCCCAATTCAATGAAGCATTTTACCTTATTTTCAAGGGATTGATTAAAAAAGCGATCATTGCAGATTATGTTGCTCAATATTCAGATATCGTTTTTTCAGCCCCAGATGGTTTTTCAGGTTCCGAGTTGATCTTGGCTTCATTGTGCTATACGCTGCAGATCTTCTGTGACTTTAGCGGATATACGGATATGGCCATTGGGGTTGCACTTTTACTTGGATACCGCCTTTGTCTCAACTTTGATTCGCCATACAAGGCGATGGACATCACTAATTTTTGGCGTCGCTGGCACATCTCCTTGTCTTCGTGGTTGCGCGATTACATCTATATCCCTTTAGGTGGAAATCGCAGAGGATTTTTACTCCAGTTGCTTTTCTTGCTCGTTACCATGTTAGTCGGTGGATTTTGGCATGGTGCCGATTGGAAATTTGTGTTCTGGGGCGCGGGTCACGGGGTGCTTTTGATTCTTCATAAATTATGGGTGAAATTTACAGGTAAACGATGGGACAATTCGTGGTACAATACCATCTCTTGGACTTTTACTTTTGTCTGCGTTTCGCTGCTGTGGATTCCTTTCCGAGCAACTTCCATGGAAATGACTTGGAGCATTTACACGAGAATTTTTAGCTCTTCGAATTTGCAAATGGTATGGGCCGTCATGGAAACCAATCCGACGTTGATTGTTTTGTTGATCTTGGGATATGGTTTAACGCTCATTCCTTCCAATTGGAAAGAAAAAGTTGTAACTTACATCTCAGGTCAGGACTTGTTGATGAAGTTCGCTATGATGATTGTCGTGATACAGGTAATCATTCAAATGCGTTCATCCGTAGTTCAGCCTTTTATCTATTTTCAATTTTAAGTTGCGCTGAATGAATTTGTGGAGTGTATTGATTGTATTCTTGCCCGTCATTGCTTTTGGGCAGCGCGAGCAGTTGTCTTTGGGGACGAATACCATTGAAAATACTGGTGAATTGTTCAACAACTTCCGCTTAAAAATGGATTCGTTGAACAAAGGGGCGTTACAAAAAGTACGCATTCTACATATAGGTGATTCGCACATTCAACCCGATAATTTGAGCGGCATTACGCGAAAGAGGTTTCAGACGACTTATGGCAATGGAGGAAGGGGACTGATTTTTCCTTACACCTTGGCAAAAACCAATGGTCCAAAGGATTTTAGTGCCACTTCAGCTACCGCATGGTCGAACAGTTGGATCATCAATTATCCGCATAAATTCACTATTGGACTTCCTGGTATTGGGATTAAAAGCACGACAGAGACGGGTGCGTTTTCTCTTGATTTAAGGAAAGATTCAGTCATTAATCCGTATACGAAAGGATTCCTGTTGTACTCCTTGAATGATCCGAAAAATGGGAGTGTGACAATCAATAATGAATTCTCAAAAACCTATTCTCAACCTCATTTTGACACGCTTGCCTTTCAAAGTTCCAAGCCGCTGAGTAGATTGGATGTTTCCTTTTCTGGAGCTTCGATGACCTTGCATGGTATCTATGTGGAGAATGACAAGCAGGGTGTGGTCTACAATTCGGCTGGTGTGGCGGGAGCGAGGTATCGGGATTATTTACGAAATGATTTTTTCATCAAGCAGATGCCTTTGTTTAATCCTGATATGGTGATCGTTTCACTCGGGACGAATGAATCCTATGACCCTTCTTTTACAGAAGAAGTTTTTCGTCAAATCGTAGATTCCATGTTCACGATGATTCACTCAACATTACCTCATTCTTCTGTACTTATTACCTTGCCATCAGAGAATTACCGATTGAAAGGGGGAGTAGCTTCAGTCAATCAACGTATCCTTATTATTTCCGGAATCTTGCGTGAAGAAAGCATAAAACATGGTTTTGCCGTATGGGACCTCTACGAAACTATGGGAGGTGAGGGATGCATGCTCGAATGGAAAAAAGCAGGATTGGTGAATGAAGACCATATCCATTATCTAAGAAAGGGATACAATCTACAAGGTGAATTGCTTTTTGAAGCCCTCGACAAAACTTTAAAGGATCAATAACTTTATTTTTATAAACAGAAGTTTATCAGTGTGAGATAAACCTTTTACTTTGCATGGTAAATCGATGAATCAAATTCGAAAAATATGATAAAAGGACCAAAAATACTGCGAATTGGACAGGCAGAAGAAAATGATGTACGCTTTTTGGATTCGGATATCGGTCCGGCTCATGCCGAAATTTTTATCGATAATATTGGCAATGTTTTTCTTACTGATCTAGGTTCACGTTCAAAGACGTTTGTCAATAACTCAGCTATTTCTGATCCTGTTATCCTTCAGTCAGGTGATAAAGTTCGATTTGGATCCTCAGCAACCTATGATTGGGAATACTATATTCATGGAAGGCGGAGTGAACGTCCAACTGAACCAACGAAGCCGTCAACAACCACATCAAATAAGACATCACAGAGCCAACCAACACCCAAAAGAGACCAAGCGACAAGCGCTAAAAATGACACAATTAACCGTGATTTATGGGTTATCCTAGGAGCAATAGTCTTGTTGCTTTTTCTTTTGAATGTGATTACGGGGTAGAGAAATTTGATGCCTTCGGCAATTCATAATTAGTAACTCGTAACTCGAAACTCGTCATTCGTCACTCATATTTCTTCACCACCACTTTCTTAAACTCCCCCTCTTTGAATTTCTTGTCTGCGATTCCGTTGTATTCTTTGATGAGGTTTCCATTCCAATAGTACATTACTCCTGGTGTGTCTTTTGAACTACCGAGTGTCTTCCAGAAGCTAACAACATCGAGCACCAAGTAGGTATAATCAGTGCCTGCAAATGCAAAGAAATCTGGAATCAATTCGGCTTCTTCATCCATGAAAACAATCCGTACTTCAGGGAATCCAGGGATAGATTTTTTCATTTTGGTAAGTTGCTTTGCCGTTTCTTTACAGTGGTCACATCCAGGAGCGAAAAAACACAGGATTTTCTTACCCTTGTCGATGTCAGGGAAGAGGTTACTGAAGCCTGATTTTTTAGCTTTCGGTTCTTTTACCTCCGGAATTGAATCTTTCACAGCTTTCGGATCTTTGCCAATTGCGGTTGTATCCGCAACCGTTGTTGCTGTATCCACTTCATTTATTGTTCCTTGAATAACTGGGGTAATCTTTGTCTTTTGTTGCATTGGTCCAACCATGAAAATCTCAAGAACAGAAGCCAAGATAATGGACAAAATCAAGAAATGATCGCGTTTATCAGCTTCTTTTTTACTCACCATGTATAGATAAACAAGCATTCCCATCGCTAGGATATTTTTAACAAGTGCTTGAACTGGTGTCATAGGAAGCAATGCACCGAAACATCCGCAATTTCCTTTGTTACCGATAGTTATGATCTCATAGGTGAGTTGTGAGGAGAACACCAACAACATGAGAAAGGAAAGGGGTAGCACGAGTCGCTTAAAATAATGAGGTTGAAGCAATCCAACACCTAGCGCCAGTTCACAGCCAATTAAAATTCTAGAGAAATACTGAGCAAATTCTTCATTGAAACCCATTGGAATCAATTGTTTAGCTTCAAAAGTTCCTAATGCCAAAGCTGCACTCGGATACAATTTTGCAATAGCTGACAAAAAGAACATGCCAGCAAGTAAAATACGAAGGCCTAAAGTCAGGGTTCTTTGAAGTTGTACATTGTTCGCCATAATTCCAGGATATTAAAACGTGAATTGTGAAATTACAAAATTCTCGAAGTGAAAATCAGTCGTTCTATCGCTATTTTGTTATTGGATTGTTAATCTTAATGGGATTCCAAATCAAGGCAATAATTCTGGGCGATACTCAAAGTGCATAGTGTCGTAATGTTTCCATCGTCCTCCCCAGATAAACCCATGTTTTTCAAAAATCAAAACGAGTGAAATGGGAATTCGATTCTTGTATCCACGTAAACCATTTTCATTGGTGCATCCACAGTCCCATTGCCAATAGTTTGATTCTGATATATTGATGTCGATGGTAATACCGAAGCTATGCATGCTTAAGCGATTCGTACCATTTATTTTGCGGTAATTGAAGGTTCCACCAATATTGCTTAGGTATTTTTTGAATTCAGGATGCTGATCTAATTCATTGGATAGCGCAATGAAACGTTTACTTACGTTATTTTTTTTATTGACCAAAATTCGCTGATTGATTAGTGTTGGACACCATATGATCTCGGTTAAATTGGCACGTACTTGTTCTTGACTTTTACCATAGATTTTCATGAAAAATGCTTCGTTGCGTATCCGACCTGCATCACCACTTGGGATCCTTACAACGCTATCGCACACATATTTTTCATAAAACATATCCTCGATGTCGGGATGATCAATCAACTCCAGTGGTACTTTAATTTTGTGGTCATCGAAGACCATCGTTGATGAATCTTGAAAAATAATGCATCCATTTTTGTAGCCAACAACGAACTCTGGGTATGATTGCATGAGCTTGATAACTTGCCAAGGTATGGAATCTGTTTCTTGGGGTATGGAAATCTTACTATCCTTTTGTATGGATTTATTCACAGGAATGGTTGATTGCTTAAAACCAGCCAGGAAAAAGAAGATAATCAAGCCACACGCACAAAAAATCGCTATCGAAAATGTATATGACAATCGAGACATAGTCCGCTTAATAAGGATTGCCTAGAGGAAAAATACTTTTTGGAACCTCGGGATATCTTTCTGAAATACCACAATACCAACAATCAGTAGAAAAGGAATGAAACTCAAGAATAGTCCATTTTCCATTCTTCTTAATAAAAAGTCCCTCAGCATGACAGCAATCATAATAGTCACTTGGAAATTCTAATTGTTGTCCATCTTTGCGCTGCACAGTTCCTTCAAACCATGCATAATTTCCACAAACTTTAAAATGATTAACTACAAAAACAACCTCTTGATGGATCTGGGAAAACACATTTTTACGAGCATGGTTTAATATTTCTGTCCGCTCTGATTCATTCTCAGAGGTTTTCTTTTTGAAATCTCGAGTGGTCTGACCAATAGAAAATAGGGAGACGAAAAGAAATAAGATGAGAAGTACTTTTTTTATCATTGGATCTGAAATTATAGAAAAAAAGCCCCTTTCGGAGCTTTTCGTATTATGCGTTTGATTGATTTCTATCTTTTAGAATTCCACGAATGGAGAAAAGAAGTAGGATGGTGGCTATGCTCAGTACAGATGCAAAACTCAATATTCCAATTTCGTAATAATGTTCTCGATTCATTTCCTTTTCAAATTGCTCTTCTGCAAGAAGTTCTTCTGCTAATCGAACTTTTCTTGCATACAAACGGTGGTATTTATAGAAAATACCAATGGCAGATTTATCGGTATATTTAAAATCTGTTGAACTGAAGAAATCATTACATGCAGCGTCGATATCCGAATCAATCAATCCACTTCCTAGAATTTTTTGAGCAATACTGTGTTTAACCGCGGCCTTTTTGATGATGCCTTTGTCCTTGATGTTTTTTAATGTTTCCATGACTGTTTCTACACGTGCATTGGTGATGGAGTCATTTCTGAAATAGTCAATGTATCGGCTGAATTGATTTACGTCATCCTTTTCATCGTACAATTCTTTAAACCGCGGCTTATGTCCTTCAACTTTCTCAAAAATTAAAACAGCTGATTTGATATTCGATAAACTCAGATGACCATTATAAATTAATGTATTTCTGTAGTAGGATTGTAAGAACTTGGTTCCTTTATCTTGACTTGTAAGTTTGTTCAGCTCAATAAGCATACGAAGCACATTGATTCTTTGGCAAAATTGAGTAGAATCAATCCCTTTGTATTCAAAGATGTCGTCCAAGATATTGGGAATAGCCTCAGGATTTCGTCGGTAGTCCATCTCTGTATATTCGACTTGTTGCGGGTAAGTAAATCCCCAGTAAGGGTCGTACACTTCTTCCCAGCGATAGCGCTCCACTTCTACTGAATCTCCAAGTTTTTTCCATTCTGCATTCGGCATGGCGCGCTTGAGGCTATCTAAGACCTTTTTGTAATCTTCTTTTGCACAAGCGTCAACATTATTACTTTCATCAAAGTCGGTGTCGATTTCGTTTTTATCGAATTCCATTTTCGAAATTTTCACTTCTTCGCGTGATGAGGGAAGCGCATTCCAGAAATAAAGGGTAATTGCATAAATTAATGTTCCCGTGGCCAATATTGATAAGATTTGCCAACTTCTCTTTCCGAAACGAAAAAGAAACTTTTCTTCAATACTGTTTAATAGACTCTTTAGCTTGTTCATAGTAGTAGCGTTTATTGCTTTCGAAATTAGTAAAAATTCATCAAGTTTATGCAGTAATCATTCAAGTTTTGAGAGAAAATTAGAAAAGGTAAACAGTTGATCCACGAAACAATACATCGTTCTGGGTACTCTTCAATAAAAGACCATTCAGCTCAATGCCCGAAAGCCATTGTTGGGTTTTTCCAGGGATCGGATCCACCAAAGTAAAGCACAGATTGTCAAGTTGAAGGGATGGAGTATTGAATTCATATTTATTGAAAAGACCTGTTTCGTATTGAACCAATATTATCCTTTGGTGACCATCTTTTAAGGGCACGTGATCTTGTTTTATTGAGGTCGAATATTTAGGAAAGAGGGTCTCCTGCCCCAATAGGTCTATTGATTTAAACTTGTCGATAAACTTTGATTTCTGCTTAATTTCAACACGGTTGTCTCTAGTAAGGGAAAATGCACGTCGTTCACCTGTTTCGCTGAGTTTTTGCCAATGCGAAATATTAAAGGATGAAAGGAACTCCGTATCAAAAAGGAGTGTTTCCCACTTGGCATCAAGGTTTTTGCGCACTTTATCCATTTCTGTATAAATGGTAAGTGGAATATCACAATTCCAATAGCGTATGCCGATACCAAAGAGATTAACGAAATACATGATTTTCAGTCCGTGAAAGCACTAAGTTAGTGATTTGTTTTTCGGATTTGAACATGAACGCAAAATTGACCTAGTGGTTATTCGCATTCATGTTCAAAATCAATTTAGGCGCTTTTTTGAAAACCGATGAATTTCCCCGTTTTGGCTGATAGAACGAGCTCTTCAATGCAATAGTTTTTTAGCATTTCAAAGTCTGCATCAATTCCTTCAATAACAGATTTGACTTCACATTTGCGGACAATATTATCGATTTGCCCTCCAGTTAGGTCAAAGTTGTCCGCCAAATAGCGAGCATCTTCCTCTGTCAAATAACTTATTTTATCCATCCAAATAGCTGTTTTTGCTTTCAATTCCGGTCTTTCGAATTTGATCTTAAACAAGAAACGACGATCAAATGCTTTATCAAGGTTATCTGCCAAGTTTGTGGTTGCCAGAAATATACCTTTGAAATTTTCTAATTCTTCCAAGAGAATATTTTGAATGGCATTTTCAGTTTGAGCTGTGTTGCTGTGTGAGCCACTTTTTCTATTCGATAGAATAGCATCCGCTTCATTAAAGAAGAGAATAGGGGTAAGTTCACAGCTTTTACACAATTCCTCATATTCATTGAAGATCTTTTTGATATTCTTTTCTGATTCACCGAACCACATCGACTTGGTTTGGCTAATTTCGACCTTCATGATTTCGCGACCACTTGCCTTAGCCAGCTGCAAAACAGTTTCTGTTTTCCCTGTACCCGGTGCACCAAATAACAAGATATTCAAGTTGAGTGGAAGGTTTTTACCCTTCAGGCGGTCAATCAATTCTCTGTATGTGTTATCCATCATCATTTCGCGAACAGTGCTGATTTGCGCCTCTTCTCGTTCACTGAAATACAACGTCTTTGTTCCAATGTTTTCAGGTTTAATGGTGTTGAATTTCTTGCGTTGCTTGAAAACTGCAATTTGGTCTTCCTGCAAGAGCTCCGCTGTTTTTTCGGTAACTTGAAGTTCCACATCATTGAAAAAACGTGATTGGCGGTACTCCACCAAGTCATTGCTAATCAATTTGCAGTCTCCACTGTAGATGCTTTGAATGTAGCGAACGCGTTGTGACGAAATTGGGAATAGCGCAGTAATTGGGTCATCCATATCTACCGCTGTTGTTCCCATTAGCGTTTTCCAAATTACGTATATGTACAATACACGTTCTTTGTCAAGAATGTCCAAATCGCGAACATTGCGAATAAAAGCGTGCTTTTTTTGTGAATTTAGGAGTTGATCAACCTCATTCATCATATCCGTAATATTCAATTCTCCTTGAATGCATGAGTTGGCTAACTCATAAATTACCTCCAACACTTCTATAGTGCCATTCATTTCACGTTTTTCCGATTTCGGAAATGGTGCATTACGAATTAAGGCATCAATGATGTCTGGTGCGGCAGAAAAGTAATACTTGCGCATTGCATCATCTGAACGATGACGGTGTGTTTTCTTGTGGATTAACCTTTTCTCATAGAGTGAATCCAATGCGGGAATCAAGGGCATGAATTGAAACGGAGTAACGTCAAAAAAACGATACAAGTCAACCATGTCTGATTTATCACCGAACAAATTTAGTGTAGCGATATTCGCAAATAAAAAGGCTTCTGTGTGGGAACAAGAGAGATACTTCGACAATACATTAAGTTCTTTCTTTAAGTTCGGAATCAGCTCAATCGGTAAGCCAGAATCTTTAGATGCGAAATAAATAGCATTAATGGCATCTAATGGAGTAAGCTTTTTGTTTTTTGTAGAAGGTGCAGTTGTGGCTACAGTGCGCGCAGTTGCTTTTGTTGAGTTGATTTTTTTCTGCATGGTTTTTAATTTTTCAAGTCAAGTACGGATATCAACAATGTGCATAACACAAATGCTACATATTTTTTGAACTTTCATTTTTTTTAGGGTGTCCGTAAGGAAATGAATAGAAATTTTGATATATATTTGGGATGTTCGCGTATAAGGAATTGAACGTTAAAATGGTTGAATGATGATCGGATAAAGATGTAATTGGTTTTAAAAATTGAGTCAAAGTCAGGTGGGAGAGGTACATCCGAACCGTCCGGCTGAGATTTCAATAATTAAATACACCAATTACATGAAAAAGAAATTGATCATTTCGACTGGCGCTTCGCCAAAAACACTCCGTTTGAACTTTGAAAAAGTTGTCATTGGAGAAAATCCAAAAAACAAATCAGGGAATGCCTATGCACTTGTGTCAAATGAGGCTCAATTTGCAATCGAACTTTACCGACTTGTTCATTCATTTCCGGAGCTTCCAGGCAGCATCATTGTTTTTGCTCAGGATCTTTCGGGTAAAAAATATCCTGTCGCAGTGATCACTTCTGACAGTGATTTACGCACTTCCATTATGGAACATCGCGTATCTAAAGCGTCTTGGTGCTGCGAGAAATTGCATGAGTATCAAAGTCAATTCATTGTGTTTCAACCTGCGAAAGTGGGTTGAAACGTTAACTTGTTGATTTAGATTCACGCATAAATTTTCTATAAATAACGGCATAAAAAAAGGCGATTTATATCGCCTTTCTTCTCATTTTTTTGTTTTGGTACTTTTTTGTTCCTTGGTTCCACGCAGTTGTGGATACACTATTGCCCAGTCTGGTCTTACATGCACAGGTTCGAACATGGAAATCAAATAGATAATGGCTAAATTGAAAACTCCTGTCATTATTGAAACATTTGTCAACGAGACAATGATCGGACTTTTCAGCTCAGGCATTTGCCACAGTAGGAACTTTGCCACCAATGAAAAAATTAAGATTCCTTCACTGAAACAATATAGTTTTTTCATGAACATCATCCATGCTTTGCTTCCAGGTTTCATAGTTCCTCGTTTTTAGAAGTTACTTCCTGAGGAGTGTCAAAAGAATGGTGGCCTAAAGCCAACTCAGGGTAAACCAATTCCCAATTTGGTTCTTCATAAATTGGTGTGAAAGCGCGCAGAAAAGAGTGAACAGCCAAACTTAATCCACCAATAGTGAGGAGAGCGACTCCTCCAGTGAATCTGTTTAAATAAAAAACGCCACCGATTAACAAAATGGAAATACTTCCTTGCCGCAACACTTGGAGTGTCTGAATGAATTTTTTTGTTCCCATGATACAATGAATTTAAGTTACATCTGCCTAACGCGGTTTTGTTCGAGGAATAACAAAAAAAAACGGCTCAGTTCAATTATTTATTTACCGATGTAAACTCACTTCGTGTTAGAAATTGAATTTTTCTTGGGAGTTTATTTGCAATTTTTTCCATTTCACCATTCATGATAGACGAT
>JAJTDQ010000035.1 GCA_021300505.1 Cryomorphaceae bacterium
TCAGGTCTACACCTTGACGCTCTATCTTCACTTTACCTTGATCAAATCGTTCTTTGATCGATACATGTAGCATCGATGTCGTCTCTTTATTTAAAAACGCTTTGCTTAACAAAGCAATGAAATCCGCACTATTCTCATTTTCAATCACGAAGATTAATCCTGGGTTCGTGCAAAACTGACCCATTCCAGAAATCATAGAATTGGCAAGCATTTCAGCAGATTTTTCTTTTTTACTTTTGTCTTTCAAAAACTCTGGAAAAACAAAAACTGGATTCACGCTACCCATCTCTGCAAAGACAGGAATTGGCTCCTTACGGGCATTTGCCAAGTCGAAAAGCGCACGACCACCCGCATGGCTTCCTGTGAATCCAACAGCTTTAATACAAGGGTGCTGCACCAATTCTTGACCAACTCTAAAACTACGTGCATGCAGATGTGAAAACACCCCATCAGGCATTCCTGTTTCTTGTGCTGCTTGAACTACGAGTGTAGCCACTAAGTCTGACGTGGCTGCGTGAAAGGCATGTGCCTTAACGATGACCGGACAACCAACAGCCAATGCAGCAGCGGCATCACCTCCAATTGTCGAATAGGCCAAAGGGAAGTTACTCGCACCAAAAACAACCACTGGCCCCAATGGAACCGACATCTTCCGAAGATCCGGTTTTGCTGGTTGTTGATTTACATTCGCCGTATCGATAGATGCATTTCGCCATGAACTAGACTTTACTTCATTTGAAAAATTAATCAACTGCCTTACAGTACGAAACAATTCACCCTCAAATCGATCTTTTGTTAGTCCTGATTCAGCGCAATAAATTTCTCCAATTTTCTCTCTATAAATTTGGAGTAAATCTGCAATGCGCAATAAAAATTTGGATCGGTCATCGTCACTCTTTTGAGAAAACTCTTCAAAAGCATGGTATGCCAATTCGCAGGCGGCATTTACCTCTATGGTTGTGGACTCGCAGAAAATTTCAGGACGCAAGGAGCCATCCAAAGAATTGGATGACGAAAAAGTATCAGTTCCGCGTGATGAACGCGCAAATCCAATGAAATTCCCGAGTATCAAGAAAAATATTGATTAAGCCTCTGTAACCGAGAACGAAAAGCTTTCCATGATTTGGTTGGCCAACATCTTTTTGCATGCTGTCTCTACCTTTGCTTCTGCTGATGCTTGACTGTCAGCCTCCACAAATAGACGGATATGGCGACCTATACGTACGCCTTCGATTTCAGGAAGACCAATGTTTTTCATACTATTAGACACGGCTTTACCTTGAGGATCAAGTAATGCATCCAATGGCATCACATCAATTTCAGCTTTGAATTTCATGTTGTTGTTTTTTGAATAATGCTTCCGCAACGGATAAAATCAGGTACAAAAATACAATTAAAGGAATAGCCCACACCATCAAAACTGGAATCATGGCAATAGAAATTACTAAAAAGCTGTAGCGAATCTCATTTCCTTTCCAACCGAAAGACTTAAACTTCAAGGCGAACAAAGGCAGTGGGGCGATTAGCATCAAAGACATACCTATAACTAAAGCTACTAAGACAAAGGGGTTAAACAAAAAGATATACCACGGATTACTCAATGTCCATTCTGGAAAATTAATCCATAGACACAGGGGGAAGAATGTAAAGAACAATGCATTTAACGGTGTAGGAATACCAATGAAGGAGGAAGTTTGGCGTGTATCGATATTGAATTTGGCGAGACGAAACATGCTAAAAAATGGAATCAACAAGCCCCAAAATGGCAAAAATTTAATCGACGCATTCATATTGTTTGGTACCCCATAAAACACAGCATTCATCCAATTTTGCATTTGAAAATGTACGTTTGAAGCGAATTCTCCTGCAATACGGTCTTCTGGGTAAATGCTTACAACAATCACCGCCATCATAAGTAGTCCAGGAGCAACGCCGAAAGTTACCACATCTGCTAAAGAATCCAGTTGTTTTCCTAGCTCGCCATCTACCTTTAATTTTCGTGCAAGGAAACCGTCAAAAAAATCGAGAAATGCACCTCCAAAAATGGCAAATGGCGCCAAATCAATTCGTCCAGCCATGGTCAAAAGAATGGCTAAGACTCCACAAATTAGATTGCCGGCAGTAAACAAATTTGGTAGATTGAACATCACTTAGAGATTTTTGGTGCGACTAATTGTATAATCGGGTCGTTTACACTATTTTTACCCAACCCGAGAAGGATAATCTGTGCAAATAACACAATTTTTTAGCGAATATGCTGTTAAAGGACATTAAAATTCAAATCACGATGTTTCAGAAGAAAGTCCTTCTTTCCAGCATAACTATATTGGTGTTCAGCACTTTTGCTCAATCACAATCCGTTGCACCTAAATATTCTAATGAATTTCTCGCCATTGGTGTTGGTGCCGATGCGCTTGGCCAAGGAAATGCTGTCGTTGCTCAAACCGGTGGTGTAAATTCCGGGTATTGGAATCCGGCAGGTCTGACCAATGTAAATAAATGGTTAGAAGTTGGATTGATGCACTCCGAATATTTTGCTGGAATTGCGAAGTACGATTATCTTGGACTAGCGCATAAAATTGACGACAAAAGTGCTATTGGATTTTCTGCTATTCGATTTGCGGTTGATGACATTCCAAACACTACTCAGTTAATCGATAACGCTGGAAACATCAATTACGACAACATTTCAACCTTTACAGCAGCAGATTATGCTTTTCTATTGTCGTATGCAAGGAAGCTTAAAATTGAAGGGCTTAGCATTGGTGGTAACTTAAAAATTATCCACCGTAAAGTAGGTGATTTCGCAAAATCTTGGGGTTTTGGGTTGGATGCAGGATTACAATACCAAAGCGTTAAACATTGGCGATTTGGACTGATGGCAAGAGATGTTACCTCCACGTTCAACGCATGGGTATTCACACTTGATCAACAAACACAAGAGATATTTGAAGCAACGGGAAATTCAATTCCTCAAAATGGTCTAGAATTGACATTGCCTCGGTTGATTTTTGCTGCGCATGGGAAGTTTGATTTAGGAAAAAAGGGCTTGTACGCAGCTGGTGAACTAGACCTTGACATGACAACAGATGGTCGAAGAAATACACTGCTGCGCACGGGATTTGCCTCTTTCGATCCACACTTTGGAATTGAGATAGGTTTTAAGAACTTCGTTGCAATTCGCGGAGGACTATCCAACATGCAATACGTTAAAGATTTTGATGATACAAAGCGTTTAAATGTTCAACCGAATATTGGAATTGGATTGAATTTCAAAAGTTTCTACTTGGATTATGCCTTTACAGACATCGGTGATGCCTCTGTTGCTTTGTACTCGCATGTCATTTCCATCCGATTGAAATTAGACCCACCCAAAACTGTGAAATAGTATGAAATTAAAGCTACTCTTCGCAATCGTTGTCCTTTTATTGCCGCTCGCATCCAAAGCACAAACATTTGGGAATGAGTGGATCAATTACTCACAAAAATATTATTCGTTTAAAATCTATACTACTGGTATTCATAAACTTGAATTTCAAGCACTTCAAACCGCGAATATTCCAACAACAAGTTTCTCCAGTCAAAATATACAAGTTTTCGGAAAACAAAAGGAGATTCCTTTATATATCGTGGATGGAGGAGACAATTCACTGGATGCTGGCGATTACATCTTATTTTACGCTGAACGGAACGATGGTTGGTTGGACACTACACTGTATGAAAACCCTGAAGACCAAGGCAATCCAAAATACAGCCTATACAACGACACGATTCAGTATTTTTTTACTTGGAACAGTTCAACAAATAACAAACGTGTGATTTTAGATACTGATGTAAGTATTGACACTTATGTTTCGTCAGATTTCGTCTTTGCTGAAAAATTCCAGTCCTTCAATAGCAGTTATAACGAAGGAGAAAAAAGTTTCGGTGCGTCAAGTTCATTTTACACCTCTGGTGAAGGATGGGGAAATCCACCAGTGAATGGTGCTTCAGGATATACATGGGATTATTCGTCGACCACTTTGGACCAATTATACCAAGGAGCCGATGCGCCGAATATCACGTATTCAGCGGTTACTGTAGGAATTTCAAATGCTGCTGCTTCTGGAACAGCAAATCACCATACCCGACATACAATCGGTAGTACAAATTACATCCTCGCTGATTCCTTATTTACAGGCTATCGAGCAATTCGAATCAATTCCGCATTTCCAGCAAACATACTTCCTGCCAGTGGGGCTACAAATTTGAAGATCAACATCATACCTGACCTGGGTGCGCTGACAGATTTTCAATCAATCAACTACTTTTCATTTACCTATCCAAAAGTTCCCAATATTGCTGGTGCAACACAATCCACTTTTCAAGTGGTTAATCACCCAATTCAAACAAAAACACGTTTGGATCTATTGAACTTGACATCTGCTAATCCAATGGTTTGGGCGATTGGAGACTTTTCTCGATCCTTGACGCTCACTGTAAATGGAAGTGCGAGAACAATCCTAATCCCAAACAATCCGTCAGGTGCTGCTCAAAAGCTTTGGATTCAAGATGCTTCATCCTTCACTCAAGTGTCAAACATGTCGCCTGTGAACCCAGGAACATCGCCGGGAACATTTACTGACTTCTCGCAGTTGAGCGCCGAAAAGGCCTTGTTGATGATCTACAATCCTTACTTACAGAGCGCAAGTGCCCAATATGCTGCATACCGGATATCTCCCGAAGGAGGGAATCATAATGTTATTTTGGCGGATGTCTATGAACTGTACCAACAATTTGGTGGGGGAATTCACAAACATATCAACGGAATTCGTCGTTTTGCTTACTATATGTACACCCAAGCGACAGATAAACCCGTAGGTTTATTTTTAATGGGTAAAGGTATTCGTGAGGCAAATGTTTCAGGTTTAGCATTTAATGGTCCTGGCGGACGTTCAAATGTTTCTAATTATTCCTTGAACCTCATCCCGTCATTTGGATTTCCATCCAGTGACAACTGCATCACTTCTAACCTTCCAGGAACGACGAAATTGACGTCATTGATTCCAACAGGTCGTGTTGTAGCACGAACGGATGACGAGTTAGCGAATTATTTGGAAAAACTCATCTTGTACGAACAACAGCAGGACCCTAGCTCAGTTTACAATTCAGCTACGAAGGATTGGCAAAAACAAGTGTTGCATTTCGTAGGAGGCACGGACATTAACCAGCAAACTACATTTCAAGGCTACATGTCGACCTTGAAAACAACCATTGAGCATGGAAATTACGGTGGAAACGTAAAAACTGTAGCAAAGACCAATGACGACCCATTGCCACCAGGTGAGTTGAACGCGATCATGGATAGAATTCGTGATGGTGTATCATTGATCAATTTCTTTGGTCACTCAGAACCAACGACATCTGGATTTGAAATCAACATTGATGAACCAGCAAACTGGGACAACTATGGGAAGTATCCCGTTATGATTGCCAATTCATGCTACAACGGTAATATATTTGAAAGCACCATTTCGAAATCTGAGCAGTTTATTTCCACGCCTGAATATGGTCCGATTGCGTACTTAGGAACTGTGAATCTTGGTTTTGCATCCACCCTTTATCAGTATTCCAATGAGCTATACAAAGAACTTAGTGTAAACAACTACGGCAAAACACTTGGAGAACAAATGCAGAATGTCGTAGCGACGATGGAAACATTCGGAACAAACTTATTCACTGAATCTACAGCAACGCAAATGTCCTTGAATGGTGACCCTATGTTGCGCATGAATCCCCACAATAAGCCAGAAATCGAGTTGACCGAACAAGGCGTTTCCTTTAGTCCTGAAACACTCGACCTAAGTGTCGACAGCATCGAGATTTCTATCGCATTGAAAAACTTGGGACGCTCGGTAGTGGATACCTTTTCAGTGGACATCGTTCGTGATCTTCCTGGGTCTAATGTCGATTCGCTCTATTCATTTTATTTAAATGGATTGGATTATACGGATACCGTTCATTTCAAAGTTCCGTTGCTACCTGGCGCTGGTGTTGGATTGAACTCTTTCACTATTAAAGCAGATTTACCCACGTTCATTGATGAGCAATACGATGAAATTGTCAACAATCAACTCACAAAGACACTTTTTATCAACGTTGAAGGGATACAGCCCGTTTTACCTTATCCATTTGCTGTCGTTCCGAATGATAGTGTGACAGTAATGGCTTCCACCGTGAATCCAATAGCGCCGATAAATACGTATCGCTTCGAATTGGATACCATCGATTTTATCGGTGCACCTAGTCCATTCCATCGATATGCGATTGTCACAGGTTTAGGAGGAATAAAAACAGTGCCCCCAGCGAATTGGACCTCGAGTTCAACAGGCCAAAATGCGCCACTCATTTGTACAGATAGTACCGTATATTTCTGGCGTGTTTCTGTTGAATCGAGCGAACCCATTTGGAGAGAAAGTTCATTCCAATACATAGAAAACAAAGAGGGTTGGGGACAAGATCATTTCTATCAATTTAAAGACAATGATTTCAGTGGTGTAAACTATGACCGCCCGACGCGAACAAGGGATTTCTTCCCATATACGCGTGACCTTTCTGTTGATGTGTTGTACACTACTGCAACGCCTCAAATCTACGGCAACTTGTATTCCATTGACCAGCAAATGCAAGACTATGGAATCTTGAATTACAATCCAAAGTGGCATGTAGCCATCATTGATCAATATTCGCTTGAGCCGTGGGGTACACGTTTTGGAAACCAAAACTTGGATCATTTCTTTGGCAACAACAACGATAACTACAACAGATCTTGGAAGTATTTTACTTTCCATCAAAACGATGCGGCAAAGCGCGCAGCGTTCAAGGCGATGATTGAAAACTCGGTTCCGGATGGTGATTATATCCTGATTTACTCACCAATGACTGCCGTGTATGACCAATGGGAGCCGGAAATCTTTACGATGTTCCAGAACCTTGGTTCAGACAGTATTGTCCCTGGACGACCGAACCTGCCTTTTGCCTTTTTCTGTCGTAAAGGAGATACCTCAAGTGTGGTTGAGCGCTATGCGATGTATGGTGGGCAAGATGTTCACCTTGATGCAATCTTGGAAGGTGTAGCATTCGCTGGACTGGAAACCGCGCCTTTTATTGGTCCTTCAGCGGAATGGAAATCATTGTTCTGGAAGCAAGATACCCTTGGTACGGTGAATGCGGATTCAACTGTTTTGTATGTAAATGCCTACGACGCGGGAATGATTCTTCAAACGACGATTCCCATTCAATTTACGCCGAATGATTCGATTATCAATCTGAGTAGTTTAGTGGATGCTTCGCAGTATCCCTACATTCGATTAGGTGCTTTTTATAAAGATTCGCTTGGATTTACACCTGCTCAAATTGATCGTTGGCATGTGCTCTTTACGCCACTTCCGGAAGCCGCCATTGACGGGACAACAGGGATAACTTGGCTGCCAAATAGCGACACCCTTTCCGAAGGTCAGCAAGTACAGTTTGCGGTAGATGTCAAGAACATCTTCAACATACCGATGGATTCCTTGCTCGTATCCTACTGGATAGAAGATGCCAACCAAGTAAAACATCCAATACCTTACCTACGACAAGATTCGCTCTTGGTAGGTGAAACAATGCGTGATACCATCTCTTTTTCAACACTTGGATTAGCGGGAATGAATACCTTGTGGATGGAAGTCAACCCTTACGTTGCATCAGGTAGCTCTGTAACTGACCAACCCGAGCAGGTGCATTTTAACAATTTGATTCAAATACCATTCATGGTGAATGGTGATAATTTGCATCCTATTCTAGACGTAACCTTCAACGGAAGACATATCCTTAACGGAGATATTATTGCGCCTGAAAGTGAAGTATTGATTACTTTGAAAGATGAGAATCAGTTCCAAATTATGAATGATGTTTCGGATACTACCCTATTTGGTATATACCTTACCGATCCAGATGGGAACCAAAAACGTATTCCTTTTGTGGATGGCAATGGCAATACCGTAATGCAATGGATTCCCGCTGAAACACAAAATAAGCGCTTCAAGATTGTTTATCCTGCGCTCTTTGAAAAGGATGGAAAATACACATTATTCGTTCAAGGTTCAGACCGCAGCGGTAATGCTTCAGGAGATATGGAATACCGTATTTCGTTTGAAGTCATCCATGAGTCGATGATTACGTACATGATGAATTATCCGAATCCGTTCAGCACAAGTACCAAGTTTGTATTTACGTTGACAGGGAATGAGGTGCCTGATGAGATGATCATTCAAATCATGACCGTTTCTGGGAAAGTAGTGCGTGAAATCACCGAAGATGAACTTGGACCTATTCAGATTGGTCGCAATATCAGCGAGTATTCTTGGGATGGAACGGATGAGTTTGGTGATCCTTTGGCAAATGGTGTTTACCTCTACACAGTCAAGGCACAGATCAATGGGGAAGACATCAAACACATGGAATCAGGTGCTGACAGTCATTTCAAAAAGGAATTTGGGAAGATGTATATTCTTCGTTAACTAGAAAAAACGACAACAGAAAATCGCGGTATCATCCACGAGTGAAAGATCACCTCGCCATTCATCCAATTTCGAAAATATCAAGGAGTTCATGTCCCCATTTTCAATGGGTAATAGCTGTTCACAACTTTGATCAATCGCTCGATACCAAAAAACTCATCATCACTATTTTCTAATTCTACAACCCCATCCGTATACAGTACTAAGGTTGTGTTAGGCCCTAGGGTTAATCTTCCAGATTGAATGAACGGTAGCTCATCGAACATACCCAACCCAATGCATCCCGCATCGAGCATTTCCACTTTGCGCCCATTCGTTATGAAAGGATAATTGTGTCCAGCGTTGATGTATTTCAACTCGCGTGTTGTCGCGTTGTAGTGCGCAATGAAGAAAGTAATGAACTTCTCTCCCTTCGCACTTTTCATTACTTTTTTATTCAGCTCCTCGATCAAAAACTCCATTTCAAAGCGTTGGTAGTTGAACACCGTACGCACGGTAGCTTGAAAGTTTGCCATCAACATCGCAGCACCAATCCCTTTACCTGAGACATCACCAATACAGATGATATACTCTTCATCTCCCAACGGAATGAAATCGTAATAATCCCCACCGACCTCATGTCGAGGCGTATATTTGGCAGAAATATCCATGCGACGATTGGAAGGTAAGTCTGAAGGGAAAAGTAAGCGCTGCATCTCAGAGGCCACCTCAAGTTCTTTCTTGATACGTTCTTGAATGATACTTTGACGGGCCATGCGTTTGTTCTCGATGGCCACGACAATTATATTGGTTAAGGTTTGAATAAAACTTAGATTATTGAGGTGGTCAACAACACGTCTATTTTCTTTATTTAATCCACCAATCAGTAAATAGGCCAATGGTCTTTCCTTGTGAATGACAGGTACTACCACATCAAACTCCATTAATATCGAAGAATGCGAAGACTCAATCATGGTGGTTTCCCCAAAGCGAGAAAGATCCCTTTTAACCTCAATTTCCTTCACCTTGCCTTTGATCCCAACACGTAAGAGGCAGTTCCATTCTGTTTGATGATTGTATAATACAAACTTCGTAAAACCAAGCTGTTCCTTTAAAATGAATGAAAAAATCTGAATAAGTCGATCTACCCCTTCGTTGGCATTGATGGCATTGGTTACCTCCAACAAAGAATGAAGTTTAAAGTCCTTGAGGACCAACTGATCTTCTAAATTCCGAATGAGCTTTTCTTTCATTTAAGTTTTTCGAGCAACTGTGGCAACTGACGCAAGGCTGCCATCTCCCTGAATTTTTCCTTCACTTCCGAACATGGACTTCCGAAATACGTTTTTCCACCTTCTAAATCTTTCGAAATACCCGACTGTGCTAAGACAATTGCCCCTTCGCCAATAGTGACATCACTTGCACAACCTACTTGACCCCATAGAATCACCTTATCTTGAATGCGCACGCATCCAGCTAGTCCTACATTAGCCGCCATTAAACAATGCTTACCGATAACGGTGTCGTGACCTATGTGTACCTGATTGTCAATTTTGGTTCCCTCTCCGATGCGCGTAATTCCTGTCACACCTGAGTCGATCGTGCATAAGGCACCGATTTCCACATCCTGTTCAATAACAACCCCCCCACAACTATGCATGCGGTGGTAACCGTCTGATTTTTTCTTGTAATAAAACGCCGAATGACCAATGACCGTATTGGCGCCTATAATCGCATTTTCACCAATTTCTGTGCGGTCCATTAAGACGACACCTGAATGAATGATGGCATTGGCGCCAATTTTCACATCATGACCAATAAATACATTTGGATAGACAAGCGCCGAAGGATGCACTTCACTTTGATTTCCGAAAGAAGTCGCTTGAGGTTGAAAAGGCGTAAAATGACGGGTCAAACGATTGAAATCATCAAAGGGACTTTCAGAAATAATCAATCCTTTCCCTTCAGGACAGTCCACTTCCTGATCAATAAGAATTGTTGTTGCCGCACTATTCAAGGCTTTTTGGTAATATTTAGGGTGATCAACGAATACCAAGTCACCCGAAACCACCATGTGAATTTCGTTGAACCCGGTAATCTGATGATCTGAATCTCCCTTGTATCGGGCACCGAGTAGTTCGGCAATTTCTTTCAATGTGGAAGGAGAGGAAAGTTTCATGCAATTTCTTTTTACAAAAGTACATCGTTATACCCCTGCAATTCGACGATTTACATGGATTTATCATCGCGCCAATGTTAATTCTAAAAGAACGGAATGAAACACTTTTTTTTAATACGTTTGTAACGGCAACTGGTGTTGTCTCAAACAGCTCATATCCATTGGAATTAGACAAGAATCAAAAAGCCATTCGCACCGCAATTTTTAGCCTTTTGAGCAATGCTTTGTTGGCTGCTATAAAGTTTGTGGGTGGAGTACTCGGCAACTCCTATGCCTTGATTGCGGATGCTATTGAGTCCACGACGGATGTTTTCTCTTCCCTACTTGTGCTTTTTGGACTGCGCTATGCATCACGTCCACCCGATGAAAATCACCCTTACGGCCATGGAAAAGCAGAGCCGTTGATCACCTTCGCTGTGGTATGTTTCTTAATGATTTCAGCCACCATTATTTTTATCGAGAGCATTCACAACATTCAAACTCCGCACAGTACACCTCATCCGTATACCCTCTTTATCCTTTTAGGAATCATCCTTTTCAAAGAAATTTCTTTCCGTTTTGTTTACCGCAAAGGAAAAGAAACAAATAGTACTTCTCTTCAGGCGGACGCGTGGCATCACCGCAGCGATGCGATAACTTCCTTGTTGGCGTTTATCGGAATTTCCATTGCCTTGATTTTT
>JAJTDQ010000163.1 GCA_021300505.1 Cryomorphaceae bacterium
CATACCGATTCGGATGGTGAGGAGGCGGATAACCTAAAATTGTCCGAGAAGCGTGCCGCCGCAGTGAAACTATTTCTCATTAGTATCGGCGTGCCAGAGGATAAAATTGTGACCATAGGCTATGGTGAAACAAAACCTGTGATGGACAATACCACTGCGGCTGGTAAAGCCAAGAACCGTCGTGTCGAAATTCGATTTGTAGGCAATTAATTGTCCGTTTCGATTGCATAATCGTTCTTCAATCCTGCTATGTATTCATCAAGTTCATCCAATACCATGTGCTGGATAGGAGCCAAGTCTTTATTGCGTTGTCCGGCCATTTCACTGCTGTAGGTGGTAAAGGTGATTTGAGCACCTAAACTAGCGTCGGTCAAGCGCTGCTTGATGTATGATGTCCAACGCGATTTCTCCTCGAAACTTAGGATTTCAGGGAAGTTACGCGCCTTGATTTTGAATATCATTTCTGGCAATCGACTCAAGGTGATTGAACAATCGTACTCAGAAAGATTTCCGTGATCTACAAATCCATGGAAACGCGTCATTTCATCCTTTTCTTGTTTACTGAAAAAGCCTCCAGAATAGATGGTCAAGTCGCTGTCTTGTTCGACCGATTCTGCTTCGTTGCGATACACTGCATTGAGCTTTTCTTTGATAGCGGCTTCATTGTTTCGAATCAGGTCAAGGTTATCACGCAGTGTTTTTTTATCAATTGAAAAGGTGTCAAGTAGAGATCCATTTTCATTCAAATCGGCAATGACTTCACATTGATTGGCTTTTATAGTTGTCAGTCCAAGACGCTGAAGTCCTTTGTTTTTTAACTCATCTGCTCTACTGAATAGTCGTTCGTGAATTGCTTTGGCATCAAGTTCAAGAAGAGGTTTGGCCTCTTTTCGCAAATCATAGTAAATCTTGGTATTTGCTTGCGTAGGGTGTTCCATGATTGGATACACGACGCCCAACACATCGTTCTCCTTACCGTAATTTGAGCTGATATGAAAAATGGGTTTTTTTGCTTGTCCTACCGAAGGGATAATTTTGTTGAGGTAGCTGACGAAAACACTTTTATCGCGAAGTGAAAACACAAATTCAAAAAATGCAGGGTCGCCATCCTTGATTTTTTTCATGATAAAAATGGTTGCTTCCACATCGCTAAAGGCATCGTGCGCATTGGCATGAGTTGCACCATTGGCTTTGGATAGATCCTCCAATTTAAAGCTGGGCATGGGTTGACCTGTACGCGGGTGAAGGTCAATTTCTCCAGTCTCTTTTGGTTTAGCATTAGGGAAGGTCAAGAGATGAGGACGCAACACATACGTCGCCAATACCAAATGATAGACATCAAAGCGCGAATTGTAATTGGCATACTCACGCTCGTAAGGATCAAATAAATTTCGAAAGGCAAGGTTGCGCGTAAACTCATCATCAAAACGAATGCTGTTGTATCCGAGAGTACAGGTGTGTGGGACTTTCATTTCACCGAGTATTCGTTTGGTGAATTCGTATTCATTGAGTACCTCGATGTGTGCCTCGATATGTCCTTTAGGTGGGTGTTCTAATCCAGCCTTGATGCGCTTAATTTTTTGCGGTGTAATCCCTGTAATCAGCGCAGCAATAGGTGATGGAATGTTGTCTGGACTCTGTTCACAAAATAAATTTACCGCTCGATGTGGCAGGATGTTTAACTCAGAATCAGTTCGAATTCCAGCAAACTGAGAAGCCCTTCCACCACGTGGGGTTGAATTAAATGTTTCATAATCCATGAAAAGAAAGGTAAAGTCCGGATGTAAGTCACTCATGTTTCACTCGCTTAAAATGTTAAAATCCAATGGGATAAACAATTATCAGTGAGTGGTTTTAAGTGTAGCAAAGATATTGGAAAAAGAAGTTGAAAAGTTCATCGATGAAATTTCAAGTTAGGACAGTGTAATAAACAAGAGTTTAATGGTAATAAGCTAATCGAAACACAAGATATTTCAGATTTAATTATACTTTTATTTACGATTTTAGAGGTTGAAGGAAATTCCTTTAATCGGAAATAACAGCTGAACAAAAACTATCAATGTATGGGGTGAATGAAGAGGTTTATTTCAAGCAAATTTTTATCCGGTATCGGTTACAAATTAAAGGCCTGTTCGTAAATTCCTCGGAATCTAGAAATTATTATCAGTCTTTTGTCCCTTGTCCCTTGTCCCTTGTCTTTTGTCCCTTGTCTTTTGTCCCTTGTCTATTGTCCTTTGTCTATTGTCCTTTGTCTATTGTCCTTTGTCTATTGTCCTTTGTCTATTGTCCTTTGTCTATTGTCCTTTGTCTATCGTCCTTTATCCCTTATCTATTCTCCATTAACCCTTCTAACTAAATGAGCATAAAAATCCTACATACCTCCGATTGGCATATCGGCAAGGAATTGCACAAAATTGAATTGGCCGAAGACATGAGTCGGTTTTTCACATGGCTGCTTGATTTCATACACGACAATCAAGTGGATGTGTTGTTGATGTCTGGCGATCTTTTTGACCAAGCAGCTCCTACACAGCTGGCCATGAAGCAGTATTATGCGTTTCTGGAAAAGATGATACCCTTGAATTGCCGTATTGTTTTAACTGGTGGAAATCACGATTCACCTGCGGTATTAAATGCGCCGAAAGATCTACTTCAATTGTTGAAAATTGATGTGGTAGGCGGTGCTCCAGAACATATTTCAGAACTTTTCGTGGAATACACAAAGGATGATCAATCCGTTGTTATTGCAGCGGTTCCTTTTTTGCGCGATAGAGACATTAGAAAGTCAGTTGCAGGAGAAACATACAACGATAAAATCGAACAAATCCGTGATGGATTGAAGGTTTATTTTGAAAATGTGAACACGCATTACAAAGAAAATTTTGCAGGTTTACCGTTTGTGATCATGGGGCATTTGTTTGCCCAAGGAGCGTCAGTTTCCGACAGTGAGCGGGATATTCAAGTGGGTAATCAAGCTGGAGTTGATTCGAGTATATTCGGTGATCAAGCCAACTATGTCGCACTAGGACATATTCATAAACCTCAAGAAGTTGGTCATCCAAACATTCGCTATTGCGGATCACCGATTCCAATGAGCTTCAGTGAAAAAAGTGATCAAAAGGAAATCGTTCTCTTAGAATTTGATGCGGGTAAGATGACGCAGAAACGTGTTCATATACCGATGAGCAGAAAACTTGTGCTTTTTGAGGGCACATTGGAAAAAGTTCGAGCGAAAATTCAGGCATATACAACCGTTTCGCCACTGCCTGATTTGGCTGAGGTCATTGTGAAAGAAAAGGCCTACAGCTTGAGTACACTTGAGGGCTTGGAACAATTGCGTTTAGAGACAAATGTGCCGGGATTGAAAATCGTCAAGGCGAAGGTCGAGTTTGAAGATATGCAAAAAGGCTTGTCCACATTGCTTTCTACGGGAACCTTATTGAGTGAGCTTGAGCCTGAAGAGTTGTTCAAGAAGCGCTTGGAATTTGAACCCAATTTAGAAAATGAGGATGAATTGTTGAATGCTTTCCGTGAAATCATGGAGCAACTTGGACAAAACGAAAATTAGGAAGGCACAATGAAAATAATAAGCATACGATTAAAAAATATCAATTCGTTAAAGGACGAACATACGATAGATTTCACTGCATGGCTTCTGCAGGTCTTTTTGTGATTACTGGACCGACAGGATCGGGGAAATCCACGATTTTAGATGCCATTACGTTAGCCCTCTATGGACGAATTCCACGACTTAAACATTTAAAAATCAATCACAATCTGGTAGAGAAGGAGGGGATCATTCTTACGCGTCACACCAACGATTGCTTCACGGAGGTCGTGTATGAAGTGAAAGGCAAGCGCTATCGATCTTCCTGGTCGATGAGTCGTAACCGTAACAAAAAACTGAATGATCGTAAGCAGGAGTTGTTCGACATTGATGGGGATTGTATTCTTTCGGAGAAAAATGATGATGTCATCAAAAGAAATGAAGAAATCATCTGTTTGAATTATGAGCAATTTTTTCAGTCATTAATTCTGGCTCAGGGAAAATTTGCGAAGTTACTTCAGGCACCTCGTTCTGAGCGAAACGCCCTTTTGGAAACCATCACAGGTACGGAAGTTTACCGTGAAATTGGAAAGCTGGTTTATGAGCGAAGCAACAAGGCGGCAGGTGCTGTGGAAGTGCAAAAGATCATGATGAAAGGCATTGAGTTGCTCACAGAAGACCAAGTGAAGGAGTTTAAAGCTGACATCGAGAAAAAAGAACCTGTACGCGAAGGCTTAGAAAAAGAGATGAAGTCCGCACAGACGCTCATCACCGTGAAGGAGAATTTAGTCGAATTGTTTAAGAAGCAAGAGCAAAATGAAATTGATTTTGCGGCATTACTTATAGAGGAAGAATCTCTTAAAGCGGAACGCACACAACTGGCTAAGCATGATGAAATGGCTGTTTTTCGTGGTGAGGTGAATGCTTTAGATCAAGAGGAGAAGGCAATTCACAAGCTAAATAGTGATATCATCGCATGGAAGGCGGATATAAAAACGGTGGAAAAATCCAATGAACAACTGATCATTGATGCTTCTTCGTTAATTGGAGAACGTGTTGCCGACCACGAATTGATTGATCAAGTAACGGCATTTAAAAAGTTGATTCAAGAAAAGCAGAAAAACATAGCCGACGAGCAGCTGAAAATGGATCAACTTGTCATTGAGATCAATCGAACGCTTGATGATTTGAGTAGGGATGGATTAGAGATACGATTTCCAGAACTCGATGAGCAGCGTCTGGTGTTGGAACGTGATAAGGTAAAAACCGCTATTGAAGCCTTGAAGGTAAAAGATTTGGATGAACTGAAGGCGAAAAGAGACGAGCTTAGAAACTCCTATCGACCAGCCAGTGAATTGCGTTCCAGTCGAAAAGAGTACAACAGAGACCAATCAGATTTTCTTCAGAAATCGGAAGAGCTCGATCAAAAAGTGAAAAGCCTGGCTTCTGCACATGAAAATTTAGCTGAATTGACAAAATCACTAGAAAAAGTGACCGCCGATAAGGAAAAAGCACAAAAAGATTTCGAGAAAATTAAAGCTGAACAGGGATTAGATGCCTTGCGCAGTGAATTAATTCATGACGAACCTTGTCCTTTGTGTGGTTCGCTTGAACATCCATACCATGACACCTACGAGGAAAAGCTGTTGAGCACTTTTGAAGAACTATTGTCGAGTGTCAATACATTATATACCAGAGTAAATAGTGAGTTTATTCTCACGCAAGGGACAATTAATAAACTGACTCCTGAAATTGAGGAAGAAAAGAAGTCTTTAGCTATCGCGGAGGAGAAAATCAAGACCAAAACAAAAGAACTAGAAGCTGAATGTATTCCCTTTGGTTGGGATTTGAATGCACCTTTAAAACTTTGGGATGAAGCGTTGACAGAAATGAACGAACTCGCACTTGCATTAGATCAAGGGGAAAAGGAATTCAATAAAAACTACTTGCTTGAAAGCCTTCATGTAGAGTTTGAAAAAATTACCCCATTAAAAAACACAATAGATATACTTCAAAAAGACCTAAGCGAAAAATATACAGGCAAGGACATAGAGAAAGATACTCAACGACTACTTGATGAGCGCAATGAAAACAAAGTGAAGTTGGAGGAGCGTTCAACGCGATTGCAAGTAGCTGAAGCAGAAGTCGATGGAAAATCAAAATTCCTTAGCGATGCGTTGAAAACCCTTTTGTCCAAATTGAATAAGCAGGGGATTGCTGATTTGGAGACATATCGTTTGTTTATTCTAGATGAATTAATTGCACAGCAAATACGTGCTCGATTGACTGAAGTGGATACCAAACGAACTGCTCTAGCAACAACAAAAAAATCGTTGAGCAATGATGTCAAAGAGCAACAAGAAAAGGATGATGTAACGAAGGATATCGATGCCTTAAAAATTGAGTATGACACCTTATCTGATTCGTTGAATGCACTGTCTGAAGAACTAGGTACCTTGAAAGGAAGGCTCACCCGCAACGATGAAGACATAGAGAAATTACAAGACTCTCAGACCTTATTGGATCAACTGAAAAAGGATTTGGCATTGTGGGGGAAAATGAATGACTTGATTGGTGAAAAAACTGGAAATCGATTCGCAAATTTCGTTCAAGACCTCACCTTTGAACAATTAATAGATTTCGGTAACAAGCGATTGGCTTCATTTTCTGACAGATACATGCTTGCCATGCCGAGTGTTGTGGATACTGGGGACTTGCAGGTGATGGATACGTACATGGGGAATACCACGCGGTCTATTTTCTCTCTTTCAGGAGGAGAAACCTTTAAGTTGAGTCTGGCCTTGGCTTTAGGTTTGTCTGATTTGGCAGCCCGAAAAGTTGAGATTGAGTCGCTCTTTATTGATGAAGGCTTTGGAAGCTTGGATCCTGACTCGCTAGAGGAAGCTGTTTCATTATTGGAAGACATTCAAAATAAAGGGAATAAATCCATCGGAATCATCTCGCACGTTACTGAATTGAAAGACCGCATTGGTACCAAGGTCAGGTTGGAAACACTCGGATCGGGGTATAGTAAGGTTGTGGTGGAGTAGGTTTTAGTTACGAATTACGAATTACGAGTTAGGAATTACTTCAATGAATCTAAACAATTCGAAGATTAATTAAGTCTTTCAGCGCAGCGGTCTTTTGTCTTATAGCGCAGCGGGTCTTTTGTCTAATTAAGAATTAC
>JAJTDQ010000036.1 GCA_021300505.1 Cryomorphaceae bacterium
ATGGTTTGATCCAACCCAGCATCGACCGTTGGCAACGGATTGACAGTAACGACAACTTGATCTGTATTGATACATCCTGCAGCTGAGGTTCCTGTTACGGTGTATGTTGTTGTTCCCACTGCTTGGGTAAATGGAACTCCATTCGTTACAACTGGTGACCATGTGTAGGTAGAAGCCCCTGTCGCGTTCAGCGTAATCTGAGTACCCGTGCACACCGTTTGATCTATACCGGCATTCACAGATGGAAGAGGGTTAACCACAAGTGTCACAGTTGATACTGAATCACAGCCTTGTGTTGATGGGAATGTTTGCGGATATACCCCTGCAACCGTTTGCGTGATTCCGTGAATCACAGAAGATTGACCTTGGCAGATGGTAATGGTATTAGTCGTGTTGATTACAGTAGTTTGTGTCACGTTAAAGGCTGGAGATGTTCCCGAACAACCAAAGGCATTTGTCACAGTCACTGTAATGGGATTGTTTGCTTGAGTAACTGATGCTGTTGGCGTTGCTACCCCTGTAGACCAAGCATAGGTTGTAAATGGTGTATTTGTTGAAAGTGTTGGTGGGAAACCTACACAGTACGTTGTTGCACCTTGAATGATTGGTGTTGGATTTGGATTTAACGTTACTACAACTTGGTCCGTTCCTGTACATCCAGCTGCCGTTGTACCGGTTACTGAATAAGTGGTTGATCCGAGGGCTGGGGTAAATGGTGTTCCATTCGTAATAATTGGCGTCCAAGTGTAGTTGTTTGCACCTGTTGCTGTCAGTGTTGCATTTGTGCCTTCACATAAGTTTATATCTGCTCCGGCATTCACTGTTGGCAATGGGTTGATGGTCACCACCACTTGGTCAGTGCCCGTACATCCGTTTGTTGTACCTACAACAGAATATGTTGTAGCACCCAATGCTGGTGCAAATGCTACACCATTTGTAATGCTTGGTGTCCAAGTGTAGGTTGATGCTCCCGTAGCTGTTAAGGTAACATTAGGGCCTTGACATAACGTTTGATCTGGACCTGCACTTACTGTTGGAACTGGATTGACTGTAACTAAAACTTGATCTGAACCGATACAACCATTTGTTGTTCCCGTCAATGTATATGTTGTTGTAGCAGCAGGTGTGAACGCCACGCCATTGGTAATTGTTGGTGACCAACTATATGTTAACGCACCAGTTCCTGTCAATGTTATTGGCGTACCTGCACAAACCGTTTGGTCAGTTCCCGCATTCACAGTTGGATTGGGGTTCACGGTGATTGTCACCTGATCTGAACCAGCACACCCATTGGCATCAACACCAGTTAAAATGTACGTAGTCGTGCTCGTTGGCGTAGTTGTAACAACTGCAGCCGTTGCTGAACTTAGTCCGGCGGAGGGTGACCAAGTATATGTAGCACCTCCGGAGGCGGTCAATGTTATTTGGGTTCCCGCACAAATGATTACATCTAAACCTGCATTGATTGGTGCATTCGCCAATACAGTTACGGTAACAGGATCTGTACCTGTACATCCTGCAGCTGAAGTTCCAGTTACAGTATATGTTGTTGTTACTCCTGGCGTAAAGGTTACACTTGCACCTGTTGCTGCACTCAAGTAAGTAGATGGCGACCATGAATAGGTGTTCCCACCAGTTGCCGTTACTGAAGTTGTTCCTGTTGCACAAACGGAAACGTTATTGGCTACAATCGTTGGTGTTTGATTAACCGTCACCACAACTTGATCTGTTCCTGTGCAACCAGCTGTTGTTCCAACAACAGTGTAGGTGGTAGTTCCAATCGTCGGTGTAAAGGCAACACCATTAGTTACCGTTGGTGTCCATGTATAAGTTGTAGCTCCAGTGGCAGTCAATGTTACATTTGGACCAGAACACAAGGTTTGGTCTGGGCCGGCATTCACTATTGGACCGGGAGTTACCGTGATAATCATTTGATCCGTAACAGCCGGACATGGTCCCGTAGGGTCATTGGATGTTAGAGTCAATGTAATCGTTCCCGATGTGATCGTTGGAGTATATGTCGAGGTCAAACTTGTGGGATTGGAGAATGTTCCGCTTGCGGCAGACCAAGACCCTGAGGTTGCTGATCCACCAACCGTTCCTGCCAGGTTAACTGAACCTCCAGCGCAGATGGTTTGGTCGATATTGGCATTTGCCGTGGCAACTGGGTTAACAGCAACTGTTGTTGACGCCGTTGCAGTGCACCCACCAAGCGTTGTTGTAAGTGTATACGTTCCTGCGGCAGCTGCTGTTGCAGGCAATGATGGGTTTTGCACAGCAGAAGTAAATCCATTAGGTCCTGTCCAAGCATATGTTGCTCCTGCAGGACCTGTTCCGTTCAACTGAATGGTTGATCCAATACAATAAGGTCCTGTGTTTGTTGCCGTCGCTGATGCAGCGTTCACTGTTACCGTGGCGTTTGCTGAGGTTGTTCCGCATGATCCCACACCAGTTACAGTATACGTTGTAGTTGTGGTAGGTGATGCAGTAACCGTTGCACCTGTCGTTGCACTCAACCCTGTTGCTGGCGTCCACGTGTACGTATTCGCTCCGGTAGCGGTAAGCGTGGCGGATTGTCCTGCACAAATGCTTGCTGAATTCACCGTAACAGGTGTCACGGTCGTACAACTGATACTCGCTGTTCCGAAGAAGTTTAATGGCAATGAGGTAGTTTGTGAACTGTAATTTGAAAGACAGATCAGGTAACGCTGTCCACAGATTACATTGAGTTCAGGTTCGAAATTGGTGGGGTCTCCAAGTCCTGGGACAGGGGTTGCTAAACCTGTAAATGTTTCGCAGAATCCATTCCAATTGCAACGCACTGGAGCTAAAGTATTGTTTATGATCTGTGTACACGTTGCAGGCCCAGCGTAAGGCCACATGATCCAATCCAAACAGCCTGTACCTCCAACGGCACCGAATGAAAATTCTAGAGTTCCAGTAGTTGCCACATTCACAATCATCCACGTGCTGTTCAATTCTCCGGATAGCAAGCATCCTAGATTCGCTGATGCCACATTGGTTGATGGATTGGCAATAGAACCTGTTGTAAATTCAACTACGTTTCCGGATCCGCTTGGGTCAATTTGGAATGTTGCATTCGTACAAATGTTAACCGCGCCAGAACAATCTGAGGCAATTACTGGTCCAGGCGGCGGCGGTGGTGGTGTGCCGCAAGGGGCACAAATAACGTTTGCCAACCAGCCTGTGCTTACGGTTGAACCATCGGAGATAAATTGCAAAGTCAAACACCCAGTTGTTGATGTCACGTTTTGCGGTGTAATTGTCCCATTTAACGTCGCTAAAGGTGTACCTGTTGCGGTATTTCCGTTGTAGATATACAAGTAATCCCAACCCGTCTCTAGCTGACCACCTGTAAATTGCAATGTTACACATTGGCCTGCAGTACTTGGGCAAATGGTTTGCGTACAGTTCAAATTGTTGGCATAGTTTCCATTTCCTCCTGGGTCAGCATATTGTCCGCCACATTGCGTCAATGTATTGGTTGTTCCAACTGGTGGGCAAGTCATGATTGATTGTCCAATGGATAGTTGTCCTAAAGACAAGACCGCTAATAACAGAAGACAATGTAGTTTTTTCAACATAGGTAGTTGGTTTTTATTCCTTGAACAAACTATTGACGAGATAAATCAATAGTGGTTGCCGTAGACGAACCAAATGTAAGAAAAAACGGAAGAAATAATGACGTTTAAGCTTTAATTTCACTTACAATTAACGTTCATTTTATTGCTTCGTTTTTAGCAATTTTGGGAATTTCTGCTTGAATTTATTCAGCCTAGGGATTGAAACCCCTCTGACATAAGAATTTTCAGGATTGAGTTGCTCAAAGTCTTGATGGTAGTCTTCAGCTTTGTAGAACACAGAAAATGGCGCTACTTCAGTGGTAATTTTACTAAATGTTTTTGCCTTTAACAGTTCTTGAATGTACTTTTCAGCGGCCGCTTTTTCACCTGAGTTTTTATAGAAAATAGCAGAGCGGTATTGCTTTCCGCGATCAGGTCCTTGTTGGTTCAATGTTGTCGGGTCGTGGGAACCAAAAAATACTTCTAAAAGTGTTTGATACGTAACTTTTGTTGAGTCGTAGTAAATTTTAACTGACTCCGCATGTCCCGTCAATCCGGCTGAGACTTGTTCATAGGTTGGGTTTTTTTCCTTTCCACCAGAATAACCGGAAACAACTTCCTCTACGCCATCAATCGATTCAAATATCGCCTCAACACACCAGAAACAGCCCGATGCAAAATAGGCCGTTTGTAAGGAATCCAGATTCTCAGATTTTTTTTCTTGGGAATTTTGTATTGCCTGTTGTTCTCTCTGTGAGCACGCACATAGCGCAATAAATAAAGCGGAAAGTAAACTACATGTTCTCATACAACATTAACACAAAAATGATACGAATGTTTTATTGCATGTCGTCTTCCTCGGGCATATCTCCCCGTATAGACCTAAAACGTTTTCTTGCTTCCTCGGAATACAGACTTCCTTTAAAGTCAAAAAGAATAGTTTTGTAAAATTCTGAGGCTTTTTCGAGATTGTTTAAATGCAATTCATAAATTTCGCCCAACTGAAAAACAGCATCGTCGGCAAGAATGTCTTCGCGGTGATATTTCAATAATTCATCCAAATACCGAACAGCTTCATTCCAATTACCTTGCTGTTGCATTGCCTTGGATTTACGCAACAAAATTTCATCGCCTAAACTGTGGTAGGGAAAATTTTTGATGATGCTATCGAAGAGAGCAAAAGCTGGGGTATACTGATGCTGTTCGATCAATAAATCGGCATTAGCAAACCATGACATCGCCTGGTAGTTGCTATCCAAACCAAAATTATCTGTAATTAACAACGATAATTTCATGGCATCGTTGGCAATGAGTTTTGATGTTGATTCCTTCAATACGTTCAATTGAGATTGAGCGAAATTAAACTCCCCATCGTAATAGAAGATTCGTGCATTCTTGTACTTAGCTTCGTTGCCAATAGGCTCAAACTTGAAGGTGTTTTCAATTTGCATGTAAAGTAAGGATGCTTCCCAAATGTCACCGTGCAGTACCTGAATGTCGCCCAACTCCATTTTAATCTCCGCTTTTTGCATGTCTGTCAATCCTGTAATGGCCAGAACTTTCGTTAATAACTCGATCGCTTCGGTAGATTGATTGGCATAAAATGCAAGGATGTGACTCAGTTCAATGGTCAGTGGAACCGAAGATCTCTTTTGGCCAATACGCGCTAATGTTGCTCGGTATTCTTGAATCGTTGCGTTTAGCTCTTCGGCTGAGAAATTTCGGTTTGTAGTGACTTCTAAAAATCGTGTGTTCAACAAGGCGCGTTCGGCTTCGTAATAATATGATTTTTCTTCTCCGAGGGAAATTACGTATTTGAATCCTTTGCGTGCAGATTCATAGTCTCTATTTTCCACACATATTTTAGCGACATCGAGTACGCGTAACCCTTGTTCACCCAATCGCTTATCGAGTGCTTGTACTTGTGTGAGTGCAGCGTTGAAGTTCTTGCGTTGAAGGAACAACCAAATTAGCATTTCAGCATAAACGGTATCGTTGGGTTTCTTTTGAACACGCTCGAGAAGGGCATTTTTCAGGATTTCATATTCCTTGGATTCTTTCGCGCTAAGTTCAAATTGACTAGATAAAACCGTTTGCAAGGTCTGGTAGTAACTCGAATAAAAGTCCAGCAAATCGAGGTACTCTGCAATCATTTTCTCCGTCTGACCCATTGTACCATACAATTCAGCAAATTGAAAGTGGAGGGGGTAGGTGTCCTTCAATAATTTTCTTCCTGTCTCTAAAGTACGCAAGGCAAGATCATTTCTACCTTTTGCTTTGAACGCATTGTACAATTGAATGACTTGTCCAGCATCAGGAGCCAGTTCAGTAATTAATTCACTGTAAATCTTCTGTGCTTTGTCGGCTTCCTGTCCATCCTCGTAAAACTGCCCAAGTCTAACCTTGTACTCGCTATCGAAACGATTCGCTGCAACCTGTTTTTTGAGTAACTTCTCCGCCTCTTTGCGTTGGTCCGTTGCCTCTAAACAATCGAGGTAGCGATTAAAATAAAACTTTGAAGGATCGGCAATGTAGAGTTTTTCATAGTAGGTCAAAGCCTTTTCAAATTCGCCTTTCGCATAATAGAGCTGCGCCAATTGTTGATCCGTCTCACCTTGACAAAAGAGGTAAGGTGAGAGAAGAAGGAAAAATAAGATGAGGTTTATTTTCACAGTGCAGAATTAGCAATCATGATTTTTTCCTTTTCATCAATTCAAGCGAAAAGGCATTCAACTCAGCATAAATTTCATTGAATTCTTTTATTGTGACATTCTTATGTTCGATGTAGGCTTTCAACAAAACTTGCAGTTGGTGAACCTTATCTTGTTCGAATTTAATGTACTCGGCGTATTTGTCTCGGCGACCATTCCCATTTTCGATGTCTTTTTTAAGAACCGATAATGTTAGTCTTTCCTCTTTGACGCCTGTGTGCACAACGGAGAACCCGTTGCCAATCGATCGATCAGCCATGACGATAACGGTAGTGTCTCTATTTCCGTTCTGCAATCTGCCTTTTTTGGGTTTAATTGCCCGCATGATTCGCTTGAATTGGTCCATCTTCTTGCCAAGTTCAACATCAATCGTGTCCGAGGAATAATATGTTTTGATTCTTGATATTAATGAGTTGGCAGCGATTTGAATACCGGCTAAAGTATCAAGACGATTCTCTTTTAACACTATATCCATGCTGTCCAAAGATTTCTCCATCTGAGCGATAGCTTTCAGGTGCTTTGCTTTATCTAAATCTCCACAAGCAGCAAAAATGAGCGCAGTTATCAAAAGAACGAGGACACTAATTTTTTTCATAATCGCTAAAATACACCATCAAATTGGAAAACCAATCTGCCTAAAGAGAATTAAAGATATTTAACAGTTCAGAATTGGTTAATCAATTTTCGTGAAACCGGTGAACTTGTGTAGGGATTCGGGGATATTGATTCCATCCGATGTTTGGTGATTCTCCAACAAGGCTGCAACGATACGTGGAAGTGCCAATGCTGATCCATTCAAGGTGTGACAAAGTTGGTTCTTCTTGTCCGCATTTTTAAAACGCAATTTCAAACGATTCGCTTGGAAAGTGTCGAAACGCGACACTGAACTAACCTCTAACCATTTTTCTTGAGCTGCTGAATACACTTCGAAGTCATAGGTCATGGCTGAGGCAAAACCTGTGTCACCACCACACAAGCGCAAGATACGGTATTGCAATCCTAATTTAGACAAGAGACCTTTCACGTGCTCAATCATTTCTTCGAGTGCGTGTTCAGTGTTGTCTGGGTGCTCTATGCGAACGATTTCCACCTTGTCAAATTGATGTAAGCGGTTCAATCCGCGCACATCTTTGCCGTAAGAACCTGCTTCACGACGAAAACAAGGTGTATATCCAGTGAGTTTAATGGAGAATTGATCGTTTGGCAAAATCACATCTCTGTATATGTTGGTCAAAGGTACCTCAGCAGTAGGAATCAAATAGAAGTCATCTTCGTTGACATAATACATTTGTCCTTCTTTGTCAGGCAACTGGCCTGTACCATAGCCACTGGCTTCGTTCACAACCAATGGTGGAATGAATTCTTCATAACCTGCTTTGTCTGCTTCTTCAAGGAAGAATGAAATCAAAGCGCGTTGAAGTTTCGCGCCTTTACCACGGTAGAATGGAAATCCAGCTCCGGTAACTTTCACACCCAACTCAAAGTCGATAAGGTCGTATTTTTTTGCCAAGTCCCAATGTGGAAGGGGTGTAGATTCGAAATTTGGTGTAGTACCTTCTTCATACACTGTTTCGTTGTCTTGTTCGCTTTTCCCGAATTTCACTTGGTCATTTGGAACATTGGGTAAAGTATATAGCAGTTGTGTGATCTCTGCTTCATAAGCATCAACCGTCACCTTTAACTCACTTTCCTTTAGTTTAAGTTCAGCCGTTTTTTCTTTTGCTGTATTGGCCTCCGCTTGTTTCCCTTGTTTGAACAATTCGCCGATTTCTTTCGCCAATTGATTCAATTCCGCTGAAATGGATTCAAGCTCCGTCTTCCCACTTCTCCAAAGTTGATCTTTTTCGATGATCGTGTCGAGGGTTTCTGTTGCGTCGATGTTTCGTTTTTTCAAACCATCAACAATGGCTTTTTTTTCGGCGCGGATTCGGGTGATTTCTAACATTTTGTTTTGAAAAAATGAATGGTAAGTGAGCTAATTCTTTGTTTTAGTGAATGAGGTTTGCGAATTTATCGTACAACGCATTCAATTTTGTTAAAATTCTCTTCAATGTTTCGTTGCCTCCTGAAAAATAATCGATTCGGTTTGGAATACTTGTGGCTCTTGACGGAGGTGCGATATGAAGGCTTATATTTGAAATTCCACTCAAAGCAGTATAAGAGGATAATTGATTGAATTTTTCGGCGCAAGAACTTTCTAGGAAATAAGCGGGTTTTAGAATACATTGATGAATCTCAGGAGTTCTCTTAATAATTTTCACTTGGCTGGCATCAAATCCAATATACTCGTTTTGACTCTTTCTCTCGATTTCAGCCTTAAAACTTTCACACTCTTTCGGGCTTAATTCACCCGTTAGTGCGATGTAGTGTAATTCTGCAGATCTCATTTGACGAATGCCAACAATCAAAAATACGCTTACCAAAACCATGATACATGAGCTAATTAATAGCGCAATGAAAAGCCATTTTTTTTTCTTACTGACTGAAGCCATTGTAGAAGTGGATTCTTCCTCTGTTACGATTTTTTGCTCAGATGATTTTTCTTTTTTAGATGAAAACCTAGCGTAAACAAAAAACGTACAGAGGACACCAATAAACACTACTGCGGTCAAAGCAATGATGTTCACGAAAGTATGTGAGTTATTCAAGGCAAGATCCAAAGTCCCTTTCGTGTTCAAAAGGAAATTAAAAATCAAGGCAAACATAGTCACTAAACTGCCTACTGAGAGTTTCGAATTTTCTTTAAATAAAATAGAAATTTGAGCGAACATTAGTATTTGCTAAATCTTACGAAGCATCACACAAAAATAATAAAATTGAAAATAAAAAAGGCGAACACTCGGCTCGCCTCTTAATAAAATTGTTATTGTTGCTTACGCTTCAGTAGCAAAAGGTACTATTGAAACAAAAGAACGATTGTCTTTTTTCTTTCTGAATGCAACTAGTCCATCTGTAAGTGCATACAATGTGTGGTCTTTTCCAATACCAACATTTTCTCCTGGATGGTGTTGAGTTCCTCTTTGGCGAACAATGATGTTACCAGAGATTGCTGCTTGACCACCAAAGATTTTAACGCCAAGGCGCTTGCTGTGTGATTCACGTCCGTTCTTCGAACTACCGACTCCTTTTTTATGTGCCATTTTCTTAGAATTTTAAATTCCCGAAGGAAAACTTATGCTTTAATGTCTTTGATCGTAATCGATGTAAAGCTTTGACGGTGGCCATTTTTCTTCTTATAACCTTTTCTTCGCTTCTTACGGAATACGATAACTTTATCACCTTTCACGTGATCATTTACTTCTGCAGTAACCTTAGCTCCTGCTATAGCCGGGGCGCCAACACTCACATTGCTTCCGTTGTCAATCAAAAGTACTTTGTCGAACTCAAGTTTCGCTCCTGCTTCTGCTGCCAAACGGTGTACAAAGATCTTTTGGTCTTTTTGCACTTTGAACTGCTGCCCTGCTATCTCTACAATTGCGTACATATAGCTTTGTTTAAAAATTTATTAAAAATCGGACGGCAAAGATACAGTAATTTCCTTAAAAAACAAGTTGGCCACTAATTATTCTCTTTAGCCCTCATTTTTTGCAAGAAATACGGAAGGTAGTTGGCAGTAAATACCCCTCCCAGTACGATCGCCATGGCACCTATTTCTGTCCACCCAATCATTTCTCCAAATGAAACTCCAATCAACACTGCCACAATTGGAATGAAGTAGGTTACCGTGCTAGCAAAGAGTGCCGACGAATAGCTGATTACATAGTTGAATACAAAAACGGCTAATGCTGTGCCAACAACGGATAAAATCAGAATGAAACTTAACCCATCCCAAGCATGTTCATTTTTATTCAGGGTGTCGAATGCGCCAAAATAAAAACTGCTGATTAGCGCGGGAATGAATACTATGAAAAAGGCAAGTGATGTTATTTCAACCGATCGCATGTCATAAAGCATGTGTTTAATTGTGTTGAGGCTGATTGCATACATCAATGTCGCCAATACGATTGCGAGAATATGGTACCACGTGCCTGTCAAGCTCAATTGTTTACCAGCTAACATCAACAAAACCACACCAACTGTTCCAATGGAAATGCCGATGATCTGAAGCGTACTAATCCTTACATTGAAAATGATGAAACCGATGAGGATGGTAAAAATTGGTGTCGTGCTGTTCAGCATTCCAGCAAGTCCTGATGATAAGCCGGTTTCAGCATAGGTGAAAAGAAAGGCAGGGATGAAGTTTCCACAAAATCCCACAGTTGCCAGGGATAGAAATCTTTTGAACGAGGTGATCTTCCGAATGTGGGGAATTGCGAAAGGCAGAAGAACGAGGGAAGCGAGAAGCATGCGAAGTGATCCAACTTGGGCTGAGGTGAAAATTTGGCTCCCACTAGATGTAAACATGCCTTTTTTCATGAGGATGAATGAACTTCCCCAAATGCACGCAAGTAAGAGCAATAGGATCCAGCTTCGGATTTCTTTAGTCATGTTGCAAAGGTATAAGAATTCAATGGTCTACAGTTGAAACCTCTGTTGATAAACTGTTTAAAAGATGTTGATAACCTGAAGTGCTAAAAACAAGTGTATTTCATCCCACAAATTCCCACTTTTTACGTAAAATAGCCGTTATATCTAAATATATTGCAAAAAAATAGGTGTTATTTTGAAACTTTAATTACCTTGCATCGTTAGTATTTATTAACAATTAAAAACCTGAGTGGTAAAAAGTGGTAAAATCCACTTAAATTTACCCATTATTTATTCGCCATGGCAGGCTTAGTAGGAGAATTTGAGGTAAAACTGGACGCGAAAGGTCGCTTTCTTTTTCCTTCCGGATTACGGAAGCAGATTTCTCCTGCATCAATCCGAGATTTCATGCTGAATAAGGGATTTGAAGACTGCTTGACATTGTATCCACTTCCTGAATGGGAAAAAGTCAGTGCCAAGTTGTCAAAGATGAACTTGTTTGTGCCGAAGAATCGTATGTTTTACCGACTGTTTCATCAGGGGGCAAAATTGGTTTCTTTGGACAATGCCGGTCGTGTTGACGTTACTTTTGGTGGTGGAGGTCACTCTCGCGAGATCTTTAAGCACCTGAATGAAAAGGGTAGATTGATCGTTTTTGATCAAGACCCAGATGCTGCGGCGAATGCTTGGTCAGCGCCAAATTTCACGTTTATACCAGCAAATTTTGAATTCCTACACAACCATCTAAGATTGAATGGAATCAAACAAGTGGATGGAATCCTGGCTGATTTAGGTGTTTCCTCACATCAGTTTGATGAAGAATCAAGAGGCTTTTCGATCCGTACAGATGCGCCTCTCGACATGCGAATGAATCAGAACGGGGCTGTTTCAGCGGCGACTATCGTCAATGAGTTTGAAGAGCAAGAGCTGAGTGATTTACTGCGTAAATATGGCGAATTGCCCAACGCACGACGTATTGCTGGAGATATTTTGCGTGCCCGTTCTTCTCGAAAGATAAAAACTACGGGACAGCTGATGGAGGCCCTTGCAGGGTGTGCGCCAAAATTTAAAGATCATAAGTTTTTTGCTCAAGTTTTTCAAGCCATTCGCATCGAGGTGAATCGTGAGATGGAGGCCTTGGAGAAATTCCTGGAGCAAACATCTGAAGTGATACGTCCGGGCGGCAGACTCGTGGTGATGTCATACCATTCCCTAGAGGACCGCTTGGTAAAAAACTACATGAAAAGAGGTTCTTTGGATGGTGAAATTTCCAAGGATTTCTTTGGGAACGTTTTGAAACCGTTTACTGAAATAAATAGACACCCAATTGTTCCGAGCGAACAAGAATTGGAAGAAAATACCCGCTCTCGCAGTGCAAAACTAAGAATCGCAGAACGAAATGGCTGATAACGAATACATCGAAAAAGATGCAGCCGAAGAATTGAAAAATGCGGCTGAGCAGAGAGAAAAGAAAAAGAGTACCACGGTAAAGCCGAAAGGTCGCCCAAGTGCTTTTGCTCAGATTCTCAATGGGGATTTTTTGACACGAGAATTCGTGTTGAACAACCTGAACTACATCTTTTTTGTCATCCTTCTCCTTCTACTCATTGTGGCGAAAGGTTACTACGGAAAGCAGTTGACGCGAGATGTTGATGACGCACAAAACCATTTGAATGAGGTCACTTCTGATTATGTAGAAGCCAAAGCGCGTTTGGAAGAAAAAACAAGAAGGTATCGTTTGGTTGAGAAACTGGAGCCTTTAGGAATAAAAGAAACACAACAAGAAACGAAGGTGATTCGAATTAGAACAAAAAAATGAACGAAAAGCGACATATCATTTTAAGAGCATACCTCGTCTATGCGGGATTTGTCGTGCTTATGCTCGCGGTTATTTTTCGTACGATTTCCATTCAGTTTGAGGGTAGGTCAAATGTGTTTGCCTCTTCTGACGAAAAAATGCCTGTTCGAAAATCTCCTAGATATCCTAGGCGAGGTGAAATCCTTGACATCAATCTCACACCTCTCGTGACATCCGTTTCCTACTATGATATTTATATGGATCCAACGGTGGTGAAGCAAGAGATTTTTGACGAGAAATTGGCTGAATTGTGCAACGGATTATCAAAAATTTACCCTGAAAAATCTGCTCGTGAATACCAAAATTTGATTCGAAGTGCACGTGCAAGGAAGTCACGCTACTTACTCATACATAAGAAAGCAAATGGAGAAGAACGCGATGCCTTGAATAAACTGCCCATTTTTGATTTAGGTCGTTTGGAGGGTGGATTAATTGACAATAGAGAAGTTATTGTTCGCAAGAAACCGAATGGTGAACTCATGAGCCGTACCCTAGGGTTTTATCGCAAGAATGAAAAGGATGAGGTTAAGGTAGGTATCGAGGGTGCCTACAATGAATACTTGAGTGGTGAGGAGGGCGAAGAGATTGAACAGAAAATTTCAACAGGTTGGAAAAAAACAGGTCAGATTGTTAAAGAGGCTGTTGAGGGAGCTGATGTGGTGACCTCTATTGACAAAGGAATTCAAGAGGTAGCACATTCTGAATTGTTAACACAATTAAAGAAGCAAGGTGCAAGAAGCGGTTGTGTCATCGTTATGGAGGTGAAAACAGGATTTATCAAGGCCATTTCGAATCTTACCGAGATGGAGGACGGATCTTTTCGTGAGGATTATAACTATGCCATCGGACATAAAGAGGTACCGGGATCAACCTTTAAGCTTGCTTCTTTAATGGCGGCCCTTGAAGATGGTCTTATTGACACAAAAGACAAGGTCAATGCGGTCGGATCTTATCGTTTTCCTGGGAAAACGTATACGGATGCTCATGGAGGTCCTGGGTTAATTACCATTGAGCAAGCTTTTGAGAAATCATCGAATGTCATAGCTCAAGTTGTTACACGTGCGTATCGCAGTCATCCCCAAGATTTTTATGAGCGCCTTGAAAGTTTTGGATTGACAAAACGCACTGGAATTGCACTTTCAGGTGAACCTAGACCAACGATTTACAAACCGGGAACGAATCAATGGCATGGTCTTTCTTTGCCTTCAATGGCCATTGGTTATGAGGTGCAACAAACACCCCTTCAAACGCTTACTTTTTACAATTCAGTAGCGAATAATGGAACAATGGTGAAACCACAATTGGTGTATCAAATTCGCCGCGGACCAGACGTCATCAAAACATTTGAACCTTCCATTTTGGTTGAACATGTTTGCTCGGATCAAACCTTGCAAAAACTAAAGAGATGCTTGGAAGGTGTGATGCAAAAAGGGGGGACTGGTCACCGCATTACTTCTTCACAATTTACGATTGCAGGAAAAACAGGTACGGCAAAATTACCAGGGAAGGATAAGCGTTATGGTGCGAAGGATCAAGGTGATTATCAAGCTTCTTTTGTAGGATATTTTCCTGCCGATAAGCCTATTTATTCGTGTATCGTTGTCATCTCTGCGCCTTCAAAGAACATTTATGGGGCAGTTGTTTCTGGAACTGTGTTCGGTGCAATTGCCAATAAGGTGTATGCATCGAATTTACAGTACCACAAAGCAATCAATGAAACGAAAAAACGAAAGGCAGGGGTTCCATCTGCCTTGAATGGTAATGTGCACGATTTAGCGCGAATCTACAGAATGCTCGAGGTACCATTTGCTATCTCAGGTGAAGGGGAGTGGATGCTCTCGAGAAAAGGTAAATCAAAAGCGATCATGCCAGATTTAACTGGGATGAGTGCTCGTGACGCGGTTTATTTGATTGAATCGCTGGGTATGACGGCCCATGTTGTTGGCTATGGAAAAGTTACTAAACAGTCGGTTCCTGTTGGGCGAACGGTATATCGTGGGGGTGTAATTGAATTGATTTTGAACTGATGATAAAGGATTTAGACATCATTTTACAGCATATCGAGTTGAAGGATCTCAAAGGTTCTCTCAAGCAATCTATTTCATCACTTGTATTTGATTCAAGAAAAGCGACTCATGGCGCTGCTTTTTTTGCTATCCGCGGCGCAGTAAATGATGGACATCAGTTTATCACTTCGGTCATCGCGCAAGGATGTGAGGTTGTGTTTTCGGAAGAGCTTGTTGCTGTTCCTGAAAATGTAACACTAATTGTCGTAGATTCCACCAAAGAGGCTTTGGCGCGTGCAGCCAGTAGTTTTTATGACGAACCTTCCACACGAATCAAGTTGGTAGGTGTAACCGGTACGAACGGAAAGACAACAACAACAACCTTGTTGTTCAAACTCTACAGTGGATTGGGATACCATTGCGGCCTGCTTTCAACGGTAGTGAATAAAATTGGTGAGCGTGAAATACCTTCAACGCACACAACACCCGACCCCGTATCGTTAAACGCCTTGTTGGCTGAAATGGTGGAAGACGGCTGCAGCCATTGCTTTATGGAAGTGAGTTCACATGCCATTCATCAAGATAGAATCACTGGGCTTCATTTCGCAGGTGCAGTGTTTACAAATATCACTCACGATCACCTCGATTACCACAAGACTTTCGCCGAGTACATCCGAGTGAAAAAAGCATGGTTTGATCACCTTGATCAAGATGCATTCGCGTTGACGAATGTCGATGACAAAAATGGAATGGTCATGCTTCAAAATACGAAAGCAAGAAAATTCAGTTATGCCTTGAAATCTCCAGCTGACTTTAAAGTCAAGGTCTCTGAAAACCAGTTTTCTGGCTTGGTGTTGCAGCTCGATGGTATGGAAGTTTGGACACGATTGATCGGTGACTTTAATGCCTACAACTTATTGGCGGTATATGCAGTAAGTCAGTTGCTTGGTGAAGATGCAACGGAGGTAATGACCGCCCTTAGCACGCTAGACTCGGTAGAAGGACGCTTTCAATACGTTGTGAGCAACTCCGGTGTAACTGCCATTGTAGATTATGCACACACACCAGATGCATTGGAAAATGTACTCAAGACAATCGGTAATATTCGCACGGGCAATGAGACCGTGTTCACAGTTGTAGGTTGCGGTGGCGATCGTGATAGAGAGAAACGCCCGAAGATGGCTGCTATTGCCTGTGAATTGAGTAATAAAGTAATCCTTACCTCTGATAATCCTCGATCTGAAAATCCAGAAACCATTTTAGCTGAAATGATGAGTGGTGTAGAGGGGCAACATTTCAAGAAAACATTGTCCATTACTGACCGCCTTCAAGCAATAAAAACAGCCGTATCCATGGCTGAAAAAGGCGACATCATACTCATCGCTGGAAAAGGCCATGAGAAATACCAGGAAATCAACGGAGTGAAACATGACTTCGACGATATGCAAACTGTAAAAGACATTTTTAACCAATTCGATAAGTAATGCTGTACTATCTTTTTGATTATCTCGACAAATTCAACTTCCCTGGTGCGGGGTTGTTCGATTACATTTCTTTCCGCGCGGCGATGGCGCTGATTACTTCTCTTATTGTATCGGTTTTCTTTGGTAAAAGAATAATCAATCTTTTGCGCAAACAGCAAATCGGTGAAACGGTGCGAGACTTGGGCTTGGCGGGACAAATTGAGAAATCTGGAACACCAAGTCGAAAGTCGTTGGTCAAATTGGTGTCGGACTTATTGTGGGATGTATTCTCTACTTCTCGGGTGATGTTCGCGTGCATAAACGCGTTGATAAAGATTACAAACTTCAAGCAGATGAACAATTTGTAACCCACGAACACACCAATTCGGGAGATGAAGAATACAAGTGGATCAAAACGGACGACATGACCACAACAATTCCTTTCATCAAAGGAAACGAATTCAATTACAACTGGCTGATTGGCGATTCAAATAAGTCATACGGATGGTTACTCTTCATTCCTATCGTAATCTTTATTGTGATTGCTGTATCCAATGGCGCTAACATGACGGATGGATTGGATGGACTTGCAACTGGTACTTCAGCGATTATTGGATTGGCACTAGCGATCTTGGCTTACGTCAGTTCGAATGCCAAGTTCGCAGATTATTTGAATGTCATGTACATTCCAATGGCTGAAGAACTAGTAATCTTTATTGCCGCATTTGTTGGAGCTTGTATTGGCTTCTTGTGGTACAATGCCTATCCTGCACAAGTATTTATGGGCGACACAGGTAGTTTAGCCTTGGGTGGCATCATTGCAGTTTTCGCGATATCCATTCGTAAAGAACTTTTGATCCCTGTTTTGTGTGGAATCTTTCTCATTGAAAATTTATCGGTCATGCTTCAGGTGGGCTATTTCAAATTCACCAAAAAGCGGTTCGGGGAAGGCAGGCGCATCTTCCTCATGGCACCTCTACACCATCATTATCAAAAGGTTGGATTACACGAAGCAAAGATTGTCGCTCGCTTCTGGATCGTAGGTGGTGCTGCATTCCTTGCAAAAAAAGAGGGATGGAATGTGTTCGTGTCCGATGCTGGACCAATCAAGGACTCATTCAAACAAGAACTCAACGAGCTTGGGGTTGAATGGGAGGAAAATGGTCACACAGAAGAACGCATACTCGCTGCGGAACTAGTGATCAAATCACCTGGAATCCCTGAGAAAGCACCTTTGATCACAAAGCTTAGAGAAAAGGGCGTCAAGATCATTTCCGAAATTGAATTTGCGGGTTATTACAATACAGCAAAAACCATTTGCATCACAGGGAGTAATGGAAAGACGACAACGACAATGCTTACTTACCACATCCTAAAAAAGGCAGGTATTCGTGTTGGTCTTGCAGGGAACATAGGAGCAAGTTTCGCAAAACAAGTGGCGGAGGAAAAATTTGATTGGTATGTGCTGGAATTGAGCTCTTTTCAGTTGGATGACATGTTTGAGTTCCGTGCGGATATCGCCATTCTCACCAATATCACTCCCGATCACTTGGATCGCTACAACTATGAGATGCAAAATTATACCAATGCCAAGTTTCGTATTCTCCAAAATCAAACAGAAAATGACTGGTTCATTTTCAACGCTGATGATCCCATCATAGCAAAGGAAGTCGCACAACGTAAAATCGAGGCCCAACAAGCTGCATTTTCTCTAACCAAGCCTCAAGAAGTAGGCGGATATATAAACAAGCAACAACTAACAATCAACATAAAAGACCAATTCACAATGTCAATTCACGATTTAGCACTAAAAGGGAAACACAACGCCCAAAATTCGCTTGCTTCAGGTGTAGCAGCGAGGATTCTAGAAATCCGTAAAGAAATTGTACGCGAAAGTTTGGAGGACTTCGTAAATGTGGAACATCGCTTAGAATTTGTAGCGAAGGTACACGGGATCGAGTTCATCAACGATTCGAAGGCAACAAATGTCAACTCGACATGGTTCGCTTTAGAAAGCATGGAAAATCCAACAGTATGGATCGTAGGCGGGGTAGACAAGGGGAATGATTATTCCGAATTGATGGACCTCGTTAAGGAGAAGGTGAAAGCCATCATCTGCTTGGGTGTAGACAACAAAAAGCTTATTGAATCATTCTCAGGTGTTGTAGACAGCATCGTAGAAGCTCGCTCCGCGATGG
>JAJTDQ010000037.1:0-13570 GCA_021300505.1 Cryomorphaceae bacterium
CTTCACGATCACTCAACCACAAGTACTCGCTGCTACCATCGCTGAAATTCAACCACTTTGTTTTGGATATACCGATGGACAACTTACCGCTACACCAACAGGTGGTACACAGCCTTATGCCTATGCTTGGAGCAATGGCATTACTAATGCAGTTAATGGAAGTATTCCGACGGGCAATTATGGACTTACCGTTACCGATGCGAACAACTGTGTTTTCAACACCACCTACTTCTTAGATGAGCCAGCCCAATTGCAGGTGTCATTTAGTGTGAGCGACACCATCGGCTGTAATCCGTTGACCGTTGATTTTGAAAATACCTCTACAGAGCAATTCTCATGTGTTTGGGGAACGGGAGATGGAACAATCTTGAATGGTTGTAACACATACTACACGTATCCAGACGCAGGATGCCAAGATGTGACATTGACCATCACTTCCGCAATTGGATGTACCAATAGTTTGACTGCCAACGATCTTATTTGTGTGTTGCAATCCCCAGTGGCAGGTATTTCTGCGGATCCTGCACAACTCGACACCTCTAATCCCACGACAGTCATTACCAACACATCGAGTGGTGCTGTTAGTTACTATTGGAACTTGAGTGATATTGGTCAGGGTGATTTCTATTTCCAACCAGGATTCCACACCTTCCCAATGTACCAAGAAGATGCTTACTCGGTTAGTTTGTTGGCAACGGCACAAAATGGATGTACAGACACTGCCCTACTCATCATTCCATTTGACAACGACTTGATTTTGTATGTTCCTAACGCCTTTACTCCGGATGGCGACGATTACAATAATGTGTTCAAACCAGTACTTACATCTCTTGTTAAAGAGTACCATTTGAGTATCTACAATCGTTGGGGAGAAATATTGTTTGAGTCTTATGACCAAGCTATTGGATGGGCTGGTTTCTATGGTGACATCCCCGTACAGGATGGTGTTTACACTTGGGAGCTCATTATTTCCACAGATGGTGCTGAGAAGTATGTCAAGCATGGACATGTGACCGTGTTGAGGTAGTGAATGAACACTAATTATTAAGTTTTAAAGGGATTTATTTCTGTTAAAAGGCTAAACATTGCCAAGATCAAACCAATAAAATGGTTGTAAATTCATAGTCATACGCAAACGAAAAACTCGAAACACTGGGCTTACTTCCAAATACAAAAAGTAACTAAATTGCTGAAACCCTTTATTGATGGGGGATTTATAAAAACAAAAAGGGTTTCAAGGTACAAATAAGGTACAAATAAGGTACAATTTAATTGGTGAAAAACAATCTGAACAAATAAATCAAACCTATAATTACAACACCAATACCCATACCGTAAAGAGAGCCAATTACAAAAAATGCCACTAAAAATCCTAAAATTGCTTTACAACCCTCCCAAATACATTTAATTCCAAACTTAATTAATGTAAAGCTTAATGGAAAATCATTGGAGCCTTCAAAATCAGCAAATGTCGCATGGTCTTCTTTGAATGGGTCTTTAAAAAATGCACGCCACAACGCAATAATACTACCTACCAAAAGAAACCAAAGAAGAATTTCGTTTACTTCATCAACGGGAACCAAAGAATTAAAGGGTTTGCCACAACTTGAAAAAGTAAATAGAAAAAAAGAAATTACAAGTGTGTGTTTCATCTAATTTGTATTCTATTTTAGAATGTTGACTCTGCCTCCTGTAAATCTTATTAATTGATAAGCATCACCATCTCCTAACTCACCTGCTTTACTCCAATCTGAACAAGCACCTTCATAGTCACCTAATTTCTTCTTAGTAACCCCTCTGTTGTTGTAAAATATTGCATACTTCGGGTCAAGTTTAACAAATTTATCCCTCAAGCCAGGCTGAAAAACCACGGCTAGATGAAATTAGAACTTCACAAACGGCAACTGCTCCAAAATCTCTGCTTGGGTGATCCGAAGGTAATACATGCCATTTCCAAGCTGTGTCGCGTCAATTTCTACCTCAACAACAGGCTCAGTGGAAGAAGCCGTTAAATCGTACACCAAACGCCCTCGCGTATCAAATACTTGGAGAGTCGTCTTCCCACTCGAATTGTTAGAGTTGTCAAACGCCACATTGATGGTTGAGTTGGTTGGATTCGGATACAGAATCGCATTTCCATCAAAAGATACTTGATTACATGGTGTGAATGCACGTCCCGGAGAACCACCAAGACAACCCGCAAACCAAGATGTCGGTACGTTTGGATTGATGTAATAGCCACTGTCGGTATATTCAAGCGTATAATCTTCAACAGCTGGACTTGTAGGCCAAGGAGTCGTTTGATCGTAAACTACACTTCCGATGATTATTCCATTGGCATCGTACAAGCGTAAAGCATCGGTTCCTCCCAAGGAGAATGCAAATGGTCCTGAAACATTTTGCACTTCAGGGTGTCGATTGCCGAATAAAAGCAAATCGTTGCTAATGACATAATACGCGTTTGGTGCCAATGTCATGCTTGGGAAATCGTACACATGATCGTTTTTGGAATCTTTGAACACATAGCCTGTCAAATCGATGGCAGCGCTAGTGTTGTTCTTGATTTCAATCCAATCCCCTGCATTGTAACTTGCAGCGATCGAATTGTAGTTGATTTCAGTAAAGGCAACTGGCTCGTCGCATGGAGAATACGCAACACCAGGAGAACCACCAATACATCCGCAAAACCATGTCGCAGAATCAAGGACAGCATTGCTTGTATGACTGTTTTCTAATGTTCTTCCGTAACCATCCGCACAACGTGGGAAGGGTGCCTCATCGCGGTAAACAGTGCTCAGCACCAATTGTCCATATTGTCCATAAATTTGAATAGAATCCTGTTTATTGCTCCATGAAAATCCTGTTGCTCCAGTGTAATTAGTAACATTTGGATAAACTGCTTTGAATAAGTTGGTATCTTGACAAACTACCAGATATCCTCCTGCAGGTAAAGTTGTTCCATCTTCAAACTCATACTTGTCATAGAAGTTCTTCGACTTCACACTCCAGCCTGTCAAAGGAATATCTCCTGTTCCGAAGTTGTGCAACTCAATCCAATTTCCACCATCAACAGACGCGTCAGGGTTGTAATGAATCTCTGAAATGGTCAATTCGGTTGGTGCTGGAGTTCCATTAAACAACGCTCTGAAAATCGCATCGTTAGGGATATTGTATTCAACGCTAAGATCAGAAAGGTTCCCTGTTGGGATAATTCCATTTGGATCCCATCCCGTGAATGTAAAACCTGGATTAGCAACTGCAGTAATTTTTACTGGAACACCATCAAAGTAAATTCCTGTCCAAGGTAAATCCTCTGGAGTAAGAGTGGAGATTTTGATGTATCCTGCGCCTGCTGGTTCGACATCCACTTTTACATAGACCTGCTCTTGCAATCCAAATTCAGAAATGATCTGATTGCGTACCACTGCATTTCGGTTGTCGAATTGATAGATTAAATTGGTATATGTCCCTGCATACGTTGCCATTCCTCCGACAGGATCACCCGTCCAACGTTCGAACTGTTGAGGCATTTCTGGAATCAGCTGCTCATACATTTCATCGACGATTGGCGTGTAGGTATCGTGCTGAAAAGTAGAGTTCATCAAATCCGCGTAACGGTTCACAAAGTAGTTTTTAAACTTGGTATTTTGTAGCAATCCATTGTATATGTCCCAATAAGGATTTGGTTGATTGTTGTAGCGCAGGAAATCAAAAATGTTGGTTGAGAAATCAGTCCAGCCTCCCAGACCAAGCTCCATATCTTGAAGGTTAAAACGCCATTTGTTATCGGTAGACTGCGTTCTGAAAATTTTCATGTTGTTATAAATCCAATCGACGTTGGCAAACCAGTTCTCCGCTGCCATGTAGTCTACGAATGAGTACAAATCAATCTTCTGGTGACAATTTTCAAAGTAGTCTGGAGACGTTGGATCGTAGGTAGACACGAAATTGCGCATGTTGTAAAATCCAGTATCAGATCCTTGAACTGTTCTTAAAATTCCTGCGCCATAGAAATAACTTACGGATAGCAAATCTATATTATCTGGATTGTTCCCATAATTCGATTCAAAGTAATGCTTATTGGCCTTCTCACGCAATTCATACACACCGAAATACTCACCATTCACATAAACGACAACCGGAGAATACGCTTGGGAATTCACATGACTATTGCGCATCATACGCATGAATGTTGCGTCTTTTTGCGGATAATTGTTCCAGAAATTACTTCCATTTCTTAGATAGAATGCATCGTACTCTTGAATGTATCCTTTTTCCGGAATAAGCGGATATTGAACTGAATTTCCCGTTCCATAGAGCGAATTTCCTGGTTCAACAGTCACACTGTGCTGTGGATTTGAACGGCTACCACCTGCTCCACCATCTGGCTTCACCGAAGCACGCGTCTCGAATTGTTTCACGCCATCAGCATCAAAGTATTCGATGATACATGGTTTTCTCCAGTCTGTATTGTAATTATCAAAAATACCTGTAGCACCATATAAATTTGAAGGATTTGTAGATAAAGAGATTACAGGCAAGGTATGATCAACCGAAAACAAAAAGGTTTCAGCATCCATGGTACTTGGAAGCAACTCTGGATCCGATGAAAAACAACGTACCTTCAACACACAATTACTTGAAAGTGTTAATGGTCCAGTGTACTGTGGTGATGTTGTTTCAGGGTCCAATCCATTGGTTGTGAATCGCACTACTCCTCCTGTTGTTGAGTTATTTTGAACAGTGACATATTGCGTCGATGTGAACATCCCACCGGTGGTTCCGATGGTTGGTGCAATTTCAAATCCAGCATAGTTGGTTGAGAAGTTATTTGATTGATTTGGTGTTGGCGTGGTAAAGATTCGCGCAGGATCAAGTCCATCTGTAAATTTACCCACGGACATATCAGGTTGCATGAGTGGTACATACAATGAATCTACCAAATAGCCAGATGGGTTAAACACATAAATCGACTCTCCCATAGTTCCGATCGAGAAATTCGTACTTAAACCTTCAGAGACTCCCGAATACAGAAAAGAAGAATGTGTTGTTCCTGCATAATACTGTTGACCATCTTTAAATCCAAAGGTCAAAAACGAAAGAAGTGACATGTCTGAGGATGTCGTTGATGAGTTGTGCACTTCAAACGCCAGTACATTGTTTCCATTTTTCAGTACTTGACTTAACAACTGTTTCGATAAGGTAAAGGATGTCAGGGCTCCACCTTGGTAAAGTGTTGCTTCATGGTCTGCTGCCAAGTCATTCCAAGCTGGAGGGTTTCCTGACAGACCAACGCGAGCTACCTCGATGCCATTGATGTAAGCTACAAATCCATCATCAAAATCCAAATCCAATAAAGCAGAAGCGATTTTCGAAGTATCTGATATGTTAAATTCAATGCGCGCATAAGCAGTAGTTGTTGGCGCAGGCAAGTTCGTCACATCATCCCCATCTCCGTAGCCAATACCCATCTGTCCCGATGACCAACCCGTTGCAGTAAAAGGGACATTTTTCCAATCGTTTGAGATTGATCCACTCGGAATTAAATATTGCCATGTTTGATTTGCCCATACAGCTGTTTCCCAATGGTTGATGACTTCTGTTTTAGAAAGTCCAGTGGCATGTACCGTTAAAAATCCACCTGCATTGACTGACACTGCTGGAAACACCCATTTAATCGGTTCCGAAAAATCATCAGTTAAGGTATAACCTTCCAAATTAATCGCTGTCGTTCCAGGATTATACAATTCAATCCAATCTGGAGAACTTTGGTCTGGCAACACGAGCGTTGTACCATTCACATTGGATGCTTCATTGATTTTAATTTGTGAACTCACTGATTTTGAAGCACAAAGAACGATTAGCAGCAGAAGTATTTTATTCATTATTCAAAAAATATAAAGAATTAAATAGGTAGAGTTAAAAAGGAAGGAGTTCTTCATTTCCGACTAGTGTAAAAATACGCTAAATCAATTAAACCTCCTCCTTTAAAATTCGCCAGGATATGATTCTTTTATCGTCTGAAGCACTTATAAATTGATTATCACAGAATATCGCTATGGAATTTACAGAATGACGATGTCCGCCTGAACGTTGATCAATTCGTTCAATAAATTCCAAGTCCTCAGTCCAAATCTTCACGGTTTTATCTCTACTTGCAGATAAGACATAATTAAAATCAGGCAGATAAATTAAATCGTAGACCACAAAATTATGAGCAGGTATTTCTTTCATGCAACTGCCCGATTGCCAATCCCACAAGCGAATGATGGCATCTTTTCCGCCTGAATACAGTTCATTCTTTTTATTCGGATGAAACATGATTGCACTCACCCCATCTTGATGCGCGTAGAAAGATGAAATTTCATTATAGTATTGGGTTTCAAATACCCGGATGTATCCATCTTGACCTCCAATTGTCAAAAAGTCACCTTCTGAAGACACAGACATTCTTCTGATTTTTCCACAACCAAGCGGTATAAACAACTTTAAATCGAATGTAAGGCGATCCCAAACGGCAATATTCCCCTCTGCATCTGCCGAGTACACGACATTTTTGAGAGGATTTACAAGTAAGATAAAGATTGCCGTGAGGTGTTGAACGAAATGTTTTATTTCGATACGTTTTTCCAAGTCGAAGACATAGATGTCACCCGCATTGGTTCCAGCCCATAAAAAGTTCCCAGAAATAATTAAAGCATACACTGGTTTACCAATGTTGATGGCAAACTTATCTTGCAGACCAGTTTCCGTATTCCATCGCGCAATAAATCCATCTGCAGAGGCAGAATATATTTTTTCATCATGCACAAACAAGGAGTAGATACCCGATGAATGACCGGAAAATTCACTTATTTTTTGAAGTATTGAATCACTCTTCGTTGTCATCTTCGACAGCGTCGTCATCATTCACTTGTTTTAGGCGCGCTGCATAGTCTTCAGGTAAGAAGTCGAAGAACGTATCGCCGCGAAGTCCAAGACGCAAGCATTCCAAAGGAATCATCTCATTAGGGCCAATATTTCCAAGGTTGACTTCAGCACCGAAAACTTTAATGAACCACACTTGTTGATTTTTCTGTGGAGCCTCCCAAAGAATTTTCTCTGGAGCAACATTGGCAATGATGCGATTGATCAAAAACGTATGAGCAGTGCCATTTGGACGAAAAACCCCCACATTTCCGGCCTCACGACCTTCAGCGATCACCTTCCAGCTTCCCGCTTCAAGTTCTGTTTTCATCATTTTAATCCACTTTGCAGGAGAAATGATAATCCCTGAATCTTTTGATCCAACTTCCGACATTACCGTTCGATCTTTGGCAATTTTTCGAATCAACTCACACTTTTCATCGTGAGGAATGATGATTGAGCCATCAGAAATTTCTGCAAGATCCAAATCATATTGATCCAAGACTTTCAGGTAATCATTGAATTTGCCGCGCGCATAGAATGCTTCAAATAAAGTACCTCCGAAGTATGGACGAATCACCTCATTAAGGCTCAAACCTTTATCCATCATCATTGTTACTCCTTTTTCCCGTGGTTTCGCGCTGCGTTCAGGAATGTATGGTAATTTGAAATTCATAGTCTAATTATTCTTCGCACAAAAGTACAAATTCTGTACTATTCAATAAGTCTGGTTCAATGTCAAAAATCTCTCGAGATGCCGATTTATCGGTCATTACGCATCCTTGGAAGAGCGCGATTGATTCCTTGAATTTACCCATTTTATACAGGACATACACCTCCATCAATCTTGCTGTAAATACAGTGTTGTGTTCGATAAAATTGCGAACGAAAGCCAATGCTTCAACGAACGAACGCTCAGCCAACAATTTAACAATTCCTGTCACACATTCTCCGTCTGTGGGATCGAGCGTTAAGGACAAGCGATAATATTCCTCTGCCTCGACGATATTGTCTAATTTCTCATAGGCACCAGCGAGAACGTGGTAAATTCCTGCATTTTCAGGGTCAAGTTCTGCGGCCTTGTGAATAAGAACAAGTGCTTCCTTGGTATTTCCGTCGAGATCCTCGATAATCCCCAATCCCAACCATGCGTCAGGCAACAAGGGAGCAAGTTCAAGACTTCTCTTGTAGAAATGTTTTGCTAGGGCAAGTTCATTCAATTGTTCGTGCGCTTCACCGATGTAGCACAAAGCCATTGGGTCATCACCATCGACTTCCATGCACTTATGAAACGCCTCAATGGCCAAGGTATATTTCTCTTGAGAAAGGTATGCATTGCCCAAATTGAAATACACTGGACCAAATTCCTCATTGATGAGAATACAGTAATCGTAAGCCCAAACCGCTTTTTCAAAATCTTCAAGTTTTGAATAGGTATTTCCGAGGTTATACCATGCTGTAAAGGAATATGGATTCTCATCGATAAAATCAGAATAGCATTTGATTGCGCTCTTATATTCACCCAATTGATCGTAGCAAAAGGCGATTTCATAAATGGCACCTTCATTGTGCGGATTGCTTTGTATAGCTTCACGAAGCACTTTTACAGCATTCTTGTAATCTCCAGCGTTTTCGAATTCCATAGCAAGATCCAAATAAATCTCATCACGGTCTTCTTCTTCTGAAAGCACTAATGCTTCTTTAAAGTAACGAATGGCATTTTTCGTATCGCGTAATTGACTAAAGATAGACGCTTTCGTCAACAAGAACTCGCAAGAAGGGGTTTCCCATTTTTCGATTTGACTCAGTAACTTTAATGCTTCCTTCAACTGTCCCATCGCTGACATAGCTTGGGCGCGACGTAAGTAAAACACAAGATTGAATGAAAATTGGGATATCGCATGCTCAGCGCAAGACTTCGCTTTGGAGTATTGGCCATTAATCAAATAATGATCAACCAAAGCTTCCAAACGGTCACTATCCATAAAAGCAATAGATGCTCCTTTCAAATGGGCTTCAAACTTTTCGAGGTCCTCGTTTAGATTCGTCTCGAAATATTCATCTTCATCGTCGAACATAGGCACTGTTGTCAACTAAAGGTAGACAAAAAACGATAGGATTCTCCTTTGTTACGAAAAAAGGTTATGAACAGATTTCGAACAAAGGAGAATTTTATACTCTTACTTTCCAGATCGTTTGCGATCGGTTTCTTTCAAAAGAATTTTTCGAATACGAAGGCTTTCAGGTGTAACCTCAACGTACTCATCCGACTGAATATACTCTAGGCATTCTTCCAAGCTAAATACTTTAGGTGGAGCAAGACGTACTTTGTCATCTGCACCCGAAGATCGCATGTTGGTCAATTTCTTTGTTTTCGTAACATTCACACAAAGATCACCTGCACGTGAATTTTCACCAATCACCTGTCCTTCATAGATGTTCTCATTCGGATGAATAAAGAACTTACCACGGTCTTGCAGGTTATTCATGGAGAAAGGAATTGACGTTCCAAGTTCCAATGAAATAAGCGAACCATTCTGACGTCCAGGAATATCTCCTTTGTACGGTTGGTATTCAAGGAAACGGTGTGTCATGATTGCCTCACCTGCTGTTTGAGTCAACAAGTAGTTACGCAGACCGATAATACCACGAGAAGGAATTTGGAATTGAATGATCATACGCTCACCTTTCGGCTCCATATTGGTCATCTCACCTTTACGCTTCGTCACGGCCTCAACAGCTGTTCCACTATATTCTTCTGGAAGGTCGATTGTTAACTCTTCAACTGGCTCGCACTTCTTCCCATCAATTTCTTTGATGATTACCTGTGGTTGACCAACTTGTAGTTCGTATCCTTCACGGCGCATTGTTTCAATCAATACCGAAAGGTGAAGTACACCACGTCCATAAACGATCCATTTGTCCGCTTTATCTGTATCAGACACGCGCATTGCCAAGTTTTTCTCCAATTCTTTTTGAAGACGTTCTTGAATGTGGCGCGAAGTCACAAATTTACCTTCCTTTCCGAAGAATGGAGAATCGTTGATGGAAAACAACATTGACATTGTTGGCTCATCCAATTCGATTGTTGGTAGTGGATCTGGATTTTCGAAGTCACAAATACAATCCCCAATTTCAAATCCTTCAATTCCCGTGATCGCACAGATGTCTCCTGCTTGAACAGATTGTACTTTCGTACGCTCTAAACCTTCGAACACAAACACCTCTTTGATGCGGTGCTTTTCTTGCGCGCCATCGCGTTTTTGAAGGATGATTTGTTGATTTTCTTTGATTTCACCACGACGTAAACAACCGATAGCGATTCGTCCAACGTACGTTGAAAAGTCCAATGACGTGATCAACATCTGTGTATTTCCTTCTTCGATTTTCTTCGGTGGGAAGTAATCAAGAATTTGATCTAACAATGGAGAAATTGAGTTCGTTTGATTTTTCCAATCTGTTGACATCCAACCATTTTTAGCTGAGCCATAGATTGTTGGAAACTCCAATTGTTCCTCATTTGCATCCAATTCAAACATCAAATCGAACACTTTTTCATGCACTTCATCTGGTGTACAGTTGTCTTTGTCCACCTTGTTGATCACCAACAATGGCTTTAATCCCAAAGACAGCGCCTTGCCAAGTACGAAGCGCGTTTGCGGCATTGGGCCCTCGAAAGCATCCACCAACAAACATACGCCATCAGCCATGTTCAATACACGTTCTACCTCACCACCAAAGTCGGCGTGACCTGGGGTGTCAATGATGTTGATTTTTGTCCCTTTGTACGACACGGAAACGTTTTTCGAAACGATGGTAATTCCACGTTCACGCTCCAAGTCGTTGTTATCCATTATTAATTCACCCGTTGGGCGGTCGCGTTCGTTCAGAACTGCTCCTGCTTCGATCATTTTATCTACCAAGGTAGTCTTACCGTGGTCAACGTGTGCAATAATTGCAATATTCCTAATTTCCATACCTATGAAATGGATTCCTTAAATTGATTATGATTTTTTCTTGAATGGTTTTCCGAAAGTTGTGTTGCGGTCTGACGCACCTGAGCCACCTTCGCGCTTGAACCCGCCTTCACGACGTTGTCCACCACCTTCTTTTTTGAAGCCGCCTTCTTTTTTGAATCCACCCTCACTTCGGAAGCCACCTTCACGACGTTGTCCGCCACCTTCGCCACGGAAACCACCTTCTCGACGTTGTCCGCTACCTTCGCTACGGAATCCTCCTTCGCTTCTGGATCCTCCTTCACGACGTTGACCTCCACCTTCACGGCGTTGTCCACCATCGCGATTTCCTTGGAATTTCCCACCGAATCCGCTTCCGTCCTTTCGACCTCCGCCTCCACCACCGCGGTGACTACTTCCTCCTCCAGATTTAGCTTTAGTCACTTCAATGCTCACTTCATGACCTTCGTAGTCGGTGCCATTCACTTGACGTACGATATCTGTTGCATACTGATCATCCGCTTCAAAGAAAGAGAATGATGTCATGATGTCGATACGACCAATGTTTGCTGATTTCAACCCAGTTGCATCGCAAATATGACGCAGTAGACCACCAGGATTCAATCCATCGCGGCGTCCAATACTCACAAAGAAACGTGTTTTACCAGTTTCGATGCCATCACTTTTGCGGTCACGGCGATTCGATCGCTCATCACTTCCACGGTCATCCTTAGAGTTCTGGGCATTCAAATCCCCTGCTCTCTCGTAATATTCGATAAATCGATTGAATTCAGCAGAAACGAAATGTTTGATTACTTCTTCTTTCGAAAGGTCCTCGAATTCAGCCATTACTGTTGGCATAAACTTTTGGATATCCTTTTCACGCACATCCGTTTTAATGACCTTATTGATCAATTTCATCAACTGGATTTCACAGATCTCTTCCGCATTTGGAATGGTCCCTTGTGTAAATGTGGTGCGCATTTGCTTTTCGATAGCACGAATCTTCCCGCTCTCACGGGTGTTGATCAATACCAAAGATTCACCTTTTTTACCAGCACGAGCAGTACGACCGCTACGGTGCGTGTAATTCTCGATATCATCCGGAAGATTGTAATTGATCACGTGTGTAATGTTGTCAATATCCAATCCTCGTGCAGCTACGTCAGTGGCTACAAGAATTTGTAAATCCTTCGAACGGAAACGATCCATAACACGGTCACGCATTGCCTGCGATAAATCACCATGCAATGGTTCAGCGCTATAGCCTTCCTTCGCTAGTTTCTCAGCAACAGTTGCAGTTTCTTGACGCGTACGGCAGAAAATCAAACCATAAATCTCAGGGTTGAAATCAATCAAACGCTTCACTGCAGCATAACGATCCTTCTCTTTTACTTGATAATAGATGTGATCGATATTTTCGTTACTTTGATTTTTGTGTCCAATCGAAACCTCGAAAGGATTGTCCATGTACGTTTTTGCGATACGCGCTACTTCAGCAGGCATTGTTGCCGAGAAGAGCCATACATTCTTGTGCTCCGGTGTTGACTCAAGGATAGAATCTATATCTTCCTTGAAGCCCATGTTGAGCATTTCATCCGCCTCATCGAGCACTACATATTCCACATTGGAAAGAGAGATTGCGCGGCGTTGGATAAGGTCCATGAGTCGTCCTGGTGTTGCGACAACGATGGATACCCCTTTTTTAATCTCTGTCATTTGGCGACGGATATCCGTACCACCGTAAACAGCGACGATGTTTATCTTTAAATACTTTGCGTATGTTTCAAGATCTTTTGCAATTTGCAAGCAGAGTTCACGCGTCGGACAAATGACTAGTCCTTGGGGGACTGTTGCGTGATTATCAATGTTCGTGATTAGTGGTAGACCAAACGCTGCGGTCTTACCTGTTCCTGTTTGAGCTAGTCCAACGAAGTCGCTATGTTCCCCTAATAGATAGGGAATAGCTTGTTCTTGGATCGGAGTAGGTGCTTCAAACCCCAGTTCTTTTAACGACTTCAGCACCTCACTCTTGAGCCCGATTTCCTCAAATGTCATTCAATAATTTTAAAATTGGGTGCAAAGGTACGGATAAAAAGACGATTCTCGACATTAAATAAAACGCCGCCCCAATTGAACGAGATATTAATGAATTAAATGAATTTTCAACGTTCGATCACAAGAGAGGTCAAAATCACAGTCGTAAAAGACCGGTGCCGACAATACTGGTTTGAAGTTATTTGAAAATCCATAGGCCTCTGTTGGAATTCCGAAGAAGTTTTTATCACAAACCTTGTTGCTATTAACATCATGAAAAAGTGCCACTGCGTAATCGTCTGCCTCTAAATGTTCGAAAGTATAACTTACCTCATGGCCTTCAACTTTTACACGTATCATTCGGTGTGTTTGTCCCACCTTCGGGAATTTTGCGGGATCCTTATATACCGAAATTTCCATCATCCCCTTCACCGACTTAATATTGTCCACTTTAATTGTCAGGGAAAAGTGCTTCTCCGACTCGGCAGCGGAAACAAGAAAAAGGACAAGAAATCCAAGGATAAAAGTTCTCATTTTGCTCGGAATGTAGTTTTAAAAATACGGTCCATCCAAGTGAATGTCGATGAGTAATTACCGTCCAATTTTGAGTGGTGGTCGTCATGGTGGCGTGTTTTACTCAAAAAGGGAATTTTACTGACGATTGGAAGTTC
>JAJTDQ010000037.1:13612-27512 GCA_021300505.1 Cryomorphaceae bacterium
AAAAATGCAAAGACACTGATCGAACCGAAAACGAGATAAATAACAGCAAATCCAAGGACTACACCAATCGTTCCTGTCATCCATTCGAGCGGGTGACCATAAAGGTATTCCATTGGGAATGGCGTATGCGCGCGGTGATGAATGGAGTGGATTTTACGCAGAAGGAACTTGTTTTCGTGGAAATATCGGTGCATAAAATAGAACCAAAAGTCGTCCATAACGAAGGCAATGAACACCTGTAACGCGACAATCCAAAAGGTAAAGTTTGTTGTATCGAATAAATCAAAAATGAAATAAACACCGGCAGCTGAAAAAGCCAAAAGCATCACCAAATTAAGAAAGTACAATCCAAATCTTGCTTTAAAAATATTTGGTTGGTATTCTTTTTCTTGAATCCTGTATTTCTTAAACAGTGAAGTATTTAGTACTACATAGCTATACACGATACCAAAAAGATTGGTCGCTGCCAGCATGCCTACTGTATAGATGATCAACTCATTTCGTGTCATTATCGAATCGCAAAAATGTTATGCATTACAGTATCCTCAAGTCCTTTTTCACGCTCATCAACAATTTTCGTAAAGCCTTTATCGCGCAACAGTGACTCCACTTCAGCCAATCGTCCGTTTACGTTGTGTACTTCAATGACCATTGATTTGATTTTAGACCAATCGTGCGCTTCAATCCCCTGTAAAACTTGCCATTCAGCCCCTTCGCAGTCGATTTTAAGCAAGTCGATTTTCTCAACGTTGTGTTCAGCAATCACTGATGATAACGTACGCAGTCTGCAGTGAACTTGTTTTTTTCCTTTTACCAAGAAGGAAGCAATAATTCCAGAGAATACTGGCGGAATAAATTTCATCCAACGCATTCCGGCCGGCGGATTTTTCATGGTTCCCTTCACGGCACGACCAAAAGCTTTTGGATCTTTATCCCATTGTTCTGGGTGCAGTGTTGATTGTCGCCGAAGCAGACTCTTCATTAGACACTCCACACGGTAAAACCTCTACTCTATTCTCACCTGCTCCGGCGGCATTCAATCGCAATGCTTCAAGAATATCGGGGATGGGTTCGAAAGCGAATACACGAACATTAGGACCTTTCTGAGCCGCACGAACACTAAACACACCGATGTTAGCACCTACATCAAAGACAACATCGCCATCATTGATTTCAATTCCATTTTGCAAATAGCCATCCACATGGTGATCCAGCATTCGCGCTTCCGGAGCACGCAAGGCATACACTCGGGTTCCGTCTGGTAGTTTTGTCGTTTTCATCTTCACCGATAAAAATAATGATTTTATTAAACGAACAATTTAATAAATCCAGAAACTTGGATGAATGTTAAAAACTTAACCGACTATTGTTTCGGAGCTTCTGTCGTATCGATTTCCTTTAAAGGAGCAGGTTCTTCTGTTGGAGTTAATGTTTCTTTATCCGTGGACAAGGTTTCAACATCTACTGAAGGTACTTGCGCGCGTGGGGGTGGTTGATAACTCACCGCGTCATCCAAATCCGAAACGTATTGGTCTAAGGGCTGCTGAATATCACGCGCCGTGTCCTCCATTAAGCCATTTAAATTGAGATCCTTTTTCATGTCAGCACCCGACTTTCGAATCTCGTCTTGTAGATCATTCGATGCATCTTTGATTTGTCGCATGGTTCGACCTAAGGTTCGTGCTAAACCTGGGATACTTTTTGACCCGAAAAACATCAAGACGAAGACCAAAATTAAAAGGACTTCAGAGCCAGAAATATCGTTTAGAAAAAGAACCATCATCGAATAGCAAAAGTATAAATTTCACTTTGAATTCGCATAAAGTTATTTGACCGTTTGTAACCGTTCGATCATCCATAGAACAGTTTTGCGCGGAAACAACGGTAACAACCAATTTACCGCGAATTGTAATGGCAGCTCATTGAACACAATCAGTTTATTCTTTTCCATTCCCAGATAACCTTTCTTTGCCGTTGAATGTGCATCCTTGGCCTTTTCAAAGAGAGGACTCTCATTAAATCCTGCTGCCTTTTCAAAACCTGTTTTAACTGGACCCGGACAAAGCGCCGTAACCATGACACCTGTGCCCTTTAATTCTCTCGATAATCCTTGAGAAAAAGAAACCACAAAGGCCTTCGTGGCAAAGTATACACTTTGGAGAGGTCCAGGCATGAAGCCCGCAGAACTTGCCGTGTTCAGGATATATCCCTTCTTCTGTTTTACCATTGATGGAAGCAGAACATGCGTCAATTCTGTCAAAGCAATAATATTCAATTGAATCATTCTATTTTCATCACTGAGATTACGATCGATGAACTTACCGTATCCGCCCAATCCAGCATTATTGAATAAATAATCCACTTGGATACTGTTTTGATGTAGAACATCTAAAATTCGCTGCGCTGCTCCAGGCACCATTAAATCCTCCACAATAATGAAAACTTTAACACCATGGGCGGATTCAAGTTCTATCTTGAACTGATTAAGCAAATCTTCACGACGTGCAACCAATACCAAATCTCTGCCTTTTGAAGCGTGAATGCGCGCCAATTCCAATCCAATACCACTGGAAGCACCAGTAACTAAGCCTACATTTTTCATTTCTTCTATTTTGCTAATGAGTCCCACGACATTTCGAAAAGTCGGTGTGTAAATTCAACATTGTCCAATACCATTTTGTTCATTTTCAAGAATCGAACAGTGGTCTCTATTTGCGCGGACAGTGACTTAAAAATCAACATGGGGGGTATTTGTTTGAACTGCCCGTCCTCTATTCCTTTATCAATCAATTCTAGACACAACTGTACGTATCGGTGTTCCAACTCCGTTTCCGTGAGGTAGTAGGGAGATGTTTCGAATTGACGAATGAACTCAAAATCATTGGGGTTCTCTAAATTAAATTCGACGGCTGCCAACCACAGCGTATAAATACTTTCTTTGAGTGTCGCTCCTTTGTACACCTGCCCAACCGTGTAATCAAAAAGCCGATCCTTGACATCGAAATACATGGCCTTTATCAATACATCTTTCGTTGGGAAATAGTGAAACAAGATTCCATTACTCACTCCTGCTTCTTTTGCAATTCGCGCAGTTGCCGTCCCATAAAATCCATTCTCGGAAAATAATCGCTTTGCAGTCTCGATGAGCTTGGTTCGTTTGTCCATGTTGCAATTTTGAACAAAAGTACTATAAAATTCCGATTGACTGATTAGTCAGTTTCTTGAAGATGAAATAAGGAAAAGAGACAAAGGACAATGGACAAAGGACAAAGGACAAAGGACACTTAGTCGCTCGTTGAGCTTAATAGGACAAGGGACAAATGACTGACGAATGACGAATACGAGTTATGAACTAGTATTAATTCGCTCTCACATCTTGTCCCGATTCTTCGGGGCTGTTCCTCACTCTGATTTCAACGGTGCGGGGTAGGCATTCATCGTCGCTGATGCTTTTGCTACTAAGACTCCATGTTGATTAAAGACCTCCCCTTCCATAAAGAGAATTCGTTTGCCACGTTTCATCAATTTTGATACTCCTTGAATTTGATCTCCAAGCAAAACTGGTTCAAAATAGGACACTTTCATTTCAACAGTGGAAACAATCATACCTTCCTCACAGACAACACTTAAAGCGCCAACCCCCACTACGGCGTCTAAAAATCCAGCGATTAATCCACCATGTGCGGCTTTTGGTGTAGCGAGGTGCTCAGGTTGTACAGTTAATGAATAAACGACAATACCCGGTTGTGTTATGTTAAATGACATGCCCACCAAACGACCAAACGCGTTAAATTCAATATACCTTAGAATGATGGGATGCTGATTTAAATCGGTCATCATTTTACAGTAGGTAAGGTTGCAGGGGTTTCTGACAAGTGTATGCCTTTTTCTTTCAAACGATTAAAAATAGATTCGTTCAAAGAATAAAACACCTCTCCGTGTTGTTCCGTTTTCGTCCAAACCCGAACTACCAATAGTATACATCCAGCATGAACAGACTCAATACCAATAAATGGTTTTTGCTCCGGATCAATTCGTTTTTCATCACTTAAAACAGTATGAACGATGGATTTAATAAATTCCATATCTGAATTCAATTCCAAATTGAAATAACAATCAACGCGACGCAAGGGTTGACGTGTAAAATTGGTAATGTTTCCATTCGCCAATGGACCATTTGGTAAGATCACAACTTTTTGATCTTCGGTGTGTAAATAAGTGTTGAAAATTTGAATTTCTTTGACGATACCTCGCTCTCCAAGTGCCATTATTTTATCGTTCACTTTAAAAGGCTTTAATACTAAAATCATTATTCCACCTGCGAAATTCGATAAGGTTCCCGAAAATGCCATACCAATGGCTAAGCCTGCTGCACCGAGAAGTGCAACAAAAGATGTCATTTCTACTCCGAGTTGCGAGATGGCTGATACCACAACCATAACCTTCAATACCAGCGACGTAAAACTTGACATGAAGGTTACCAATCCCTCATCAGTATTGCTCTTATTCAACACCTTACGGATAGCACTTGTGACAAGATTCGATATCCAGAAACCCGCCACGACAATTACGATGGCCAAAATGATGTTCGTACCCACCTTTACAAGAAGGTCCTGGATCTCGCTATACTGAATTCCAAAAATTTCATTTTGTTGCGCCATTTTCTTTCTTTGATTTTATGCAAAAATACAGGAATCTTCTTGCGAATGCTTATCGGTTGCCAATAAGACCCTATTTTTAAGGCATGTTTTTTATTTTATCCAAAGCCCTGCTTTTTTTATTGTCGCCATTTTTCTGGTTGATCACTTTCACTTTAGGTGCATTTTTACTGCGTAAAGAACGGTTGAAGCGCTTATCAAAGTGGTTAGCCGTTAGCTTCTTCCTTATTTTCTCTAACTCTTTTATTCTGCTGGAATGCTATTCTGAATGGGAAGTAAAAGGTACACCAATCAAAAAAGTGAAGAATTACGATGTGGGGATTGTACTTACAGGGATGGCGGAGTACAACAATGATTTGCAGGTATTGAGCATTCGACGCGGAGGAGATCGAATATGGCAAGCCATAACACTTTATCATGAAAGAAAAATCAAAAAGATTCTCATTTCCGGGGATCATGGTTATGTTACAGACCGTGGATTGCATGAAGCCCAGCAGTTTAAAGATGTATTGGTGAAATGGGGAATCCCGAAAGCAGATATTCTGATTGAAAACATCTCGAAAAACACACATGAAAATGCTGTGGAATCAAAGAAGGTGTTGGACAAAGCATATAAAGGTAAGATACGCGTATTGCTCATCACATCAGGAAGTCATATGCGTCGTGCACATGCGTGTTTTGTACACGAAGGAATCGATTGTGACACCTTCTCAACAGACATGTATACAGGAGAGAATCAAGTGTATTACTGGGATCAATACCTCATACCGAACGTAGACAATTTTTCAGAGTGGAACAAACTCATTAAAGAATGGGTGGGTTACATCATGTACGGTGTTTCTGATTACTTATGATGAAGGAAATCCTTGAGGACGGTTGGCTCTTGTTCGAACCTGAATTTCTAACAGGTATTGAATCAGATTTGCTTTTCGAAACCTTATATACTTCCTTACCTTGGGCACAGGGAAAAGTTAAAATCTTCGGAAAAACGCATGCTACACCGCGACTCGAATCGCTTCATGTTGTTGATGGGAAGTCCTACAATTATTCGGGAAACGCCTTGATTTCAAATCCTTTCACCTCTGAGCTCAATGAACTGAAAAATAAAATAGAAGCTTTCAGTGGAGAATCGTTTAACTGTGTCTTGGCCAATCTGTACCGAGATGGAAAAGATAGCAATGGATGGCATGCTGACAATGAAAGGGAATTGGGAATCAACCCAGTCATTGCCTCGGTCAGTTTAGGTTCAGCGCGTCGTTTTGATTTAAAACACACTACAACAGGCGAATTAAAGCAGCTGATTTTGCCTCATGGTTCCTTACTCCTCATGGGTGGAACGATGCAACACAACTGGAAGCATTGTATTGCAAAAACAACTAAAATACACCAGCCAAGAATTAACCTCACTTTTCGGATGTTGGTCTAGTTCTCCTTTCGTATCTTCGTGGAAAGAAACCACCATGATATGTAAAGCCCACGATGCCGTAAGCGTTATAGAATCAAATTCGAATGTCTTCATTCACACCGCAGCGGCCACCCCTATTTTGCTTGTAAAAGCCCTCACAGAACGACATGCTGAACTTCAAAATGTTTCCATTTATTCGTTGCACACAGAAGGAGAGGCATCTTATGCTCACGTAAAGTACCAAAACTCTTTTATTCCAAAACCAATGTTTGTGGGACCCAATATTCGTGAGAGCATCCATTCGGGGCGTGGATCATACATTCCGGTATTTCTGAGTGAAGCCCCTGCCCTATTTCGTGATGGAACAATTCCAATTGATGTAGCGATGATCTCGGTTTCGCCACCCGATGTACACGGCTATTGTTCACTTGGAACTTCTATTGATATCTCGTTGGCAGCTGTTCAATCTGCCCGATATATCATCGCACAAATCAATTCCAAAATGCCACGAACTCATGGGGATGGATTTATTCACATCTCAGGCTTACACGCCGCTGTTGAATGCGACGAGGCATTGCCAGAAATCACCATTGAGCCGCTAAATGACACTGTCAAAGCCATTGGAAAGCATGTTGCTGAATTAATCGAAGATGGTGCAACGTTACAACTTGGAATTGGCTCGATTCCAAATGCTGTGTTGTCATTTTTAAATAACCATAAAAACCTTGGGATTCATTCTGAAATGTTTTCCGACGGTATTCTTCCATTGGTGGAATCAGGTGTAATAAACGGCTCGCAAAAAAACAAACACCGTGGCATGATCGTAGGCTCATTTGCAGTTGGGACAAGACGTCTGTATGACTTTATGCACGACAACCCCGTATTAAAAATGTTGGATTTCTCTTATGTGAATAGCGTTGAAGTGATTCGTAAAAACCCAAAAGTCAGCGCGATTAATAGTGCAATAGAAATTGATTTAAGTGGACAAATTTGTGCCGACTCCTTGGGCACAAAAATTTACTCAGGTATTGGTGGTCAAATGGACTTTATTCGGGGTGCTGCATTGTCTGATGGTGGTAAACCAATCATTGCCATGCCATCTGTTGCACGAAGTGGTGAATCACGCATTGTACCTGTGCTGCGTTCAGGTGCTGGAGTTGTAACCACTCGTGGACATGTACATTATGTCGTTACTGAATTTGGCTCAGTAAACTTACACGGAAAAACGATTCAAGAACGTGCTAAATTACTGACATCCATTGCACATCCATCGCATCGAGAATGGTTAGAAAAGAGTTTTCATGAAATGTATTAGTAGAATTTAACATACTCACGAAAAATCTTATCTTATTTTTGCAACGCATGAAAAAGGGATTTCTTGGTTTAGTATTCGTTCTAACGAATGTTTTTGTTTCTGGACAACAGACAATCACTGCCTTGCGCACCGAAGAAAAGATCCTTATCGATGGTGAAATCAGTGAAACTTCATGGGGAAAAGCAATCCCAATTCAAGATTTCGTTCAATTTAAACCTCATCCTGGTAATTCATCCTCACAACAAACTGAAGTGCGCGTGATGTATGACGATCAAGCACTGTATGTCAGTGCGATTTGTTACGACAATCCTGAACACGTATCTAAAATATTAAGTCAGCGAGATGATTTCAATGCAAACGTTGACAATTTCCAAATCATTCTTGACACCTACAACGATGATCAAAATGGATTTTCCTTTGGTGTAAGTAGCATGGGAGTTCAGTTTGATTCTAAAGTTACTGCCGTTTCCGAAAGTGTGGAGGTCAACATGGTGTGGAGTAGTGCCGTTATTCGAAATGAAAAAGGTTATCAAGTGGAAATGCGCATTCCCTATTCAGCCTTACGTTTTCCAAAGAAGGACATTCAAACTTGGGGAGTTAATTTTTACCGACAGATTAGCCGTCAACGTGAAGAATCTGTTTGGAATCCTGTGAAGCCTGATTTCGACAATTGGTTGGCACAGTGTGGAGATTTATTAGGCATTGAAAACATTGAACCACCATTGCGTTTGGCCTTTATCCCGTATATTTCTGGATATGCCGATCATTATCCGCTCAATCAGGCAGGCACCAGCAATTGGACACGTTCACTAAACGGAGGAATGGACATTAAATACGGCATCAATGAGGCGTTTACCTTGGACATGACTTTGGTGCCCGACTTCGGTCAAGTTGTATTTGACAATAACATCTTGAACCTATCTCCTTACGAAATTCAATTTAACGAAAATCGCCAGTTCTTTACGGAAGGAACCGAATTGTTCAATAAATCGGGGTTATTTTATTCCCGTAGAATTGGTATTCAGTCGCCATACGAAGTATTGAAGACAAATCTTTCACCTGATGAAGTTTTAGCGAATTCACCAGGTGCAGCCCAATTGTACAATGCTACAAAAGTTTCTGGCCGCACGAAATCAGGATTGGGAATTGGTATTTTCAATGGGATTACAGCCGAACAAAAGGGCATGGCATATAATCTGGACAGTGGCATGGAACGGGAGATTGTTGTTTCTCCGTTGACAAATTACAATGTATTCGTTTTAGATCAAACTTTGAAGAACAATAGTTCTATAACCTTGACCAACACGAACGTCATGCGCGAAGGGCACTTTTATGACGCTAATGTTACAGGATTGAATACTAAGTTCAATTCAAAGAACAATACGTATTACATTTCAGGCCGCACTACCTACTCGGCAAAATTATTCGGTACAGGAAATCAAGATGGATACAATGCAGGAATTGGCTTAGGAAAGCAAACGGGTAATTTGGTTTACAATGCAGGTTATTTTCTTGAATCTAACACCTATGACCCCAATGACTTAGGATTCAATGCCAATAACAATAAGCGTAATTTATCTGCAAGTATTTCTTACCGCATCTTTAAACCCTTTTGGAAAATAAATCAAGCATCTTTCTCCGCTTCACTTTCATACGAGAGACTTTATGCGCCAAATGTATATACAGGCACCTACTTATCGGTGAATATGTTCAATAACAATCGTAAGTTTCATGCCTCAGGAATCAGTATTAATAGTGGACTAACAAAATGCTACGACTACTTTGAACCTCGTGTGGCGGGACGCTATTTTGTTGGGCCAACATGGTTGGATTTCGCCCCTTGGATTTCAACCAATTACCAAAAGCGCCTCGCCTTAGATCTTGGTGGAAGTTTTTCATTCATCGGTAGAGAAGACTGGAAAAATTATTCATGGAATTTTAGTCCAAGAATACGTTTGAGTCCTAAAATCTTCCTTATTTACAACTATGAAGAAACGCTCACGCTGAGTGAGCAAGGTTATGCCGTTGCTTTTGGATCACCTAGCTACACGACTGGAAACATTGTCTTTGGATCACGTGATCGAAGAAACATTACAAATACCATTAACTTACTTTACACGATCACAAACCAAATGGGAGTAACCTTCCGTTTGAGACACTACCGCTCAATTGTTTCTTACCATAAATTCTATGACTTGCAGGACGATGGGACTCTTTTAGAAAATGGGATGACAGGTTTGAATGATCAAGGGGTTTTGGTGTACAACACGAATTACAATGCCTTTACGATTGACTTCGTTTACCGTTGGGTATTTAGACCGGGAAGTGAAATCAATGTGGTGTGGAAGAATGCCATTTTCACAAGCGATGATGCCATTAAAGCGGCCTATTTATTAAACATCAATGGCTTATTTAAAAATGACCCTTTAAACAGTTTGTCGGTTAAAGTCATCTATTGGTTGGACTATCAAAGTTTGCGTTTCAAGAATAACAAAAAGGTGTAAATATCACTTCGAATGGTGACTTCTGTCATCAGAGTAATCCATGGTTCTCGATATTTTTGTTAGAAACAACTTTCATGGAAACCACAATCAATCTACATTTCATCGACTATGTCGCTGACAGCATGCGAAAAACGGCAGTCGAACTCGAAAAATTTGAAGTCACAGCCACTCTCGGTAAGATGGAAGCAATCGATGTATTCGAACAAATTAAAGCCTCCTACTCCAACTTGGTGCACGACATCGATAACCGTATCGACTATGCAGAGGATCGATACAACACAATGAAAATGAAAGTGGAGGCTCTGCGGCTACAATTGTATTTGGGCAAGGCTGAAACCCTAGAGAAATATGCTGAACAGCGTAAAAAAATTCTTCAAGCCATTCACGAAGTTCGTTCAGAAATCATCGTTAATCCGAGGTTTATACGCGGTTATGCGGTGTTACTGGATGTCTTGGAGCGTTTACAAGTACGGCTTGAGGTATTGAACGATTACATGGAAAGTGGCACTGAAAAAACGCGAAGAAACATGAAAGAACGCATGGACACCGTGGAGCATATCATTGCTGATTTAAGAAAGAAATTCAATACCATTAAGGAAGACCATTTTGATGTCTTTCAAAAAGAGATGACTGAAGCGTATCGTCATTTGAAAAATGCATTTATTCAAACAGCATAGATTCTGAACGAAAGAATCAAAATGAAAGGAGTCCGAAACGACTCCTTTTTTTTATTCATCCCAGCCCGACCAATCGTCATGATCTCCTTTTCGAAAGTCACGTCTCATGCGAAGCGCTAAATATACAGCGACAATTACACCAACAATTCCATATACTGATGTTTGACCCCATAAAGGTTTCACGTTATTGATAAAGAGCAAGGTGGATCCTATAATGAGTGAACTAGCGACCAATGACGTCACCAACTGCCTTGTCACACGATTCATTGTATGCACCATAGGATCTACTCCGTGATGCGTCAAATCCACCTTGATTTTTCCGGTATTGATCTTCTTGATGGCATTTTTGAAGTCTTGTGGAAAATCCTCCATATAGGCACCAAAATCATAGAGTCCAGTTAGCACCTTCTTGATCATTTTGATGGGATCCAATTTCCTGCTAATCGACTTCACTAAATAAGGACGTGCGAGTTCGAGTAAATCTAAATTTGGATCCAAATGATGAATCACACCCTCAATAGTAACCATCGAACGTGCAAGAAGGAAAAAGTGAGGTGGAACTTTCAATCCATGATCGACAATGACATCTTTGAGTTGCATGAGAACAGAACTCATTTCATTCTCATGAATACTATTCACACCATAGCTTTGAACAAAATCATTGATCGCATATTCGAGGGCTCTCATGTCTTTTATTGCTGTATTTTCTGACATGTTTTGCAATACCCGAATCACGCGCTTTACATCCTTCGCTTTAACCGCCAAGAATAAATTCCCAAACATTTCAATATCGCGATCGAGTATTACCCCCATCATACCGAAATCTAGAAAGCAGATGTGCTGACCTGGAGTAACCAAGATATTCCCTGGATGCGGATCGGCATGAAAAAATCCATAATCAAAAACTTGTTTGATATAGGTTAAAGCAAGACGACGAGCAATTTCTTTTCGTTCATAGCCCCTGGCCTCCATTTGACCTACATCCGAAATTTTTATCCCTGAAATGAATTCCAGCACCAAAATCCTGGAGGTTGTAAAAGTGCGATACACCTTAGGCGCATGTGTTGTTTTATCCGTAAGATCGGCCGTAAGATTGTTCGTGAAGCGTTGAATATTCACAGATTCATGAATAAAATCGAGTTCTTTAAGTATACTCTCTTCAAAGCTCCGCACGAGACCATGAGGGTCGAAACTCTTGAGAGAAGGAATACGTTTTTCAAAAATATCTGCCAATGAATACATGACTCGAATATCCTCAAGAATCGTTTGCTTGATGCCTGGTCGCTGTACTTTTATTGCCACCTTTTCACCCGTATGTAAGGTGGCACGATGCACTTGAGCCATTGATGCTGATGCGAAGGCATCTGGTTCAAAGAATGCAAACAGTTCATCTACTGATTTTTTCAGCTCTTCTTCAACGACTTCTTTGGCGATGTTGCTTGGCATTGGTGGTACGTTGTCTTGCAATTTTTCCAATTGAAGGATCAATTCCTCAGGCAGTAAATCTGGTCGGTTGCTCAAGATTTGACCAAACTTGACGAATGTTGGTCCAAGCTCTTCACATACAAGTCGCATCTTTTCCCATTTCGAGTACTTCTGCGCATTTTTACGCGTCGTTTTGGGATGATTCGACGAATAAAACTATAGCGCTTACTAGCTAACATGTAGGAAACTATTTGATAGCGCTGACGAATCGAAGTGTAAATTGCCATGCGCTAGACCTGCTTGCTCTCTAAATGTTTGATGCGCGCTTCTGCCAATGCGAGATCATTTGAAAGCAATGTGATTTTTTCTTCCAACTGACCAATTTGATCCGTATGTGCAATGTTTAGTTTCTCATACAACTCAGCGATAACTTGTGAAATCTTCTGTTCGAGATCCTCACGCAATTCTGTCGCCTTCTGCAAGAGCTTGTCAACGAACTCGACATCATTTCCATCTTCATCGACCTGATGTTCTTTCATAAATGCATTGACTTTATCCTTCCCCTCCTCTGCGAGTTGGCGCATTTTTTCAATGAGTTGGGTGTTTTTAGAAATGGTGTAAAGACTGGCCGACAAGGTCGCCAATTCGAGAATGGTTTTTGCTTTCATGATTCAAATAATTATCTCATAAATGTCGTACATTAGCAGAAGTCAAAATATGACACCGGTCAGCAATAATCGGTAATTGTACACGTAAAGAAACCACCTATGAATTTGCACAGAACAGTTGCAGACATCATGACGAAGAAAGTAGTCTGTGTCGAACCTCAACAACCCATTCTTGATTTAAAACACATCTATGAAGGCTCGCCCTTTCATCACCACATTCCTGTGACGGAAAATGGGAAACTTACTGGAATTGTGAGTTTAATTGACTTTATGCGGGCCATTAGCGATGCTAGTCTGGACGACAACGACGAAGTTTATCACACCAAAAAAGTAAGTGAGATTATGTCTATTCACCCGATTTCAGTATCGAGTAATACGACCATAGGAAAGGTCGCAGAAATACTAGCGAAAGGCGAAATTCACTCGGTCATAATTACCGATGCAGACAAGGTTGTTGGTATTGTAACAACAGCAGACATAATTCGATTATTATTAAAAATGGAAGAAAATCACCACACAGAGATTTAGTCTAGGGCCGCATTTTTTCCCGCAATAAATCCTGTGGTCCATGCGGCCTGAAAATTAAATCCTCCGGTTATGCCATCGATATCCATCACTTCACCCGCAAAGTAAAGACCGGGAACAACCTTGCTTTGCATGGATTTCACTTCTATCTCGGAAAGTGAAACACCTCCCGCTGTAACAAATTCTTCCTTAAATGTGGTTTTGCCTGACACCGCATAGCGATCATTGAGCATGGTATTGACCAATTTATTCAGCGATTTTTTTCCAAGCTCATTCCATCGATTTTCAGGATTGATCTCGGCACGTTGAAGTAAAAACTCCCACAATCGATTCGTCACTGGGAATGGATTCAAATTGCTTATTTTCTTCGCACCGTGTTGCGTCATTGTAGCGGATAGCAGTTTTCGAAGTGATTCCTCCGATGTATCGTTTAACCAGTTGACCAAGACATGGAAATTGTAATTCATTTCTTCCAACACCCTTGCTCCCCAGGCAGATAGTTGCAAGATGGCTGGCCCACTCATCCCCCAATGCGTCACCAATAAAGGACCATAGCCCAACAATTTTGTACCTTCGATTTTAACAGTACACTTCTCAACCACATTGCCCATCAATTCACAAAGACCATGAAGGTTTTACGATACGCTCAATTTCGGGTGACGAATTGAAGGCAGATAATGTAATTGTTACCGTTGGTGGACAGCCAAAGCGCTCAGGCATTTC
>JAJTDQ010000038.1 GCA_021300505.1 Cryomorphaceae bacterium
TGCGTTTTATTCTCGAAGCCCCAGAGGAGCTTATTCTAGATTCTGGTTTCAGCATTAACTTTTATCGTGTTGCACAGGAATTGACCAACAACACCCTAAAGTATGCAAATGCCTCGGAAGGTAAATTAAGCATTACGGTTTCCGATGGAAAATTTACCGCGTTATATCAAGATAACGGTCAAGGAATCGATGTCAAAGGTCTAAGAAAAGGCGTCGGATTGAATAGCATTGAGGAACGTACCTTTTCCTTTAAAGGTAGGTTGGAATTCAAATCTGCAGTTAATGAAGGTTTCAGTGCAAAAATGATCTTCTTAGCTGAAAATATTGCAGCAACTGACGATACTTCGCATTAAAATTGGAAGTAAACAAATGGCTTAAAGGTATCAGAAACTGCTTGGTACATCATTATTACAATAATGGCCACAGCCAGCGCTTGAACTGGTATTGGTGATCGACTGAATAGCTTCTCCCACAGCAGTTTGATATTGTCCGGTAACCAATGCACTATGAATCCGAATAGAATTACCCAAAACACACTCTGGTAGGTCCAAAGTACCAAACCAAAGGCTTCGAAGGTAAAGTCAAAATGATTCCAAACATGATTGATCATCGCCATGGGTGCACCCTCGTCTTCAAATCGAAACCATATACGCGTAAAGGTAATGAAGTTGAAGGTTAAGAACACTTTCCAAAAATGAACCACCAACCACTTCGAATTTTCATAAGGCGATATTTTACGCCAATAGTTGTAAATGACCAACGCAGCGCCATTCATCGCTCCCCAAATTACAAAGTTCTCGCTGGCACCATGCCACAAGCCACCAACGACCATGGTAATCAACAAGTTTAAATCGCGGTGAACATACTGTTTGAAGTTAGGTATGAAAAGTACGCCTAAAATATATACGACCGTTAAGCCCAAATACACATAAATTAGCTCGTACCATTGGGTGATAAAAATTAAAAAAACAAAGATGATGGCAGTTGCGATATAGGTTCCAAATCCACCTGTCTTGTTTCCACCCAAAGGGATGTACAAGTAGTCACGAAGCCAAGAACCTAGTGATTTGTGCCATCTTCTCCAGAAATCAGCGACGCTTACGGCCTTGTATGGCGAACGGAAATTCTCGAGAAGATTGAATCCCATCAAGCGGGAAAGCCCAATGGCAATGTCGGTATAGCCAGAGAAATCTCCGTAGATCTGCAAAGAATAGCCCCACATCGCTAGGACACTGACAAAACCTGGGTAGGCTTCCGGTGCATCCACTATCTTATCAATGAAGTGCACGGCGATGTAATCGGCCAACACAATCTTTTTAATCAAACCTTTGACAATCTGAATTATGGACCAACTGAATGCATCTTTGTCAAGAGCAAAAGGTTGACGAATTTGAGGAATGAAATCACGCGCACGAACGATGGGGCCAGCGACCAGCTGCGGAAAATAGGTCACAAAAAAGGTATAGTCGAAGAAGTTCTTAACAGGCTCAATTTCCTTTCGGTAGATGTCGATAAAATAGGATATACTTTGAAAGGTAAAGAAAGACACACCAACCGGAAGGATGATTTTATCGACATTGAAACTTCCTTCCCCAAAGAAACTATTACCCATATACGCGAGGTGATTGAATACCTTGAAGTCGGTATGGAACATCTCATTGAAGGAGTCAGTGAAGAAATACGAATACTTGAAGTAGGCGAGGACCGCGAGATTCAGAAAAGCACCTACACCAATAATCCATTTCTTCGATCGCTCCCGTTGCGCGTCGTGCGCCCATTTACCGAAGAAGTAGTTTCCAACGAGGCTGATACATAACAGAATGACAAACAGTCCTGATGTCTTGAAATAGAAGAAAATGGAAACCGCAGTAAGAAAAATACTTCGTACCAAAAAATGTTTGTGAATCATCGAAAAGATGATCATCACCGCCAAAAAGAAAAGCCAAAAGTCAAGCTGGGTAAAAATCAGCGGTTCTTTTTCATTGAAGGAGAATATTTGCCAAAGTCGTTCCATGTAATCCGTTTATTGTATGTGTGTTGTACGTTCGTGCATTTGTCGGAGAAATTTCAGAAATGAATCCGTAAACAAGGCTCCTTTTAAATGGTATCCTGGACTCGTGAAGTGTACCATGTCGGCTTGCATCAATCCTCGGTTTTTCCATAGTTTTGAGGAGCCCAACTCCCCCATTATCCCATAAAAATCCCAGACCGCAGCATGGTATTTTTCCGCGAGTTCTATAATCATGTCACGTTCACGCGCAATGTTCCGATTTAAATAGCGCTGGTGGTAATAAGAGTCATTTGGGACAGTCAACAGGATGGCACATTTTGGATTGACACGCAATACCTTTTCAATCATCTTTTCAAGGTTCCGCTTGTATACTTGTGGATTGAATTGATCGTAAGGCACGTTTCCATCGTTCGTTCCGACCGAAAAAGCAAAGAAATCTGGCGGGTATATTGCTAACTGTTCTTCGAAATTTCTACATCCCAAGTAGGTGTATAAGCCGGCACCATTGACTCCTATGGACGTGTATGAAATACCAGGTAGATCATTCAAAAATTGAAATCCATAAATCTCTAGTTCGAGTGGAAGTTGATTTTTTCGAGAAAATTGAACATCCAAAACATCGATGGGGTCCGAAAAAGTGATCTCCGAATAACCCAAACTTGGATTTTGAATAATGGATTCAACTAAAATTTCATCCCCTCCAAAATGAATATCGAAGGGAAGCTCTCCTTTGTTGTGTAGGATGCGTACTGTTCGAAAAGGCGGTTGAACGCTACTTCGGTTGTGACGAAAGAACAATTTGATTAAGGAGTCGTTACACGTAATTGCCGCACCCATCACGCCATAGTCGATAGTCGAAGGATTTGTTGTCACACTGCGGTATGCCTTCCATGTATTGGGTGAAGTGAATTCGTAGTTAGAAGGATTGTTTGTATTTGCCAATTTGAAAGGAAATACCATCCCTCGCTCTCCCGGAATTCCCTCCCAGTTACTTTGTAAAAATGTCCGAATGTCATGTGTATAGATGTCTGCCTGTAAATGCGAACCACCGATGTGATAGAAGTGCAATTTTCCTTGCTTAAATTGTATCAATGAATCCAATCGTTTCGCAAGTAACTCCCAATTCTGACTGTCGTCAGAATAGAACCTAAAATGATTGACGGAGGGGTCTATGAATGAATATTTTGCAATCTCGTTTGAATCGATTTCCTGAAAATCAGGAAAACAATAGTTGCTCAATGGCTCATCCTTCTGACTAAGCAGAAAGTGAAATCCAGTTACTACGAATAAAAGGGTGAGCAGCGTCCTCAAGGTCAATGTTTTATTTCTTTTTTTCTTGCCATTTTGCAAATTCTGCTGCGAATGCATCAAAGAACATTTGTGAGGCATAACTTGCACCTCCATTGCTGAAGTGAATGTAATCCTTCCCAGCTAATCCTTGTTCTACCCATGAAGGCATTGAATTTTTACCTCCCATCGCACTAAACAAATCCCAATATCCAGCTCCTACCTCAAGGCTTATTTTTTTCATTTGTTCTACACAGTAAGGAAGTAGCGGATACGTTTCATAAACACCCTTGTCTAGCCTTGACATGTCGCTTGGGCCTATTACAATGATTGCTGCGGATGGCCTTAATTTATGTATCGTATTCAACTGTCCCTTAAAGTTTCTTGTGAAATTGCGCACTGAACTTGAGTCCTTGAACGACGGTACTGAATTTCCCCCAAACTGCATGATAATCAACTCGGTGTTTAAGTCATTGTACATCTGGGAGGTCAAGCTCTGATCCATGTAGCCAAAAATCGTCCCGCTCGAACCTCGCATACCCACGTTGGTGACTTGTATCCCAAAATCGCCTTCCAACGAAAAACCACAAATGTTTGGACTTACCGTTGAAGAAAATACAAACTTTAATTTACCCGGAGTAGCAGAAAAGGATAAGTCAACACTGTGAAACTTTCCATCTGTTTTTAAACTGTCTTCATGGATTAAACTACCATTTTGATATACCTTCAAACCACAAGGCTTCAAGCAACTGTTGTAGTACATTTTAACATTGTTGTACTCTTTGGAACGAGAATACGCATTTTTGTTGGGTTCAATTTCTATCCAACCTTCTTCAATGCTTGTTTTGTTATTCATACCTGAACTATCAAGCTCAGGTGTAAATCGCGCTGCAGATCCCAAAGCGCCATATTTTTTACTTTTCAGTTTATCACCTCCAAAGCAGGTGTAACGAACAAAATTTGGAGAGTAACTTTGCTTGAAGGTATTTGTTGCATAAACATTCATTGCAGGAATCAACCCAGGACCAATGCCGCCAAATTGATTCTGTATGCGCTGACGAATATAAGCCGTCATTCGGTCACCTTCAATCTGAGAATCACCATAATGGAATATGTGAATCTTCTTTTTGTCGGTCGCGGCATTTTGCATTTTTTGGAAGAAACTATGTAAATTTTTCAGCACCGCATCATTCACAACAAGTGAGGTGGTTGATTCCGTAGAAAGTTTCCCACCATTGGGCGCACCAAATGTACCATCAGAACCATTTTTGTGCTGAAGCAAAGGATCTTCAATTCCTGATGTATCCACTTTTGCAACAAGTTTACTGATGTCCTTTTTCTCTTGCTCTACCGGTTGAAAAAACTCAGTTTTTGTCATGAACTGCAATTTATACCCGAAAATATTCCAGCCATCTTCAGGTATAAAAATGACAATTGGCGACAGCAATACCAAGACTCCCGTAACAAAAAGAAGTACATGTATAGGTTTTAGAACTTTCAATCTTTAAATTTTGGTAACAACAAATGTAATGATTCTGAAGGCATATTTTTTCGTTTCAAAATGTCAACTTTTCACCCTTTTGATAAAAATACTGACATCATGTCCGAATATATGGATTGGCAGTATCTTTGACCAAAGCCGCGAGTTCAAAAATAATGTGTTATGGTAGATGATAAAAATCCAAATGAAGAGGGAAAGAGTGTTGAAAATGAACACGAAAATGAGTTGAATGCGCAAACCGAAACGTCAAATGAAGAGGTAGCTAATGAGCCCGCTGAACAGACTAGTGAAGATAAATTTCTTGAATTGAATGAGCGTTTTTTGCGCCTTCATGCGGACTTTGATAATTTTAAAAAACGTTCGAGAAAAGAGCATTTGGATACCATTGACAACGCCAACGCACAACTGTTACGTGATTTACTTCCGATTTTAGATGACTTTGAACGCGCAATTGCGAACAACGAAAATGCAGATAACATCGAGAGTGTTAAGGAAGGGTTTAAATTGATTCATGCAAAAACCCTATCACTTTTAGCGTCAAAAGGATTGAAGGTGATGGAAGCAAAGGGTGAAAAGTTTGATAGTGACCTTCATGAAGCTATTGCGAATATCCCGGCCCCATCGGATGATGAAAAGGGTAAAGTGATTGAGGATATACGAAAGGGTTATTACCTCAATGAAAAGGTGATTCGTTTCGCACAAGTGTTGGTTGGACAGTAATATTAAAGAATGAGTCAGAAAAGAGATTATTACGAAGTTTTAGGGGTTTCAAAAAGCGCTGATGAGGCCGAAATAAAAAAGGCCTACCGCAAATTAGCGATTGCATACCATCCGGATAAAAATCCAGATGATGCAAGTGCAGAAGAAAAATTTAAGGAGGCTGCTGAAGCCTATGAGGTGCTGAGTGATTCGCAAAAAAGAGCGCAATACGATCGTTTTGGACACGCCGGAATGAATGGACAAGGCTTCGGTGGTGGTGGAATGAACATGGATGACATCTTCTCTCAATTTGGGGATATATTCGGAGGTGCATTCGGAGGAGGTAGTTTTGGCGGAAGCCGTGGAGGAGGTAGTCGCGTCGTTCGCGGGACCAATCTTCGTGTGAAGATGAAACTTACTCTCGAAGAAATCGCTGAAGGTGTTCGTAAGAAAATCAAGGTAAACAAGCTAGTCAATGCCGATGGTGTGACCTATAAAAATTGTCAAACGTGCGGCGGAAGTGGTCGAATTACACGTGTAGCGCAAACATTTTTGGGTGCCATGCAAACACAAACCACATGCAATGTGTGTCAAGGCGCAGGAAAAATGATCGACCAACGTCCTTCTGATTCCGATGCACAAGGATTAAAAAGACAAGAGGAGGTTATTGAAATAGATATACCAGCGGGTGTTGAGGAGGGAATGCAATTGAGTGTTACAGGAAAAGGAAATGCAGGACCATTCAATGGTGTACCTGGTGACTTGATCGTACAAATCGAGGAAGTGGAGCACGCTGAATTGAAGAGGGATAGTGAAAATCTCCACTACGAGGCACATATCAATTTTGTTGATGCTGTGCTTGGAGAATCAATTGAGATTCCTACTGTAAATGGGAAAGCGAAAATCAAAATTGATCCGGGAACGCAAAGCGGTAAAGTACTTCGATTGAAAGGAAAAGGGCTGCCTATTCTGCAGCGTTACGGACACGGAGACTTATTCGTGCACATTAATGTTTGGACACCAAAAAAAGTGTCCAAAGAGGAGCGTGAAATGTTGGAAAAGCTGCGTGAAAGTGAAAATTTCAAACCACGGCCTGACAAAAACGACAAAAGCTTTTTTGATCGAATGAAAGATATGTTTAGTTCTTAGAGATGTCCTTTCTTACTAGTGCAGACCAAGGCAATAGCCGTGTTTCAGGATATATTCTAACCTTGTGTATAGTGGTACTTTGCTACGCTGTACTTGGCTCTATTCCTTTGATTGTCCACTTGTCGATTGCCAATGGCGGAGGAGAGGGTGCACTAGCTGGTTCAATGTCAGATTGGACAGCCCTTCTAGGTGAAAACACGATTCTTTGTTACCTCTTGTTTCCCTTTGTTTTGGTACTACTCACGCTTGTATTGAGTAATCGGTTTATACACAAACGATCGATTGTATCACTTTTTACGTCGAGAGCAAGGTTCGATTGGAAACGATTTTTCACGGCTGCAGGTATTTGGGCGGCGGTGATGGCTGTGCTTCTTGCGGTTATGATGGTTGACAACAATAAGATAGAGTGGAACATGAATCCTTCGACAATTATTCCACTTGTGTTGATCTCTTTTTTGCTCATTCCCATTCAGACAACTGCTGAAGAAGTTTTGTTCAGAGGTTATCTATTTCAAGCCTTTGGGCATAAAAATCGCCGAGGATGGATCAGTGTAGTGCTAACTGGTATACTATTCGGGTTGATGCACGCAGCGAATCCTGAGGTAGAGACACTAGGCTATGGGGTTATGAGTTATTACATCATGACAGGAATTTTTCTCGGTTTTATTGTGTTGATGGATGATGGACTCGAACTTTCAATGGGCTACCATGCCGCAAACAATATTTTTGCTGCCCTTATTTTGACCAATGAGTGGCAGGCTTTTCAAACGGACGCGTTGTGGATTGATCATGCAAAGCCAACATTCGGTTGGGATGTCATTGCAACGATGCTGATACTTCAGCCACTCATTTGCTTTGCATTCTATAAACTGTATAAATGGAAAAATCTGCGGTCTAAACTTCTAGATTCCCAATAAATTTCATTTCGGTTTATCGTTTTATTCAATGTGGGACTTTCGTACTTAAGAAAAAAAAGATAGCTTTAAGTTCGAAATCACATTGAATGCTAGAAGTACAGCACATCTCAAAATCCTTTTTTCGTAAAACAGCTCTAGAAGATGTTTCTATGACTGTGCGTGAAGGTGAAATCTTTGGCCTACTCGGCCCCAATGGAGCGGGAAAAACCACACTTATTAGAGTCATCAATAGAATTATTGAAGCTGATCGCGGGGTTGTCCGTATCAATGGTGACCTCATGACGCAAAAGCATCTTTCCATGGTGGGGTACCTTCCCGAAGAGAGAGGGTTGTACAAATCCATGACGGTTGAAGATCACGCCTTGTTTTTAGGACAACTGCGTGGTATTGCCAAAAGAGATGTTAAAATGCAGCTTGACCATTGGCTAGAAAAGTTTGCTATTGGTGATTGGAGAAGAAAGCGTATTGAAGAGTTGTCGAAAGGTATGGCGCAAAAGGTACAGTTCATTTGCACTGTATTGCATGAACCAAAAATCCTCATTTTGGATGAGCCACTTAGTGGATTTGATCCCGTAAATGTGGAATTAATCAAGCAGGAAATCGTTGAAATGCGCGCAAAAGGAAAAATGATTATCCTCTCTACCCACAACATGAAAAGTGTAGAGGAGATTTGCGACCGTGTGGCACTTATCGATCATTCCAAAAAAATTCTTGAAGGTACCGTATCTGATATTCGAGAGTCTAGAAAAACAGGTGAAATAGCAATTAAGTTTAGTGGTTCAATGATTGCCTTTGTCAATGCGCTATGGACCAATTTTGAACTTGTAGATAAAGAAATTTTAGGTGAAGATCGTTTTGTTGCGCGTTTAAAAACCCGTGGCGAAACAAATTTTGATGATTTACTTCGCGCTATGATGGGACAAGTTCGCATCGAAGCAGTTTGGGAAGTGTTGCCCTCGATGCAGGATATTTTTATTGAATTAGTTACCCCTAAATCCGAAGGAACTCATGCGTAATAGTTGGTTGATTGCAATGCGCGAATTGAGGGAACGTTTGGGTTCTCGATCGTTTGTAGGTATGATGTTGGGTGGACCAGTATTGATTCTTGTCTTAATTTATTTTCTATTCGTATTTGGCGGTGAAGGACAGCAAAAGTGGAATGTGCTGATTGCAGACCCGACAGGAATAATGGATAACAAAATTCTGGTTAATGAAAACCCAGATGTGACGTATTCCTTTGCCAATACCTACGTGGAAATGAATGAATTTCGCGATGCCAAACGATATCGCGAATTTGATGCTTTGATAGAAATAAATGAAAAGATCCTTTCCAATAAGTTATCGTTTGTTTTCTATCGAGAAAATCCTTCTCTACGCATGCAAACCCAGATTCGCTACCAAGTAGAGCGAAGAATTGAGGAGGTCATGGTGTCGCAATTTACGGATTTGTCGATACGTGATTTTAGAAAGGTAAAGCAGCCACTGAATATGGCTTTTAGAAACGTATATGATCCAATGGATGAAGCATCTGATTTACGCGGTTGGGTAGGACTTTTTTATGGAACACTCATTTTTGCCTTTATCTTCCTTTTTGGGATGACCATACTTCGCAGTGTTACACGTGAAAAGAGTAACCGAATTGTTGAAGTCCTATTGGCTACTGTTCACCCTAACCAACTCATGATTGGGAAAATTGTAGGCATTGGAATTGCCGCATTTATTCAATTTGCGGTTTGGATGTTTTTTGTTGCGATAGGTCTAGTGCTCATGCGAAACTTTGTGTTCCCCGATTTGTTTGACCCAAGTCATGTGGTAGCGGTGGGTGAGCATGCATCAGATCAGTTCTTTGCTGCCAAGGAATACAATCAATTTGTCGATCTTGTTTATGAACGTATTCGTTTTGGAACAATGACCTTCTATTTTATCTTGTTCTTCGTGGTAGGCTACCTGTTCTATGGTGCTTTGTTTGCTGCTATTGGTGCTACTTCAGGTTCTGAAAGTGATGGACAACAATTCGTTTTGCCACTGATTTTCTTGCTTTGTTTTGCTTTATATGCTGGATATTATTCATTGGAAAACCCAGAAAGTGGACTAGCTTCTCTTTTCCATTATTTACCATTTACGTCGCCCGTAGTCGTTATGGTGAAATTATCCTTGGGGTACGAACCAGGTCATGCCTATGAAATTTGGATGTCACTCATTATTCTCATACTCAGTGCTGCTGGTGTCTTGGCTCTCGCTGGTAGATTATACAAAAATGGAATCTTGCAGTTCGGACATCGTCTACGCTTCGGATTATTGATCCGTTGGTTGAAACGCATGTAGCATGAGAAAAGCAGTCATAGATCTCGGTACGAATACCTTTAATCTTCTCATTGTTGAAATCCTCGAAAGTAAAATTCATGTGTTGCACAATGAGAAGGAAGGTGTTGCTTTAGGCATGGGGGGGATCAATGCTCAAATGATTTCACCTGAGGCATTTGAGCGGGCTTTAAATGCCTTGAAACGTTTTAAAGGTGTATGTGAAAATTATAAGGTATCCTGCATCAAAGCTATTGGAACTTCTGCTCTTCGAGATGCGAAAAATGCTGCTGATTTTTTGAATAGCGTAAGGTGTGAAGCAGGAATTGAGATAGAAATTGTTAGTGGTTCTCGCGAAGCTGAGCTGATTCATAAAGGTATTGCTGCGTCCCATGAATTCGACGAGCATGCTTTAATTATGGACATTGGTGGAGGAAGTACTGAGTTTATATCTGCAGATCAATCGGGGATTCAAGAAGTAATCAGCTTGAACATTGGTGTGTCGAGGATATTTCAGCTATTTGAACTATCAGATCCTCTGAATGAATCCGACGTCCTAAAAATTGAACAATGGCTTGATGGTCATGCGGCAACCTTTTTTGACAACCGAAAAGAAAATGTGCTGATTGGTGCTTCTGGAAGTTTTGAAACTTTCTATGAGTTAATTCATAATGAGTCGTTCCCGCAGAAAAATAAGGCTGTGGAGATTTCAATTGATCATCTACGTGATATTCTGGAGCAGATAATTTCTTCAACTCAGGAGGAGCGAGATCAAAATGAATGGATTATTCCGATTCGAAAAAAAATGGCTCCCATTGCAGCAGTAAAAACACGATGGGTTTTGAGGAAGATTCCTGCAACCAGGATTTTTATCTCACCTTATTCGTTGAAGGAGGGGGTTATTTTTGAATAATCACTTTACCACTCAACAGACAGCCGCAACATTACCACATCATTCCTATCTTTACCAAAATTTTAATCCCATGGCAAAAATCCTAATCATTGATGACGAACGTGCGATACGCAGAGCATTAAGAGAAATTCTCGAATTTGAAGGTTTTGAAATTGATGAGGCTGAAAATGGAAAGGAAGGAGTAGATAAAGCAAAGTCTGGAGTCTACGAAATTATTTTCTGTGACATTAAAATGCCTTTGATGGATGGAATGGAGGTTTTGGATGAATTACTGAAGTCGAAGGTTGAAACTCCTTTGATCATGATCAGTGGTCATGGCAATATTGATACTGCAGTTCAAGCAATCAAGAAAGGAGCCTTTGATTTTATCGAAAAACCCTTAGACCTGAATCGTATATTGGTGACCATTCGAAATGCAAAAGATAAAAATTCTTTAGTGGAGGAGACCAACCAGCTGAAGACGACAGTGAAGCGATTCAAAGGAAGCTCAATCATCGGGGAAACAGAGGGAATCATTCATATTAAGAAAATGGCACAGGAAAGGAACTTGTTGCGCGCTCTCTTCACGACAATTCAAACCGTCGAAAAATGCCATTTATTGAGGTCAATTGTGCGGCAATTCCATCTGAGTTAATTGAAAGTGAATTGTTTGGACACGAAAAAGGCGCCTTCACTTCGGCAGTTAAAGATAAGAAAGGGAAATTTGAACTTGCTTCTGGTGGTACCTTATTTTTGGATGAAATCGGAGATATGTCCGCAAGCGCCCAAGCAAAAGTATTGCGTGCCTTACAAGAAAATGTAATTCAACGTGTTGGAGGAGAGCGCGATGTGAAGGTCGATTGTCGTGTATTGGCCGCAACAAATAAGGATCTTCGCAAAGAAATCGCAGAGGGAAGATTTAGAGAGGATTTATACCACCGTTTGGCCGTTATTCTCATTCATGTTCCCTCTTTGAACGAGCGACGAGATGATATACCTGTTTTGGCTGAACATTTTTTAACGATGGTTTGTGCCGAACATGGGGTAGCGAGAAAATCATTTACAGATGACGCATTAGTTGCGCTTCAACAAACAGATTGGTCTGGAAACATTCGTGAACTTCGCAATATCGTTGAACGCCTTGTGATTCTTTGTGGGGAGAAAATCACAGGAAGTGACGTTAAGCTATTTGCAAACCCAAAAGTCATCTAAAATAGGATTAAAAAGTCCTATCCGAACATAGCTCCAAATTGACCAGTTTTGGTTGTTTGAGTGCTTTCAACCGTAATTATTGGTATGTGCAATCTGTTCATGATTAAGTGCTGCACAAATTTGTCAGAAAATGCATAGAAGGTATTCTGGTAATGTGTTGCAGCAAGCAAATCACCGTTTTTTTCTTTGCAAAAGTCAATTAAATTATCGTCAAAGTTTTTTCTCTCTAAGAAGTGGAATTCAAAATCAATTCCTTGATCTTTTAATTGATCGATACAGAAAAGCATATTTGAGTTGACTTTAGCTTTAAAATCACTATCCTCATGTTTACCTCCGACGAGAAGAACTTTCGCGTTGAAACGCGTTGCCAATGCTGCAGCGTATCGAACAATCTGAACACTTTCCTTTTCTAAGTCAACAGTTTGAATAATTGTTTTTATATCCTTGAATTCTGATTCTTCTTGAACGATGAACAGCGGTCTTTTTGAGCTTTCCACCACCCTTAATGCATAACTGCCAAATACTTTTTGCATTCCCCGTTCACCATGAGTACCCATTACAACCAAGTCCGCATTCGAGGCATCCGCGATTTTACCAATATCTTCTAAAAAATTCCCTTTCATCACTACTTGTTCTGTTTCCATCTCACCCAATGATAGTTTGGCAACAAAAGAGGAAAGTGATGGTATTGCAGTTTGACGATCTTCATCATTCTCAACGATGTGTAAGAATGTTAATTTGGCATTTAGTTTTGAATTCAATCCAATCGCAAATTCTGCGGCTTTCTCAGCTGCCTTTGTGAAGTCTACAGGTATAATAATGTTTGCGCTCATGTGGTGCGTTTTAGCAGTGTAAATCAAGTGCTTTTCGTTCAGCGGAGTAAAATTAGAAAAAAAGAGATAGAAAATAGCGAATTGACCTAGCTAAAAGTGTATTTTCACACCTTGTATTTATTAACTTCAATGGATAATTTTTTTTATCAATCAGATCATTTGGATACCATCCTCGTTGTGGATGATTCAGTAGAGAACTTACAGGTACTTTCTGCCTTGTTGCGCGACAAGTATAAAGTGAAAGTGGCAAAGAATGGAGCGAAAGCCTTGGAGATTCTCGAAGCGGACCCGTCAATTGATCTAATATTACTCGATATCATGATGCCCGATGTGGACGGTTATGAGGTATGTAAACAAATCAAAGCCAATTCTTCCACAGCTAAGATTCCAGTCATCTTTTTAACGGCGTTGAACGAATCCTCTGATGAGACCAAAGGATTTAAAGCAGGCGGAGCGGATTTTATCACAAAGCCTTTCAATGCGGATGTGGTCATGGCTAGAATCCGAACACATCTTGATCTACAAGTTGAACGACGTCGTGCAGATGATTTATTGCGTGTTCTTCTCCCTGATAATGTGATTGAAGCATTGATTGAAAAAGGGAACTATGCTCCAGAAACACATTCAAATGCGAGCGTGTTGTTCTGTGATTTAGTAGGATTTACGACCATTAGTTCACGATTGACGCCACATGAGTTAATTCATGAATTGACAGAGATTTTTACGGCATATGACGATTTAGCGGTGATTCATAATGTTGCGCGTATCAAAACGATTGGTGACGCGTACATGGCTGTCGCGGGAATTGGTTCGAATAATAATGCCCATGCAACAGACTTGGTAAAATTTGGTCTGGCCTTGGTAAGCTATCTTCAAGAAAAAAACAGTAACTCTTCGATAGAATGGAAGTGCCGTATTGGAATTCACTCTGGTGAAATAATTTCCGGTGTTGTAGGGAAATCACGTTTTCAGTTTGATGTGATGGGCGATAATGTAAATATTGCAGCACGCGTTGAATCGAATGGTCGACCAATGTGCGTGGCTATTACAGAGGAAACGAAATCGTTGCTCTCGGCTGAGCAGTTTCAATTTGAAGCACTCGGTTCGGTTTACCTGAAGGGTAAAGGAGAGCGAGATTTGTACGTGGTGAACTTGCGTTAATCATTCTATTCGCAATAGTGTGGAAGTAGAATTTAGAATATTGGATTTTGATGAGGTCCAAGAACTTGTTCGATGGGCAGCCGCCGAAGGCTGGGATCCCGGGATAAATGATGCAAACATCTTTTATTCGTGTTATCCAGAGGCTTTCTATGGCTATTTTCAACAGGGTAAATTAATCGGAGGCGGATCATTGGTTTCATACAATGGTGATTTTGGCTTCATGGGATTTTTTATTGTTCAACCAGATTTTCGAGGTAATGGAATTGGACATTCACTTTGGTTTAAACGCAGAGACACCTTGCTTCAATTATTAAATCCAGGAGCTTCAATTGGGATGGATGGTGTCGTGGCCATGCAGGAATTTTATTCCAATGGAGGATTTGTTACATCATTTCGTGACGAGAGACGCGTTCGTTTAGGAGCGTATTTCCCCATTCATTCATCCATTCGAAAAGGAACAGGTTCTATGAGTGATCTCTTAGCTTTTGACCGAAAGTGTTTTGGTTACGATCGTAGTGAATTCATGAAGATGTGGATCTCTAACCCGAATGCAATTTGTTTTTGTTCAGTAAATGATCAAGAAGAAGTAAAGGGTTTTGCGGTTCTTCGACAGACATCTGAAGGTTGGAAGGTTGGGCCTTTGTTTGCTGAAAATTATACAATTGCTGAAGCTTTGTATGC
>JAJTDQ010000001.1 GCA_021300505.1 Cryomorphaceae bacterium
TGCTACGTGAGTTCAACAGCCGCCATCGGTGGTCAACCCGATAGCATAACAACAGAACAAACACCTTGGAAGCAGTCCAACCGAACAAGCAGCTATTCGATTTCCAAGTATTCCGCTGAAAAAGAAGTTTGGCGAGGAGTTGAGGAAGGTTTGAACTGTGTGATTGTCAATCCCTGCGTTATTTTCGGCCCTGGCTCCTGGAATGAAAGTTCACTCACAATCTTTCGCACCGTTGAAAAAGGCTTACGTTTCTACACGGAAGGCACCAATGCCATTGTTGACGTGCGCGACGTAGCAGAAATCATGGTTCGTTTAACGCAAAGTGACATTAAAAATGAACGATTCCTGTGCATTGGCGAGAATTTACCTTTCCGGAAAATGACCGATGAGATTGCGGACCAGATGGGTAAAAAACGAGCAAGCATTGCGACACCACGTTGGCTTATTGGTTTGGCTTGGAGAATTTCTGCGCTAACAGGATTGATCCGGGGAAAAGCACCCGCGGTGACAAAGGACAGCGCTTATAGTGCATTTAGTAAAATGGAATATGATGCATCAAAGGTTAGGCAACGGTTGAATTTCACCTTCAGAACATATAAAGACACCGTAGAAAATGTATTGAAAGCATCTAAATCGTGAACATGCAAGCACTTTAATTGTTTTCTTTCTAACACATGACACGACTCCAAAAAATAGCAAGTAAAGAGTATATCCTCATCCTTTTGCTTCTGATCTTCTATACAGTAGGAACAGTAGGTATTCTTTTGCCCGAATACCGTGAATTCATGCTTCGCTTTTCCGCATTGAATCTATTGGTTTCCATGATTATCTTGATCTTGTCACGGAAGAAGAATGTGCGGCCGTTTTGGCTCATGCTAGCCATTTGTTTCGTTGTCGGCATCGTGGTTGAATTGATTGGAACTAAGACAGGCTTGCTCTTTGGAGACTATTCCTATGGCTCGACCTTAGGCCCTAAGGTTTTTGGGGTTCCATGGATCATCGGCGTTAACTGGGGACTTCTTGTTGTTTGCACTGCATCCCTGGTAAACCGAATAAAAGGACATCTCATTGTCAAGGCACTATTCGCTGCATTGATCATGACGGCCATTGACATACTCATTGAACCTGTTGCTATTGAAAATGATTTTTGGACGTGGAAGGCAGGCGAAATTCCGATTTACAATTATATCTGCTGGTTTGCCATTGCTTTTCCGCTGCAATGGATTAATTTTAGGCTGAAAGCCGTAGAATCGAACAAAGTAGCAAATGGCTTGTTGGTAATAATGACGTTATTCTTTTTAATTCTGAATATTTTCTAATATGTATTGGTGGGGACCTTTAGTTTTAATCGCAGCGTTTTTGGGAATGGAATTTATGGCTTGGGCAACGCACAAATTTGTGATGCATGGTTTCATGTGGCATTTTCACTCAGACCATCATGTTGAAGAACCAGGATTTTTTGAGCGCAACGACGTTTTCTTTTTGATTTATGCTATTCCTTCTTGGCTTTGCATCATGCTCGGAATGATTTATAACCAATACGTACCTGTGTGGATTGGATATGGTATTGCTGCCTACGGTTTAGCCTATTTCATGGTGCACGATGTGTATATTCACCGCCGTTTTAAGTGGTTGCGTGACATTGATAATGCTTATTTCATGGCCATTCGTAAAGCGCACAAGGTACATCATAAATACCGCGGAAAAGAAGACGGAGAATGCTTTGGTATGCTCTTAGTCCCAAAAAAGTATTTTATCGAGGCTAAACGTTATTACCGCAACAAAGCAGCTAGTCAATGAGTCTATACGCGTGGGTAATCGTTTGTACCATTCTTGGTCCATTCGCCTTGAGCTTTGACAAAAAGGTTCATTTTTATACTCATTTTCGCGCACTTTTCCCAGCCATCCTTATCGTTGCTATCGCCTTTCTGGTCTGGGATGAATACTTCACTATTCAAAAGATTTGGGGCTTTAATGATCAATATATTTTTGGTAACAAACTAGGTCATTTGCCTTACGAGGAAGTGAGTTTCTTTCTCGTCGTTCCCTTTGCTTGTGTCTTCGTACATGAAGTATTGAAAGCCTACTTCCCTAAAGTGAAATTAAAGAAGTTTACCCATTATTTTGCATTTGCATTTACCCTCGCAGGATTTTCATTTGGTCTCATGCACATGGAACAATGGTACACGGCAAGTGCTTGTATCATCAGCGCATTGCTCACGATTGGTATTTATTTCGTGAATAGACCCGCATGGTATACGCAGTTTATCTTTACTTTTTTGGTGGCAATGATTCCGTTCATCATCGTCAATGGAATACTAACGGGTGCGGTCACAGACGAACCAATTGTGTGGTATTCCGAAGATCACATCATGGGACCGCGAATCATTACCATCCCGATCGAAGACATCTTTTACAATTATTGCATGTTGTTGCCGATTGTGGGTCTTTTTGAGTTGTTCTCGAAACGTTGGAATAAGCAGATGCCTCAATAGAAAAAATACTCCTTAAAGCCAAGGATCATTAGAAAATCAGTTTTCACATCGCGTGTAATGACATACTTGAGTAATCGACTTTTCTCGTTATAAATAATCTCAAATTCAGTGATGTACTTTCCTTCACGGTAAACACGGCGTTCCTCGAGATTGCCATTTTGATCGTAAGCAAACTGAATTTCCTCTATCGGAGTATCTATACCATACTGAGTCGTAATGAGCGATGACAAAAGCCCTTTTTCATTGTATGCATACGAAATCGTCATTAACTCACCCGTCATGAGTAAACGCTGTTCCTTCTTCACCAAATAACCGAGCTCATTGTAATAGGTAAACTCCTCCATGTAGGGCAAACCATAACTATTATAGACGGTTCGCTTGAGCTGTTTTTCGGATTCAGCATAGCGCATTGTTTCACTATTCAGCTCGGTGCGGCGCCATTTCCCTAAAGTGTCGCGGTATTCTCGGCTGTATGTTTCGCGTACAATTCGTCCTTTTTCGTCGAATTCGTAGTGTGTGACTGAATATCCTTTGCCATCTCCAATTTTATGCTCCGACAGTCGACCTTCGGAATCATAGACATAACGATTCCCCGTGGTATCTTTCGTTCCATCATCTTTGCGTGTCTCGAAGGTTGAGATTAATCGCCCACTTACATCAAACGAATACACATACTCGTAGGTTGTTGCCCGCATCACCTCACCTGGTTTTTTATACGTAAATGTCCCCCTCAGCTCCTTGATTTTATTTGAACGGATAAAGTCTGAACTAAAAAAAGGGCTATCTGTGAAAGCTTCACCTTTGGTATTGTCGAGCATCTGACCGAAAGAAGTCCAGGCAAAAAAGAACAGAAGAATAAATGGCCATTTCACCGAACAAAGCACGGGTTTTAGACCTTTACTTTTCTGCTCATCACAAATTCTTATCAATAGCCTGTGTTGGATAACTGTTTTCGCACCTCATCCAACTTGGAAGTTGGCATCAAACAAGCGCCATCTGTGCAGACGTAAACCATGGTTTTATCCATAATTGATTTGTCTTGAAGTACTGGAATCGAAAGATCTAATCCTCCACAAAAAATCGCATGAGGTAAATAATCCTTAAGTAGGGCTTGATGCATTTCTTGTACATCACTCCCAACGATGGCCAATTGAAACGACGGACAAGTAAACTGCATCAGCAATGAACCCCAGCCTGAATATCCAGATCCATATTGTTCCATACCATCATGAATATTCATGAGCATTTGCTTGGCATCTTGTGTGTACTCCTCCTTGTGAAACAGTTCTCCTAATCGATAAAAATTTGTTGCCATCAATGAATTACCCGAAGGAAGAACATTGTCGTTCAGGTCCATTTTGCGCGCAATTAAAGTAGAGTTCGCTGCCGTGAAATAGCACATTTTGCTGTGTGCATCTTGAAATTCGGAACGAACAGTTTCTGACAAATCCATCGCTAGATCTAACCACGAACGATCGAAGGTAATGCTGTACAAATGAATAAATGCCTCAATGACATGTGCATAGTCTTCCAAAAATCCTTCTATGTGTTTCTCTTCCGAGCCTGCGCTGCGCAGCAATTTTCCGTTATGAATTCGCGCGCTTACAATCCAACGTGCGTTTTTCAAGGCCAGGTGCAAAAACTCCTCATCGCCGAAGGCACCATAGGCATCGCAAAGCCCTGTGATGACCATCGCATTCCATGAGGTCAATCGCTTTGTGTCTAGCCCTGGTCGAATGCGATGTGACCGTTCATCCAACAAAATCCCATTGATCCGCTTGATTTGCTTCTCTAGTTCTTCTTCATCCCAACCTTTTTTGCGCATCACCTCCACGTCAGAACTCGTTCTTAAAGGGATATACTTTTCATCCTCCCAATAGCCACGCTGGTTGATGTTGTAAAATTCCAATACCCACTGATCTTCCTTCGAAAGTACTGTAGACATTTCACTTGGATTCCAACAATAGAATTTACCTTCTTCACCCTCGCTATCGGCATCCAAAGCAGAATAAAATGCCCCATCCTTCGATAACATTTCCCGTTGTAACCATTCCACTATTTGATAGACGGTGCGCTTGTATAGAGGCTTCTTGAAATGACGAAACGCATTCGCATACAAAGAGATAAGTTGACCATTGTCGTAGAGCATTTTCTCAAAGTGAGGCACTTTCCATAGCATGTCTACCGAGTAGCGTGTAAATCCGCCACCAATCTGATCGTAAATACCTCCCATTGCCATTTTATCTAAAGTCAGTTCAACATGACGTAGCGTTTTTTCATGATCGAAGCGCACACCATAGTGCAGTAAAAACTGATAATTAGACGGCAGGGGAAACTTTGGTGCACGTGCATCTCCGCCTTCCGAGATATCAAAACTTCGCGACCACCTCAGGACCAATTCGTGTAATTTTTCCTGGGTGAGATCTTCATTTTTTACTGGTTCATCAATAAGCTCATGCAGAACAATGCCTTCGTGCAATTTTTCCGCATACGACACTGCCTTGTCAAGGTCAGTGCGAAAGGTATGGTCCAAAGAACGAAGAATGTGCATCCATTGGTCCTTCGGGAAATAAGTCCCACCATAAATTGGGCGTCCATCCGGCAATGTAAAACAATTCAAAGGCCATCCACCCCGTTGCGTCATGAGTTGGACTGCTGTCATATACACCTGATCAACATCAGGCCTTTCCTCACGATCCACTTTTACATTGATGAAATGTTTATTCATCAACGCAGCAACTTCCTCATCTTCAAAACACTCATGTTCCATCACATGACACCAATGACACGCTGAGTACCCCACACTAATGAGTACAGGTTTATTTTCTCGTTTCGCACGCTCAAAAAGATCATCACTCCAGGGAATCCATTGAACTGGATTATGGGCATGTTGACGTAGGTAAGGGGATGATTCTTTGATCAATTCATTGGTGTACTTCTCCATGGTGCAAAAAAACAAAAGCTCCACACGATATACAAATCTTGTGGAGCTTCATTTGAACTAAATATATATCAATTGAATTCGATCACTTCCTCTTTGGACTCTTCCGACTCCTTTTTCCAGCCATTGACCGTCTTATTCTGCTTTGCTGAGGACTTTTGTTTTTTCTTTTCAACCGGTTTTTCTGTGTCCGTTTGTTTCGAATTCGATGGGGTCATTTCGATACGCAACTCTTCTTTTGGTAAGACCTTTTGTTGGTAGGTCTTTACTGTTGAATCGGACTTAAAGAACCCAAATTCGGTCTTCAACATTGATTTCACTGTTTCTTTTTCTGCCGCTCTATTCTCTGCTGCTTGCTGCTTGCGCGCTGTTTCATCCCATTCAATTGTTGGGTTGTCTAAGTCTCCATACATGCGCATGTACACCTTCATCCCTGTGCCATCGTCCACTTCTTCCCCAAACTCAGACTCTGTCGTTTTTTCCTTTAAATCGCGGAAACGGAAGGCAAAGCGGTAATCAATTTTATTCAAAAACGTGTGAGTTCCTGAAACATCCATGTCCAAGGCCGAACTGCGAATGGTCATGGATGGAATTTCGAGTCGGCTATTGCGAATGATGAAGGTATTCTCCAAGGTCTCAAACTGAAGGTCTTGTAACTTACGATCCAATAAGCTGATATTCTTCTTGCCGATGGACAAACGCGTCGAAGCACTTGACTTCAAACTTTCGGTAATCGATTTGAAGGCACCCACATTGCGCAAGCGACCGTTGGAAAGTTTCAAATGCACTTCCGAATGAATTTCATCTGAAACAATACCTGTTTTAAGGAGGAAGGGTGCTTCGAAATATCCTTCAGCTTGAGCTATTCCTGAGATGTTATCTTCACCTATCACTTCTTGGTTGAAATTGTTCCATTCTTTAAACAACGACTTAAAATTAAGGTTGCTTGTTGAAAAATGTGTCGCAATCTGAAAACGTTCTGGAGAGTTTTCTTTGATTGTTAAGTTCCCTCGAACATCTGCATCAGCGTTTCTTAGCGAAAGTGACGGGAAATTAATTGAACGATTATTCACTTCCATTTGACCGTTCACCGCTCGGAAGGTATGACCTTCGTAATCAATTCTTCCAACTGACAGGTCGATGTTTGCTCCGATGTCGCTTGGCAGTACATAAACATTTCCATCCTGAATTTTATCTTCCTTCGATGTTGTTCCTAAATCGGCCACATTGATGTAATTGCTTTGGATGTCGACCTGTGCTTTGAGCTCACCCGATTGACCAATGTAATTCATGATATTCCCAAAAACCCCATTGATACGTAGATCTGTAGTGCCGATATTCAAGGAAACATGATCAATTCCCGCCTCGTCGTCATTAAGGAAAAGTGTTCCGTTCATGTGAGCAAATGTGCGCTTGTCATCCTCCAACTTCAGATTGACGTCATTCATTTTCAGATCTCCAGTACAATGATCTACGCTGTAATACGATTTTCCATCACCTACTTTACGCGTGTGAATACCGAAGTCTGTGGACATGCGTACTTGACCAGAAACTGTTTCCACATAAGGAATATTGAATAAGGCATGAACCATTTTCAAGCTCAATATGCCATTTGCCTTTCCTCTATATTCTGGTGCATCGAAATGCGTGATTCTCATTTTTGCTTTAAAAGGTCCCGCAGGTGTTGTGAAATCAAGCTCATTCAATTGAAGAAACTCCTTGTCCTTGCCTCCTTTGTTGCTGTATTTTCCAGCGACATGCACTTTGTTGATGCGCAAATTCTTCGTTGGCTCTCTTAGTGATCCATTCGTAACACCAAAGTCACACTCAATCTCTGTTGGATCTGTGGTTGTTAGATTTCCATGAATAAACAAGTTGAAAAACACGTTTCCTGTTCCCTCGAATTGTTTGATATCCTTCGTTTCGCGTTCAATCATGTTGTTGGCAATATCCTCCAATTGCACATTGTCCGCGTGCACTTCAAAATCCATCGCCTCTTGTGTTACTGCTCCTTTCACACGGAAAGGCAAATTCGCCACATAAATGCGTGCATCAGGAATTTCAACAGTACCTTTCTTGCGGTCCACATTCACATCGATATCGAAGGATGCTTTTTTGTTCGAAATCAAGGTTACATCGCCACTCTTCGCTTGACGTACTTTCAATGAGCTTGCCGCATGAACCGTATAACGTGTATCTGTAAACTTACCATTCATCGCTAATTGATGAATATGTGTGCGGTAACGTTGTCCAGTAGCTTCGTTGACATATTTGAAACGCAACCCTGAAACAAGAACTTCATTGAGTTTGATTTCTGCACCCGAAGAGGTTTCTTCTTTTGATGGCTTAAAAATGGTATAGTTATCAGCACCCGTAGAATCAATCTTCAGCTGCAAAGTACCTTTGCCAATTTCGATAGATTCAACCGTGTAATTTTCACGCCAGATATCCATCGCATTGAACTTCAAGCGAATTTGTTCGGTGTACAAAAGCGTGTCGCGATCCGTAGCATTGGCCACAGCATCGCGAATAAACACTTGATTTAAATCGACGGAAAGATGAGGGAAGGTTCCCCAAAAAGTCAAGTCTACATCCGCCACTGTCACTTTGGTATTAAGGTACTTGTTTGCCTCTTGCACCACCTTTCCGCAGATTTCATCTTTGAAGACATACAATCCACCGGAAATTAGGAGCATAACCCCAGCGATGATTCCGAAAAACCAAAGTGAAAACCGCCCTATTTTACGTCCTATTTGTCTCATTTTTATTGACTCTGACATGTGTTAGATGTCACCTTCAACGGAAGCTCAGCTGAAATTGTTACAAAATGATTGATTTAATTTCCATATAACTGAAAACCCTGAAATGTTTCACGTTCTTGACCTCCTACTCTTTTACACATTGTGTTATCTTTGCCTTAAAAAAAATCATGCGTTTACTTACTGTCGGCAGCGTTGCCTTTGATGCGATTGAAACACCCTTTGGAAAAACAGATAAAATCATTGGTGGTGCAGGAACTTACATTGCATTGTCATCCTCTTTTTTTAACCGAGATCAGCGTATCGTAGCGGTTGTTGGGGATGATTTTCCAGCGGAGATGATCGAAACCTTAAAATCTAAAGGTGTAGATACCGAAGGACTACAAATCCGTCAAGGTGAAAAGACATTTTTCTGGTCTGGTCGCTACCACAACGATATGAATTCGCGTGACACGCTTGTTACTGAATTGAACGTATTGGGTGATTTTGACCCTATTATCCCTGAATCATACCAAGGCACACCTTTCTTGATGTTGGGTAACTTGAGTCCTCAAGTGCAAAGCACAGTAATTGAGCGCTTGAAGGAGCGTCCGAAACTCATCGCAATGGATACCATGAACTTTTGGATGGACATTGCCATGGATGACCTAGCGAAAACAATGTCTATGGTTGATCTTTTGATCATCAATGACGAGGAGGCAAGACAGTTGTCTAAAGAATATTCTCTGGTGAAAGCGGCAAAAGTGATTCGTGCGATGGGTCCAAAATACCTGATCATTAAAAAGGGTGAACATGGTGCCTTGCTCTTCCATGGTGAAAAAGTGTTTTTTGCTCCGGCACTTCCGTTGGAAGATGTCTTCGATCCCACAGGTGCAGGAGATACCTTTGCTGGAGGATTCATGGGATTTATTGCTGCAACAGGCGATACCTCATTCGAGAACATGAAGCGCGCTATAATTGCTGGATCTGCCTTGGCTTCTTTCTGTGTGGAGAAATTTGGCACAGAACGTCTGCTTGAAATTACACGCGAAGATGTAGATGCACGCATTGAAAAATTTGTAGCACTTACTGACTTCAACATGGGTCACCACGACTCCATCTAACTTAATTATACCATTTCAATATTTACACCTCACCATGGAAATTCAGCAACTCATAGATGATTTAAAGCGACTTGCTTTGCAAGAAGATGTATTGGCCGTAAGCCGAGAAATCAATGAGATTAAATCAAAATTTGATGACCAACTGCTCGAAATTGAGCGCAAGGATCAAGTAGCGAGTATGGAGGCTGAAGTGAATGGTGAAGTATACGAACCTGTAGATGTAAAGCCCATCAAAGAAGAATTTTATGCGCTTTACAATGCCTACCGGGAAAGTAAAACCGCAGTACTTAAGGCTAAAGAAGCTGAGGAAACCGCAAATTTAAATCAGAAAAAGGCACTTATTGAGCGTTTGAAGCTCATTATCCAAAATGAAGAAAACATTGGTGCTGCATTTAAGGCTTTCAAAGAAATTCATGAAACGTGGAAAAATGTTGGGGATATCGCACGTGATAAACGAAATGACATACAACAGGAATATTCCAAGTTATTAGAGCAATTCAACTATCAGATTTCCATCTACCGTGAATTGAAAGAACATGACTTGAAGCGCAACCTTCAACTCAAGGAGGCAATCATTACGCAATTAGAGGCCCTGACCAAGAATGAATCTGTTCGCGATCTAGAGTCGATGATTAAGACTTTGCAGAATGAATGGGAAGAAGTTGGTCCTGTGCCCAATGAAGAATGGGAAAAACTGAAGGAACTGTACTGGGCACATGTGCGCACTATTTATGACCGAATCAATGTTTTCTATGAGGGACGACGTAATGCACTGGCAGCCAACATTCAACAAAAGCGTGAGTTGTTGGAGAATGCGAAAGCGCTAATAGCACAAAGCGAAGGCAATTCATCCAGTAAAATGTGGGATGACGCCACAGAAAAATTGCTCGAATTTCAAGAGCAATGGAAGAACATCGGCTTCGGTTCGCGCAAAGAAAATGAGGAGGTATGGCAAGAATTCCGTGGGGCATGTGATGTTTTCTTCGCTAGGAAAAAAGAATTCTTTGGGAAGATCCAAGAAAAGTACTCAGTTATTGCTGATGCAAAGCGCGCATTAATTGACCAGGCAAACGCCTTGAGAGAATCAACCGATTGGAAGGCTACAGCAGACCAGCTCGTTGTGTTGCAAAAGAAATGGAAAGAATCGGGTCATGCTGGTCAGAAAATCGAGCAAAAGCTTTGGTCCGAATTCAGAGGTGCATGCGATGCTTTTTTCAACGCACGACAAAAGCACTACGGTGAACAAGATCAACAGTTCGAAACAAATCTCGCTGCAAAACAAGCGATCATTCAACAGATAGAAAATTACGTCGTTCCAGAATCTAAGAAACAGGCCTTGGACGATTTACGTGATTTCACGACAGCATTCAATGCCGTTGGACGTGTGCCCATGAAAGTGAAGGACAGCATATACAATGCCTACAAAACTGCTATCGATGCACATTATTCGAAAATAAAACTTGAGGGTGCTGAAAAGGAAAAAGTATTGTTCCAAGCACGCATCGATACATTGGCAGGAAGTCAAGATTCATCGCGTGCATTTTCTCGTGAAAAATCTGAAATCCGTCAGCAAATCGAAGGACTGAAGAATGAAATTCGTCAGTACGAAAATAACTTAGGTTTCTTTGCGAACTCAAAGGGGGCAGATGCATTGAAAAAAGAGGTTGAAGCAAAAATCAATGCCTCCAAAAATAAGATTGAAGCACTGAAACGCAAATTATCCATGATCCCAAATGAATAAATTCATCAACGCACTCTTGCTGTTTTTGCTGTTTCCCACAATGGCAATGACCATCTATGTAGGATTCGACCTTCCTGTGGATTTTTTGAAGACTACGGGTGCAAACATTCCCTATAAAACGGAAATATTCCTTGGTCTTGGCTTACTTATCCTCATCATCAATCTTCGCCGAAGTATTCGCCGTTGGATGGGAATGCGCATCATCAATCAAACGGACCGTTTCCAATGGAATGTTCCAGTGAGCAGTAGCCGCATGAAACGCATTGTTGTATATACCTTGCTTGAGGCCTTTGTTTTAGGATTCATTGGATACGCACTTTATACCATCACACCACTTGCCGTCGTTCCTGCGGCCGGATATCTATTCTGCACAGTGGATAACATTATCTTTTTACTCGTTGGTGGTCTTGGTAAGAAATTTAGAGCTGGGGTAACATCAAAAGCAGTTATAGTTGCCGATCGGGATGTTGTACTTGCCTACTTCACAGGCTTGCGAAGAGTAACGATTCACCAGGACTCGGTTTACTTCCACTACATCAAAGATTTGCAATTGGACTTCCCTTTGGATTGTATCGAAATGAGTGAAAGAGATAATTTTTTCGTGGAATTGAACAAGCAGATTGATCGCGACAGGGTTTTTGTCACTACGGAACGTTCCTAATCTACCGCCAACGATCTGCGGATTTTAAACCTTTATTTGACTAAATCAGGAAAGATTCCTCGTTATTTTTGCACCATTAACAAATAAATAATCCGTTTTTCTGGACGAAAAATGTGATTTCGAGGGGATTAATGAGCAATAAAATTTGATGACAAAAAGACCTGAAATCAACAGCATTCCTATTTAGTATTTTTGACCATAACTATCTGTAATGCTGTACATTAATTTGCACTATTTTTCTTTACATTAATTTTAACGACATATTTGATCTAAGAGATTTTTATTTCATTCAATTACCAAAATTCAAATATCACCTATCTTTTTAACCATACGATGTGTTTAAGTTTACTAATTCAGAAAAAACTTCAAACAAAAAATAATCTTTCTTTGCTTGGGATATAGTATCTTATTACAACGTAAATGAGAAAATACCAAGCGCTAAATGTGGCAATTGACTCCTCGGAGGATATTGTTCAGCTTCAACGATTGATTCGAACTTCAGTATTGACTGGTTCGGACCAAGAGCTTGATGCGTTTTTTGGCGACCTAAAAACAGCGCTCATTACTGTAGACAACGAATTCAAGATTCTTTACATCAACAACACTGCTTCGAATCTTGTAGGCGATAAAGATTACGAAGCAGAAAAGGGAAGCATGGTGATTGACTTTATCAAACGCATCCTCAACCCATCATCACTGATTTCATTTTATGAGCACCTCATTCACAAGAAGGAATTAAACCTTTCCGAAGGATTTACACTCGCACGCATTGAGCGCATTAGTATGACGCCAATTTCTTCGGATGGTTATGTCATCAAGGTATGGTTGAATGAGCGCTATACGGACTCTGCTGCAAACCTTTTCCGTTACTTCCCCGGCTTACCTATCGCCTACTTTGGATTTGATTTGGTGGCTGGGAAACGATTGTCTATTCGCTTTTTAAGTGACAACTTCCATATCCTTTTCCCTTTTCTGGATGTCGATCAAGTCATTGCAGACGAAAACTACTTTTTATCCATCTTTCATCCGGATGACTTGCCTGAATTTTTAAGTAAAATTCAACACTTAAAGAAGGGCCGTGACTCCTTCAATACGGAGTTCAGATTGATGAAGCCCGACGGAAGTGAGCATTGGTACCGGTTGATTTCCGGGAAGTTCTCTGAACGCAAAGACAAGAACTTCTGGTTGGCATACATCGAAGACATTGAAGAGAAGAAGAGGCCCATTTTAGAGAAGGCACGCTTGGTGCATGAAACGCTCGACGACGAACGGAATCGCATGGCTATGGAGCTGCACGATGGCTTGGGGCAAAACCTAGTTGCCTTGAATCTGTACCTTTCTACGGTGATGTCAGAGACAGAAAACCGAATGCTCACCATTTGTCGTGACTTAGCGAAAGACAGCATCATGTTGATGAAGTCGATGTGTTACAACCTTGCGCCGCCAGAACTCGATCGTGGATTGCTATATGCCTTGGATGTATATTTTGGTAAGATGAATGAACTTTCGGGCAACATCGAATATATCTACAATGCGAAGAAGGTTCCGCTTTCTCACATGACACAAGAAAATGCCTACAACATCTTTAGAATCATTCAGGAGTTTGTTACCAATTCCCGCAAATATTCAGAATGCACGAAAATTGAATGTACAATTGGAAAACGAAATCAAAAGATGATTTTGGAAATACATGATGATGGCATTGGTTTCGACATGCGAAAAATGGAAACAGGCTTTGGTCTAAAGAACATGGTCAAACGTGCACAGGTAGCAAATGCTACGATAGAATTAATCAGCGCTCCTGGAGAAGGAACAGCGCTCATCATTGAATTCTAGATCAGCGATTAAATCGCAGGCATTTCAGAGAAATGCTCTCCGCCATCGACCACTGCCTTAATGGCTTCTTTAATCGTCGCAATTGACGCATTTTTTAGCACATAACCTTTCAAGCCTATTTCTTTTGCTTTCACCAGATAATGTGGCTGATCTTGCATGGTGATGGCCATGATACGAATGCTTGAATTGGATTGTATCAACTCTCTGGATATCTCTAATCCGTTTTTATCGCGTGGCAAATTGATGTCCATCAACACCACTTCTGGTTCCAATTGAAGAATTGGCTCAACGATATTCTCACCATTATTAAACACGGTAACTGTATACCCCATGGCAATAAGAATTTCTTCCCATACCGCAGCAATTAGTTTAAAATCTTCAACAACAACAGCGTTTTTACTCATACTCGACTATATTGAATGGAGGACGACTAGATGTATTAATTAAAGGTATCCTTTTTCATTTGCCCACCCTGTCAATTGTGCAGCATTCGAAAAGCCTAATTTCTTCAAGATGTTGTGGCGATGTGTTTCTACTGTGCGCGGGGATAAAAACAGTTGGTCAGCAATTTCTTTGGAGGTCAATCCTTTGGCAATCATTTTAACGACCTCTATTTCCTTTAATGTCAGTTCTTTTTTGTTCTCCTCATTATCCAGGTGCAACAATGACGCAAAGTAGCGGTCTTTGATTTCATTTGCAATGTAAGTCTCTCCGTTGAATACCGCATGTACAGCAGCAATAAGTTCTTCCCGATTCGTGTTTTTCGTTAGATAGCCTTTACCTCCAATCGATAAAAACTTCTTTACGTAATTGATCTCATCGTGCAAGGTCAAACCAATAATCCTTGTTTTTGGTAAGCTATTGTAGATGCGCTCTGCTGCGTCAAACCCATTACTTCCTTTCAGATTGATATCCATTAACACCACATCCGGGCGGTATTGAATAGATAAATTGTAAGCGTCATCTGCGTTGTCCGTTTTTCCAACAACCTGAATACCAGGAGCTGTTGACAGCAAAGAAACCCATGCTTCACGTATCAATGCATGGTCATCGACAACAAGTACTTTAATTAGTTCTGACATAGGCAGTGAATAGAATTCTAAAATAATTGAACGTGAATGTAGTAAAATATTTCTCAAATAACTGAAAATCGAAGAATGACTTCTTTGATTAAATTGCCAATATTTTTGATTGTATACGCTATATCTTACTCAAAAAAGAGGTTCACTACGAATTGTCCTTGTTTACCGCTTTGACAATAGTTATCTTTCGGTGCGATTGGAAGTCATGTATTCAGCACATTAAGTCTGTAGTAGTGGCACACAATCCTGAGAATTCGCGCACTAAAAATTTTTACTTTGGGTAACACAACCGACTCGCTTCATGCCGTGTATAGCCTCCTCGATGCTGTGCATCAATATGACATCATTGTAGATGATCAGGGGAAGATCCTACATTTCGGCCCTCTAATGCGCAAAGATGTGCCCTTGATTGAAAAAGGAAGCGCACTTTTTGATGTGTTTCAATCTGTTCAACACAAAAGTTTCAGCACGCTAATCCAATCCATTACTTCGGAAAAACACAATGATGTTTTTAGCGTCGTACATTATAACAATCTTCGTTTCGATATTCGTATATCTCGTTTCGGTGAAAACATGGTTTACCTGCATTGTACGCCTATGCGGACCAGTGATGACGCGATTGTAAGTCATGTCATCAACGCTATTGATCCTGCCTTAACCCCAGATCAATTTATCCTTGATGTATTGCACCACTTACCTTTTGATGTTGGTATTTTTGATCGAAACGGCACCTATCTGTATATCAACCCCGCGGGAATAAAGAATGATAGCACATGCAATTTCATTATTGGAAAAACGGATTACGACTATTGTGATTTAAAAGGTATTGATCGTTCAACAGTAGAACCGCGAATGATTAATTTCAGACGCGTCATTGAAACGAAGCGGCCATCCGAATGGGTCGATGAGCATCCAAAACCGGAAGCTGAAAGTGTTTTTGTTCTTCGCCGCTATCACCCTGTTGTGAATAGCACTGGGGAGGTATCCTATGTCATTGGGTATGGTATAGATATTTCAGCAGAACGCAACTCAGAGCTTAAATTGCAACAAAAACAAAAAGATCTCGAACGACTTTCCTTTTTCTTGGACAACACTGTGGATGGAATTCAAGTAGCAAATGAAAAAGGTCATTTTGTATATCTCAACAAAACATCTCGAAATCGCTTAGGGATTGACGAAAATGAAATCCATGAACGGACAATTTATGATATTCAATCCTACTTTAAGTCGGAGGAAGACTGGATTAACCATATTGAAGATTTGAAGAAAATAGGGCGTTTCTCTATTGAAACAAGTCATCGAAACATTAAAACAAACGATTTGACTCCGGTCCATCTTGAGGTCATTCCGACCAATTTCGAAGGAGAGAACTTTGCACTTTCTATGGCGACAGATATCAGCGAGCGAAAGAAATTCATTAAAGAAATTGAAGAGGCGAATGAGCGCTTTATCGTTGTAAATAAAAAACTTGAAATCTCGATTGCTGAAAAAACCTCGCGAAACGACGAATTAACTGAGCGCCTTGCAAATCAGGATAAATTAGCGATGATTGGGGAAATTACTGCTGGCATCACCCACGACTTAAACACACCAATTGGCGCGGTCAAGATCGGTGCAGAGAGCATTCGCTATTCGCTGGAGAATCTTTTCAAAAGTGTCATTGAAAAATGCTCATTTGAGCAATTACATTATTCCTGCAGTAGAGCGGTTGAAAGCAATGTGAAAATGTTCATTGGTGGACTGCAAGTAATGCGCGAAACAAAAGCCTTTAATGAGGTATTGCAACAGCGGTATCCGGAGAGAACAGATTTAGATGCGCTTGCATCAGCTTTTGTGAAAGCCCGAATTTTAGCGGACGAAGACACAGTGATTGACTATGTGATGTCTGGGAAGAATCCGATGGAATTGCTTGACCTCATGTACCACATCCAGAGCATCCGTACCTTTGTAGATACCGTGATGGAGGCGGGAGAAAAAGCTGCATCAGTCATACGGAACCTCCGTTTTTACTTGAAAGAGGGAGCGAATTTGAGTAAAGAACAGGTCAATCTTCATGAAAACATTAGTACGGTCTTGAATGTTTTCAATCACCAATTGAAACAAGGTATAGATCTCAACTTTGACGTGCCGGAAAGCCTGGAAATTGTTGGCTACGAATCTAAACTCTTTCAACTTTGGTCCAACCTCATAAAAAACGCCATTGATGCTATAGGTAGTAAAGGTGAGTTAACCATCACCGGATGGAAAGAAAATGGGCGCTTAATGGTGGAAATTAAGAACAGTGGACAAATGATTCCTTATGAAATTCGCGATAAAATCTTTGAGAAGTTCTTTACAACCAAAGCTGAAAATAATGGGACAGGATTGGGATTAAGTATCGTAAGTAAAGTTATTGAAGATCACGGTGCACAAATAAAGTTGAATTCCGATGAGCACTACACCTCTTTTCTTGTTACTTTTACTACCACCTAAATTCTAAATTCTCATTGATGACCAACCACAAGTTCGCAATTGTGTGTGTAGATGATGATCCAATGATCACATCACTCCTCAGTTTTCAACTGCGGAAAATCATCAACAATAAAAACACATTTATTGAAACCTATTCTCAACCAACTGAGGTAGAAGAGAAAATTGAAGAGTTAATTCGTTTTGGTGTGAGCATCATTTTCATTATTGTCGACTACCAAATGCCAGAGATGACGGGTGCACAATTGATACGGAAGGTAAAAGAGACCTATCCAGACGTGGCTTGTATTATGCTTTCTGGACAGGCCAATGAACTGATTGTCAGTGAACTTCAAAAGGAAAATCTCCTCGAGACTTTTCTATCCAAGCCTTGGAGCGAAAAAGCGTTGTTCGACGCTGTTCAGCCCCTGATTGCCGATACTTTAGCGTAAATTCTTTAATTACCTTTTAAATGAAATCGAACGTATCTCTTGTTTGAGGTTGTTTTGCGCATCTACCAATTTATAGATTGGCACATAGTTCCCGCCACCTAGACGCGCTGACTCCATCATTTCATCTGCATCATTTTCGCTATTTCGAATACCTACAACGGACATGTTGACGCCTTTACGTCGGTATTTACGTATGTACTTCTTGTAATCGTCAGAATTTCGGTTAAAAGCGCCATCCGTAATCACTATAATTTGATTAACACCATCCTTTTTGAAGTACTTTAACGCTTCTTTGTAGCCAAGTTTAATACCTGCGCCACCTGCAGTCATTCCACTTGCTTTAAGTTCAGAAACTTGTGCTTTGATTGCCTCTTTGTCTATTCCCGATGTTGAGGACAAAAGCACACGGGTATCTGTTGCATAGGTCACGATTCCAATATTGTCCTCTGCGCGAAGCATATCCACAAGCTGAAAGAGTGAATACTTCATTAGCTCCATCTTATCGCTCTGACGCATTGACGAAGAAATATCTAGTATAAATACAACATTCACTGGTTTAAAATGGACTGAAGAGAAATCTTCCTTATCCAAAGTACTCAATTCAACAGAAGAAATTGTCGCAGATGAAAGCGTATCATTCTCAAGTTGTTCCTCCAATACGAGTTCGATAGTTGAGGATATCAGTGTATCATGGACAATAACCGGTATGTTGTAATTTGGATCTTTCATCAATGGAATCAGCACCTCATGACGATTAAAATTGATATACGCACCAAGCTCTTCTGGAAGGTACCCGTCATGAACGGCATAGAAATAACTAAATCCAATCGATGCATTTTCTACTATTGTTCCGTTCTTATCTGTTCGTTTCATCCAAACTGGAACACCATTTTGAATGAGCGATACCGATGAAAGAGACAATGGCTTTTTGGTTTCCTTATCAATGGTGATCACCGTCAAATCAAATTTCTGGCTGTTTCCTGCTGGACGAGAATTAAAATCTGGGCAAGCAGTAAAGGCAGAAAGATTGTCTGATGGCAACTCATTCATGGTTCCAGAAACACGAATACGCGTTGCTGTGGCCCGGTCGCTTGTAAACACATCAATATCGTATGAAAATCTTCCCTTCGAACTCGGATTGACTTGAAAACGGATATACATCGAACTGTCGGGGCCAATACGATCACTTGCCGCGATATACGATACCTCCGAAGGATTTTTTACACTAAGAATATATTCTTTTTTTGGGCCAGCATTTATGACCTTGATGTCAACAAAACGATCGTCAAACGATTCCAACACACCGAAGTCATGGTTTACCGTCTCAAAGCGCAATTGTGCCTGAGTTTGAAACGCAATAAGTAAAAGAAGAGAGAGAGATAAACGCATAACTTACGAAACGAAGAACGGCACTAAATGTTACCATGACCAACAAAAAAGGGCCTGCCGAAGCAGACCCTTTTTATTTTTATTCCTTCTAAAAGATCAATGACCTTTTTTGCATGATTTGTTCGCTCCTTTGCACGATGATTTATCCTTGCATTCAGCGTTGTTTGAGCAGCAATTAGATTTCTTTGTGCACTCATTTCCGCCCATGAATTTTCCATTTTCATCGTAATGTGCCATGCACATTGCTTTTTCTTCTGGAGTACATTTCAATGAATCACACATTGCAGCGCACTCATCTTTCGTCATTTTAGCACACTTACGAATGTCACATTTTCCGATCATGTATTCACCATTTTTGTGTGGATTACATGTACCCATGTTACCGTGGCAATCTTTCATGTCTTTCGAACATTCCATTTTGCCGTGGCACTTGTCCATTCCACAAGCTGCATCTTTAGACCCATCACCGTGACCATTTCCAAGAAGTGGAGCGATTACCAATCCTACAAGACAAGTCAATTTAATCAAGATGTTCATTGATGGACCAGAAGTGTCTTTGAATGGATCTCCAACTGTATCTCCAGTTACTGCTGCCTTGTGCGCCTCAGAACCTTTGAATGTCATTTCACCGTTGATCATGACACCCGCTTCGAAAGACTTCTTCGCGTTATCCCAAGCACCACCAGCATTGTTTTGGAAGATTGCCCAAAGCACACCAGAAACTGCAACACCTGCCATGTAAGAACCTAGTGCTTCAGCACCCATCAAGAATCCAATGATGATTGGAGAGATGATTGTAATTGCTCCTGGCAACATCATTTCACGCAATGCCGCTTTTGTAGAAATCTCTACACATTTTCCATACTCAGGAGTTCCTGTACCTTCCATAATTCCTGGAATTTCACGGAACTGACGACGTACTTCCATTACCATGTCCATCGCTGCTTTACCTACTGATTTCATCGCCAAGGCTGAGAAAACTACCGGAATCATTCCACCAATAAACAAGGCTGCCAATACATTTGCTTTAAAGATGTTGATTCCATCAATACCAGTAAATGTTACATAAGCGGCAAATAAGGCCAATGCTGTAAGTGCTGCAGATGCAATCGCAAATCCTTTACCTACTGCTGCTGTTGTGTTACCCACTGAATCCAAGACGTCAGTGCGTTGACGAACTTCTTTAGGCAATTCTGACATCTCTGCTACACCACCTGCGTTATCTGCAATCGGTCCGAAAGCATCAATCGCCAACTGCATTGCTGTTGTTGCCATCATTGCTGAAGCGGCAATTGCCACACCATAGAATCCAGCTAATGTGTAAGACCCCCAAATCGCAGCAGCGAAGACAATCACTGATGAGAATGTAGAAATCATACCTGTAGAAAGTCCTGCGATGATGTTTGTTGCAGCACCTGTTGAAGAGTTTTTCACGATATCCAATACCGGTTTTTTACCCAATGCTGTGTAGTATTCTGTAAACATTGAAATCAAATATCCAACACCAAGTCCTACCAATGTCGCATAGAATACATTCATTGAAGAGATGTTTTTCGGTTCTTCACCAAAGAATTTCATTCCTTGAATAGTATCCGGCAACATCCATTTAATCAAGAAATAACCAGCAATCGCTGAAAGCACCATAGCAACGATATTACCAAGATTTAGTGCGCGTTGTACTTGTGCTTCTTTCGCGTCATTGTCTTTGATACGTACCAAGAATGTTCCGATGATTGATGCGATGATTCCAACACCTGCGATCATGATTGGCAATAGGATTGCTCCCATTCCATTGAATTTATCAATCGTTTGACCGGCCTCAGCCATGTCTTTGATGATGTAGTTACCAAGCACCATTGACGCCAATACTGTTGCTACATAAGAACCGAACAAGTCAGCACCCATACCTGCAACGTCACCTACATTGTCACCTACGTTGTCCGCAATTGTTGCAGGATTACGTGGATCATCTTCAGGAATTCCAGCTTCAACCTTTCCAACTAAGTCAGCACCTACATCTGCTGCTTTCGTGTAGATTCCTCCACCAACACGTGCAAATAAAGCAATCGACTCAGCACCCAAAGAGAAACCAGCCAATGCCTCAAGCACCATCGTCATTTCATCGTAGAAGCTTCCTCCTTTTCCAACAAACATGGAAACGAACACCATGAAGAACAAGCTCAAACCAAGAACAGCCAAACCAGCAACTCCTAGTCCCATTACAGTACCACCACCGAAAGATACTTTCAATGCTTGTGGTAAGCTTGTACGTGCAGCTTCTGTTGTTCTTGAGTTGGCATCCGTAGCGACACGCATACCGATATTTCCCGCCACTGCTGAGAAAACTGCTCCGATAACAAAAGCAGGAACAATCATCCAACTTGTAGTTTCCACAACCGTTGAAATTCCGAATAATGCCGCTGAAGCAATCACAACGAAGACGGCCAAAAGGCGATACTCCGCACTCAAGAAAGCCATCGCCCCCTCTTTGATGCTTTTAGAAATGCTTTGCATTTTCTCATTTCCTGGGTTTTGCTTTTTCACCCAAGCCATTTTGATTAGCATGAAGATCAATCCAATGATCGCTAATACAATTGGTACAATAATTAAGTTTTTTTCCATTGTTTAGTGTTTGTTAAAAACAGGGCGCAAAATTAGATGATTGAAGATACATCTGCAAGTTTGCCCGGCATTATTATCAGGTCGCTCTTACGAATAGATGCACACAGGGTTACATTTCAACCTGTTATTGACACTAAATAGGAAAATTTAGATCAGAATATAGAAGATTTTAGATCGTTTGAATGGCTATAAAAGATTGAAAACAAGCACTTATTTGCCATTTGCTGCAGCGCGGATCTTCGATTTCAACGTTGATACGTCCATGACGCCACTTGTTCGCCACTGAATTTCACCCGATTTGAACAAAATAAAGGTTGGGACACCTCGAATTTTAAACTTATCGGCAATGTCGACGTTCTTGTCCACATCAATTTTTAAAATACGTACTTCGCTGCCCATCTGCTGCTTCAATTGCTCTAATACCGGTTCCATCGAACGACATGGACCACACCATGTGGCATAAAAATCGACCAATGTTGGTGTTTTGTCTTTTATGATGTCTTGAAACTTTCCCATACAACTAGAAATTAACTGCTTTTAAAGATAGTGAATACCACCGTTCCTTTTTCTTGAATGCGAAATTAGGTCAAGAATTTCCTACGCTATGTAACATAAGTTATATTCAAGCACTTTCGCCTATCTTTGCACCATGCAAGACGTGAAGCGCACCGTTATTGATGGGTTCAAACTCCTCCTTTTTTGGATTCTGGTGTTTGATGTTCAACGTATCTTATTTTCCATTCACAACTACGATAAATTCAGCGAAATTCCTTGGGGAGAGTGGTTTCAAGCATTTTTCTATTCGCTGCGTTTAGACCTAGCCACCGCTGGACTTTTGAGTTTACTTCCCATGTTGGTCATCATCACTGGGATTTTCGTCAAAAAATCATGGCACCGCAAACTGTTTTTTGGCGTGATGCTCATTGAAATTATTTTGTGCGCCATGATACATGGTGGAGAAATCAATGCCTACCCTGAATGGAACCACAAACTGAATACACGTGTTTTCACCCATCTGCTCAATCCGGATGAAGTGGTGCGCACCGCTGACTATGGCATGACCATTTGGTTTGTCGTTTATACTTTGATCGAAACAGCAATTGGCTATGTTCTTTTGAAAAAATTGTATCCACCCAAATCGCCAATTTCTAAGCAAGAGTGGTATGTAGCAGTACCTATCTCCCTTCTACTTTTAAGTTGTTTTACAGGTTTATTTCTCGTTCTTGGCCGCGGAGGGGTGCAACAGATTCCGATTAACATAGATGCAGCCTATTATTCCAAGAATTACGTTTCCAACGACTTATCTGTAAACTCCGTGTACTACTTCACGAAGAGCTTTATGCTGTATAACCGAAGTGAGATTGGCAAACTTTTTCCACGCATTCCCGAAGCAAAAAGCAAGCGACTGTTAAAAGACCTTTACACCTATCCTCGCAATCATTCGGTAGAAATTTTGGACAATGACCGACCTAATGTGGTCTTCATCGTACTGGAAAGCTGGACTGCAGATGCCGTGGGATGCCTCAACAATGGCAGAGGTGCGACCCCACATTTTGATCAATTGGCGAAACAGGGAGTACTATTCACGAATATCTATGCCACAGGAAGCACCTCCGAAATAGGCAACGCGAGTATCTTTGCGGGTTACCCAGCTTTGCCCGAGATTTCCATTTCCATGCAGCCCGACAAGCACCGAAAACTTCCTTCAATCAATCAAGACCTTAAGAAGTGGGGCTACTCGTCACATTACCTATTTTCTGGTGATTTGAAGTATGGAAACATCGGTGGATTTTTCATCGACCACGGATTTGATGTTGTCGAAGATGAAAACGAATTCCCCTCGAATCTTCCGCACGGGAAGCTGAATTATTACGACGAAGCCCTTTATTCATTGTTGCTGAAAAAAATCAATCGTACGAAAGGACCATTTATGCACTGTGCATTTACTGGAAGTACACACTCACCGTATGATTTTCCAAAAGGAAAAGCACCCGTTTGGAAAGGTAATGAAGCAAGATTCATGTCTTCAGTGTATTATGCCGACCACTGTTTAAACAACTTTATTAAAGCCTGTAAGAAAGAGAATTGGTACAAGAATACGATTTTCGTCCTCGTTGCGGATCACGGACATGCCTCACCCTTCAATACCAACCCTAGTGTAGCTCAATTCTTCCGCATCCCTCTTTTGATATTTGGCGAACCCATTAAAAAGGAATTCCGTGGAACGCGTATCGATGCCATTGGATCTCAATCGGATATCGCGACAACATTACTCCGTCAAATGCATGGAGATGTGAAACACTACACTTGGAGTAAGGATTTACTTAACCCTAAGGTTCCACAATTTGCTTTACACACGGTCATCCGAGGGTATGGTTGGGTAACACCTAAAGGACATTTCACATGGCACATGGATGGTAAAATGTTTCAGGAGAATACCTTTGATGCAAAACACATTGGCTTAGAGAAGTTGCGTTGTCATGCACTCATGTCCTTGTTATACAAACAATACAAGTCACTTTGATTGTTACTGAAATGAATATCTTTAACACGTGAAAATTCTCATCGTTCGTTTCAGTTCCATTGGTGATATCGTACTCACAACGCCGATAATTCGGGCCATTAAAACGCAGCGTCCCGATGTGAAGATTCATTATTTGACGCGTAAATCGTACACCCCACTTCTTGAGCACAATCCACACATTGAGAAGCTGGTTTCATTTAATGAGCGCATCAACGAAATAATCCCAGAACTTAAAAAGGAACAGTACGACCTCATCGTTGATTTGCATAAGAATATTCGCACGCTCCGATTGAAATTTGCGTTAAAACGTCCGACTAGCAGTTTTGACAAGGAAAACTTCAAGAAGTGGATCTTGGTTAATTTCAAAAAAGATACGCTTCCCAAGGTTCACGTGGTTGACCGCTATTTTTCTGCAGTGAAACCGTTGAATGTCTTTTCCGATCAGAAACCTGGAGAACTATTTATTGCACCCGAAGAGACAGTCGATACACTCGTTCAATTCGAACTTAAACCGAAAAAATACGTCACTATCGCCATTGGAGCACAGTTTGGGACAAAGCGAATGCCTGAGCATCTTGTCGCTCAAATCATTGAAAAGTGTTCGCGTCCAATGCTTATTGTAGGAGGTCCAGAAGACCGAGAACGAGGTACACGCATTGTTGAACTGTGCCCGGAGAAAAACATAATCAATACCTGTGGAGAATTTACCATCATGCAGTCGGCATCGGTCGTTTCACAAAGTGCAACTTTGCTGACAGGAGATACAGGCATGATGCATATTGCGGCGTGTTTTGATGTGCCGATTGTGAGTGTGTGGGGAAATACCGTTCCTGCACTTGGTATGTATCCGTATTGTCCACATCAAACTGAAAACTACAGCATCCACGAGGTGACTGGCCTAAAATGTCGCCCGTGTTCAAAAATAGGGTTTCAAGATTGTCCGAAGAAGCATTTCAACTGCATGAACTTACACGATGTAGATGCTATTGTGAATGACCTTGAAGCGCGTTCAAGTAAGACGACGTAAACTTATTCTTCGCCCAAGAACAATTTCTTGAGTTCGGTCGCTTCAGAAGGCTTCATTTTACCCGCGAGAATCAAACTCAGCTGTTTTCTGCGCAAAGCGCCTTCATAGCGTTCTTTTTCTTCCTCTGTTTCAGGGATCAACTCAGGTACCTGAATTGGAGCACCATACTGATCTACAGCTACAAAGGTATAAATTGCTTCATTGCACTTCTCACGTTTTCCAGTAATCGCATCTTCCACAAAAACATCCACAAAAATTTCCATTGAAGAGGTGAAAGCACGTGATACTTTCGCTTCTAAGGTTACAATCGACGCATGGTTAATGGGCTTTTGAAAGGACACGTTGTTTACGGAGGCTGTCACCACTACCCTTTTGCTATGGCGGTGTGCAGAAACGCTCGCGATGACATCCATCCATGCCAATAGTTGTCCCCCGAATAAATTACCAAGGGTGTTGGTATCATTGGGCAAGACAACTTTCGTCGTGATGGAAAGGGTTTCGGATGCGCGTTTCGATTTCATGAGCATAATTTTGACAAAAGTACAACTTTTCCAAGGGTAAGCGTATCGAAATGGTAAGGGATTTAGTTCAGAAAAAGAGATCCAATCATTCCTTACTTTCCTCAATCACTCCGAAATTATGATCTCCAGTATTTCTCATCGGCAAGCTTTCTTTATCTTTGCAAACAAACTGATGTATTCATCAGAATTTGACACCCTTTTGTCCCACATTACTTTCAACGCGATGTTGCCTCTTGTTCATTACGTACCGCTCGGATTAATCGACTACAAGGAAGCTTGGGATCTTCAGGAACAGTTATTCAACACCACAATTTCTGAAAAAATTCAAATCCGGAATGGTGCAACTGAGATCAAAACAAAAAATCACTTGCTTTTTTGCGAACATCCTCATGTATTTACACTTGGAAAAAGTGGTGATGAAGGAAATCTCCTATTGAATGAAGAAGGCTTAGAGTCCAACAATGCCTCCTTCTACAAAATCAACCGCGGAGGTGACATCACCTATCATGGTCCAGGTCAGTTGGTGGTTTACCCTATTTTCGATCTTGATCATTTCTTCACAGACATTCACAAATACATGCGATTTTTGGAGGAATCTGTCATTTTAACGCTTCGAGAATTCGGCATTGACGGAGGAAGAATCGATGGGTTGACAGGAGTTTGGATTGGAGGGGATACGCCACGACCGCGAAAAATCTGCGCGATGGGTGTTAAAAGTTCACGTTGGGTCACGATGCATGGTATTGGTTTTAACGTCAATTCTGACCTTAGCTATTTCTCGCACATCATCCCATGTGGCATCGACGATAAAGCAGTGACATCCATGCAGCAAGAACTAGGTAGACCGTTGGACATGGCAGAAGTGACCAGTATACTCAAGCAAAAATTGTCCGAACAGTTCAACTTCACCTACATCGAATAAGCATGGCAAAGTCAATTAAGCGTTTATTGCGCATTCTGCTCTTCACGTTCATCGCAGTGATTCTACTATTTAATGTGTTCATCGTTCTTTCGGGAAGATATTACCTGTACACAGGCATTTATCAGACCTATCTTCAAGGTCGCACGGGGCCTGGCATATACGACCTCCACAACTTCCCATACCGTACCCTTAAACATTCCTCGCATCCGATATCATGGAAAAAAAGTAAAAGATACAATACAATTGAGCCGAAAAGACACGACATGGACTATATCAATGCCATGGGAACGAGTGCTTTTTTGGTCATCAAAGGAGATGAGATTGTCTATGAATATTACAACGAAAACCACTCAAAATCAGCAGTCAGCAATGCATTTTCCGCGACAAAAACAGTGGTCGCCTTTCTCATTGGAATCGCCATTGACGAAGGGAAGATTAAAAGTCTTGATGAAAAGGTAGGCAACTACATACCAGAATTCAAGGAAAAGGGGAGAGAAAAAATCACTATTCGCCACCTGCTCGTGATGGCCTCAGGATTGGATTGGGAAGAAAGTGGTAAGAATCCATTGTCTGAAAATGCTGAGTCGTATTACGGAACTGATTTGTATGGACTCGTTACCCGCCAACATGTTGTTGCTGAACCTGGAAAAGTATTCAATTACCAAAGTGGAAATACACAACTGCTTGGTTTCGTGATCAAGAAAGCCACAGGTAAATCTGTTTCTGACTATTGCAGAGAAAAAATCTTAGAACCAATTGGGGCTGAAAGTGATGCCTATTGGAGTTTGGACAAAGAAAACGGCGACGAAAAGTCGTTCTGTTGTTTGTACGCCACTGCACGGGACTTCGCAAAGATTGGAAAAATTCTCATGTACAACGGCTTGGTGGATGGCAAACGCATCGTTTCTGAAAAGTTCATGCGTGAAGCCAAGGAGCCTGCAAAGATTCGTACTGAGGAAGGTTGGAAGAACTTACGCTATGCACTTCATTTGTGGGTGTATTACGACAAGAAATCCACTGTTCATTATTTCCGAGGGCTGAAAGGACAGTACATCATCACAGTGCCCGACGAAGATTTAATGGTTATTCGTTTGGGTAATCAGCGCGACGACAATTACATCATCCCTGAGGATAAGATGAACGACCGACGCTACATCAAGCGGCATTTGTATCAAGTTGAACATTCAGTGGATGTATTTCGTTATTTAAAAATTGGAAGAGACATCGTTTCAAAAAAATAGAGTTATGCGAGAAGAATTGCTGGGACCAAAAGTAGAAAAAGTTGGAGTAGCCATCATCGAACAACAGGACGAGGAGGGAAACACGATGTACTACGCTTACCTATTGAATCTCAGAGACGATATCATGGAAGGAATCATCATTACCAGCACAGGTTACGGTGAGAATGTCAACACGGGCGAAAAGATCCGCACTTCTACTTTGCGACATTCACTGGAAGTACTATTGCCTCAAGAAGCAGCAAAGATCGAACCCATAATGGAAGATGTTTTTGCACTTTCCAATGAGTACTGGGTGAGCTTTTGGGTAGATGATGTGATGTACGACAAGAAGTTTATCTTCCTACCAGAAACCGTTACGAAAGACAAGATGAAGCCCATTCCACTGTTGGGTGAAAAAGGAATACTAATTAGCTGATTAAAGCGCCAACTTGAGTTGGTAAATCACTGATTTCGTGAATGCAATCTTTGACAAGGTCCTTACGAGAATTAATTTGAATTCCCCCTGCCAGCACTGGAATTGACTTAAATTCGTAATTCAATCGCTTGAAATAACTCTGCATGAAATTGTCATCTACAGCAGTAAGCCATGAGGTAACCATGGTTTGAGGTTTCAATCTTTCAATGCATGAACTTAAAGCATCATAAGGTACGCTTTGACCGAGATACACAGTAGAAAGACCTTTGTCGCGCAGCATGAAATTGTAAAACAACAAGCTGATCTCGTGCTGCTCATGTTCGGGAAGGAACAACAAGGCGTCAACGGTATTTTTTTCAGGAATAGGTAATCGATCCGTTTCCGAGATGACCTTTTGACGAATCAAATTCGACATGAAATGCTCCTGTGCCGGATCGATTGTTCCCACCAACCACATGATTCCTATGCGATCCAGAAAGGGAATCAATTTATCGGTAAATGTCTTGGTTAAGCCAACGGTTTCAATGAGGTCACTCAACGTATCGCGAAAAAGTCGCTCATCCATTTCAATCAATGCCACAATAAGCCGTTCGATAGCGACATCTTCCGATTTTTTTCCGTTGCACTCCAATACGTGGTGATGGATTTCCTCATTCGACATTGTGGCAATCTTGGAAATCTTAAATCCACAGCGGTTTAGAATGGCGATGTTGATCATTCTCGTGAGATCATCGTCAGTGTAGGTGCGAATCTGTGTATCTGTGCGTTCAGGGGAAAACAATTCGTACCGTTTTTCCCAAATACGAATGGTGTGCGCCTTGATACCGCTCAAAATTTCTAAATCCCGAATCTTATATTCTGCCATCTGCCTACATCAGCGAACGTGAGTAAAAATTGGTTCGCTAAAGCGTTAAACAACGATGCGCTTATTTTGTTTAGGATGCAAATGAAAGTTGTGTATATTTGTTTTAATTCGAATGAATTTCACGCTAAAATGCCTTTATCCATGGGTTATAGTAATTCACATATTGTGCGTTTTTCTTGTCTTGGAATCCTGCTTCTCTTTTCTATTGTTGGATTGAACTCCTGTGGAAACGAAGATGAGACCAAGGAACAGTCAACCATTAAATTGGATGAAGACTATTACGAATTTCGGGGTATTTCACTTCAACAATACGACATTCCAGCGATGATCATGTTACCCGATGAAACGGCAAACATTGGCGCTTCCACTCGTCCGGAGATCGATCATCCCGATAGTTTTTTATGGAGCATCACCCTCGGCGCTAAGTTTAAACTGTACATTGAAGATTTTGGTGATTACCGCAACCGTGTGAGCAATAAAAAGAAAGAACTGAAAGAACAAACCTTATTTAAGATCAACTATCTCTTCCAGTCCAACGACTTGATTGTATACGAACGCACCTTAATTGTTCGCGGGTCGAAGCAGGCATCGCCAAGTGTTGGTATTGAGCACAAATCGTTTCATGTATACGGGCAAAAAATCATCGATGGGATCACGTACGAGTTGCGCAGCAAAGACGAGGGTTGCAGTAAAAATATCGCTGTACTCATGGCGAAATCCATCAAATCATTCAAGGCCCTCGAAATCCGCTAAACATTTCATCGCGGTCACTCGTTCTCTCTTCTGAACAACTTTACTAATTTTATATCATGGAACTAAACCGTGAAAATGTGCTTGAGGTGCTGGGTGGAATCACCGAGCCAGAGTTGAAGAAAGATATCATCACCCTAAACCTTGTCGAAGGACTTGAAGTAGGCGACCAATCCATTACACTGACTGTTTATGTGTCGAATCCTGCATTGCATGCAAGAAAACGAATGCAAGAAGCCATAGATTTCAATTTGAAACGTGTCTTTGGAAACAACGTAGCAATCACTTGTCAAGTAGCAACGATTCCGGCAGAAGCCAAGCAAGCACATCGAAAAATCTTACCTGATGTGAAATTTATCGTAGCGGTAGCCTCAGGAAAAGGAGGTGTTGGAAAATCAACGGTGACGGCAAACTTAGCGGGAGGACTTACAAAGGCAGGTTATAAAGTCGGAATTGTCGACGCGGATATTTATGGTCCAAGTATGCCGACGATGTTTGATGTTGTTGGTGAACGTCCTACCATGTCGGATGTTGACGGTAAGCCATTGATCAACCCTGTTGAAAGTCACGGAATAAAATTGCTTTCCATTGGATTCTTTACCGAGCAAGACAATGCGGTGGTATGGCGCGGACCGATGGCATCGAAAGCCTTGAATCAGCTATTCACGGATGCCAATTGGGGTGCACTCGATTACTTACTGATCGACTTACCTCCTGGAACAGGTGATATTCACTTGTCATTGCTACAATTGCTGCCTTTGGATGGCGTAGTAATCGTGAGTACCCCACAAGAAGTGGCCTTGGCCGATGCACGTCGTGGAATCAATATGTTCCGCATGGACGGTGCAAAAGTGCCGATTGTAGGAATCATAGAAAACATGGCATGGTTCACTCCAGCTGAACTGCCTGAAAATAAATACTATATCTTTGGACGCGACGGCGCGAAAAATCTCGCTGAAGGCATGAATGTGCCATTTTTAGGTCAGATTCCATTGGTGCAAAGCGTACGTGAAGCAGGAGATGCGGGTAGACCTGCTGTTTTTCAAGAAAATAGTCCGACAGCACAGGCCTTTGACGAATTAGTTCTTACTTTTGTCAACGAACTGAATGAAATCAATCAGAAAAAACAGTCAAAGCACTAAGGCATGTTGAACAAGCAAGAATTGACCGAAAAAGTATTGGGCGCTCTCGAGCAATTGCGACCGTTTTTGAAAGACGACGGTGGCGACATGGAATTGGTTGAAATCACCGATGATGCGATTGTTCGTGTGAGATTGCTTGGTGCATGTAGTGATTGTTCGATGAGCATGATGACACTTAAAGCTGGATTGGAAGAAGCAGTGAAAAAAGTAGCTCCAGAAGTTCAAGCCGTTGAGGCAATAAACATCCCTACATTCGCTTAACTCAAGCATGAGCACTCGAACGAAACTTGGCATCCTTGTCCTTTTCGCTCTAGTCGCTACCATTGTCCTTAACGAAATCAACCTTTCTTTTCTCGGAAATGAATATCCTTACAAACAAGGGTTAATTACCACGGCCGACGAATACAGTTATTTTTCACCTGCCGAGCAATTGCTGAAAACCGGAGAATGGAACGTCAACAGCACGGGTGAAAAGGCCTACATCCGCACGCCAGGTTATGGAATCATATATTTTCTAGCACTTGCCCTCGGTGGATCACACGCCTTTTTTGTACTCAAATGTATTCAATTGCTGCTCTTCGCAGGAAGTATCGTCCTTTTCTTTCGGCTTATACGCTTGTTTACCGATGAAAAATTAAGTCTGATTGCTACAGCCATCTATGCACTTCTTCCCTGCTTTTCTGGATTCACCTATTACACCTTGTCCGAATCCGTCTTGCCCTTTTTTGTGCTCGGTTGGCTTTATTCGGTGTTTGTCCGATCGGAGAAAAATCAATGGCTGATGTTGCTCTTTTCGACTGCTGCGCTCGTCATGATTCGTCCACAACTGATTGTTTTTCCGCTTGTATTGTTGTTGTATTTTACCATCAAAAGAGACAAATTGGTGTTTGCACTACTTGTAGGACTTCTTCCTTTTGTTTTTTGGCAAGTGCGCACCATGAGTATTCTCGGACATTGGCCTGATTTACATCCCATTTATTCCTCCACAAACAATACCCTCTACCGTCCACCACATCGGGAAATGACCGATTTGTTTCGTGTCTGGGAATACCGTGGAGAGGTGTTTCATGGGACTATGGGCGTGCTTTCAAGCGACACCACAAAAGATGCTCGAAATCATTCATGGTTTTCTGCCTGGCGAGAAAGAACTGGTGCAAAAGATTCAAAAAGCACGCAAACACCTTCAAGCTGAACATCCATTCGACTACTACCTCAAAACACCATGCTTGAGCGCCAAACGATTGATTGGAACATCCATGATGAATTTGTATGTCTTCCAAGCTCCGTGGCGCAATGCGTGGGTTGTACGATTTCTCAAAATCGTGTGTTTTGTTTTGATTCTTGGTGGACTTTGTGCGACGGTTGTGGTGCTCATTTGGGGTAAACAAAACCTACTAAAAGTGTGTGCGCTTGCTCTTTTGCACTCCTTGTTTTACTTGGTGTTTTTTCAGCGGATGAATGAAGAACGCTATCTCTATCCATACTTGCCATTACTTTTTTTATTTTTGGTGGTGGCGGTGAAAAGGTGGAAAGGGAGTGCAATAGAAGCGCCAAAGTAACATTGCTGGTTACTACTCTATTTTACTTTCACAGGGTAATCTATCGCTAAGAAGTGAAAAAGAATCATTCATGCAGCGAAGAAAAAAGATCCAAATCACTTTACTTTTTGCCAAATAACACAGAGACGAATAAATTATTCTCGTTGTATACTTTCGACTGTTTTAACCAGGATATACCTAGAGTAATACAAAGGAAAATAAGGATACAAATTAAAAATGCCAGGTAGAAATTACCGTTCAACTCGTTCAATAAGTCATCGAAAAAAAGATGGTAAAACTCAAGATGAAAGCAATACATGAAAAAACTTATCCTGCCCAATTTTGATAATATGTTTGAATTATTCGGGTTGAACAATGAAACTACATAAAACATAAGTGCAATAAAGGCCATGGAACCAAGCAAGTAAATAAGGTCAACTGGATAAAAAACCTCTACAGCGAATTCTCTCAAGTAAGACGTGTTGGAATTGTATTGCCATAAAAAGAATAGGAATTCAGTGAGCGCAATGATTTGTAGGTATCCATGATTAAACTTGACATTTTTCATCTTGGCAATGAACCCTAACAATGGGAAGACTAGCCATGGGAAGAGCGGAAACCACCCATCAAAAAACATGTTTCTCAAGGGTTGTAATACAGAAATGTTTTCATTCCACTCAAGAAATTTTGGTTCGTTTATGTCAAAAATATAAGAGCCGTTCCATAGATAGATTATTTGGATAAGCACGATAGTGATGCAGCACAACACCAAAAGTTGAAATTTTAATTTTCCAATAAGTACCATAAAAAGTATAGAAAAACCTATTGTGTACAATACATCGAAGGAAAAGAAAGGGGTAATATTCCAAGTAAAAATATCAATAAAGGCTGCCATTGCCAAAACGATACAAGCACGTAAAGCGTTTTTTATTCGTCTTTCTTTCGTATTGATTGGAAACAAATTATGGCCCACTAAGAAAAGAAAGATAGGTGCTGCGAGTGAACTAATTATTCTGTCAAAAGCACTGTAAGAATTAAACCCTAAATGAGGAAGCGCATGCGCATAAAACATGATAACTATTGCTATCGCACGCAGCAAGTCAATTCTACCATTCCTTTTGTTTTCAATCGCTTTATCCATTTAAAATGATTCCATTACAAAATAGTACACACCGAAACAAAAAATAATTGGGAAGGACCAACGACCGATCATTTCCAAGTTTTTAGATAACCTGTGTTTATCTCGTTTTTCAAGATTGAATGTCCAAATAGTTTGAACCATGGCGAACATAATTAAGAAGTAGGACAAATAATAAATTCTATCCACCGTAGTTAAATAACCGATTTCTGGTAAATCATCCGATATTGTCCACTGAAACGCAATTGCCGCAATCAATGATGTTACAGTCAAACTGCTCGCCAACTCCAACTTATCCGCTTCAATATAAAAAACCAAATAGGCAAGGGTAAGCACAATGATCAGTGGAATGATAAACTTGATTGCATAAGGAACATAATTCCGCTTAACAAATAAGGTGTACTGCATTGTGGAATAAGTGCTGGAATTTGAAGTAATTTCAGGATCTCCGAAATCAGTGTTGTATTTTTTGCCATAACTGCGAAATGAGGTTTTTTCAATAATCAAATCATAGCTATTCAAGTATTCCGATACTCCCCGCAACTTTTCATCCACTCTTGATTTCTTGTAGGAATTCATATCAGGAAGAATGACTAAATCAGATTTCTCAAAATTCACATGCTCCATGATGATATTTATCTTTTGTCGGTCAAATGGATAGTATTTATATTCAGCATTGAATTTAAAATCTCCATCCACTTCACCAGACAAATAGTAATTTCCATCATGAAAACGCTCCTCATGAATCACAATTTCATTGATGTCCGCATTCAAAAACTCAACGTTTTTTAACTCATGGTAATTCGTGTCTCCGACAGGCAATTTTGCCCTTAACCAAAAATAAAACACGAGTTTTGCGCTTTGACTTTCTTGATTAAGATTCAACGATTTGATATAATACCCTGAATACATTTTTATTGGTCCGTTAGCTTTAACAGAGCAAAGACAAACAAGAAAAAAGAGTATTAAACTTAACTTCTTCATGAAATGAGAACTATTGCGTACGATTCGTTGGACACAAGTTCAAGACTGGGTGCTAACTGTTCATTTACAAAGCCGCTGCATACCTGCGAGCTACCTCATCCCAATTGATCACATTGAAAAATGCGTTCACATAATCAGGACGACGGTTTTGGTACTTGAGGTAATATGCGTGCTCCCAAACATCAATCGCTAGGATCGGTGTTCCCTGGCAACCTTCGCCCATCAACGGGTTATCTTGGTTTGGAGTTGAACATACTTCAAGTTTTCCACCAACCACGCACAACCAAGCCCAGCCTGATCCAAAACGCGTTGCTGCTGCTTTGCTGAATTCTTCTTTAAATGCATCAAAAGATCCAAATGTAGAATCAATCGCTGCTGCCAAATCTCCTGCTGGATGTCCACCTGCATTTGGTGCCATCACTTCCCAGAAAAGGTTGTGGTTCCAGAATCCGCCACCATTGTTGCGCACTGCTGGTTTATCTTTACATGCCATTAAAATTTCTTCAATGGACTTGCCCTCCAACTCCGTTCCTGCAATTGCAGCATTCAAGTTAGTTGTATAGGCATTGTGGTGTTTAGAGTGATGAATTTCCATCGTCATTGCATCGATATGCGGTTCCAAGGCATCGTACGCATAAGGCAATTTTGGTAGTTCGAAAGCCATAATTTGTTGTTTTAAATGATAAAAATAGAGTGTTTCTTTACTGAACTCAAAAGTACTAAAAACTGACATGCAGAACAATTTATCGCACCCAATTGTTCTGGGACATTTGTAGAAAATGAATACCGAATAAAATTTCCTTGTATCTTCGTCTAAACTTACACACTATGAGAATAATTACTAGTTTGATTATCATTGCGTTAACACATTTTTCGTTTGGGCAATGTACCATCGATTACACACCAACATCCACAGGAATCTACCCAGATACGCTACCTACAGGGTATGTTGGTCAGTCCTACGACACTGACATTACCTTCTTCATGCCGTTGGATACTTTGGGTTACGATTTCACCAACTTCAAAATTCTTTCGGTTTCCTTGCCTGTAGGTTTAAACTGGGAATGTAACAATTCAGCAAACGGCTGTAACTACAACCCGCAACAAAGCCAATACGGATGCGTAAATATCGCTGGAACCCCTTTACTTGCAGGACAATACAGTGTAGATGTGACGGTAATCGCTGACCTTACGATTGTACAAGGGTATCCGTTTACCTTCCAAATTTACCTTGAAATTTTACCCAGCAACGTGACGACATCCAACGATGGATTTACCATGGTAGGTGCGGCTGGATGTTCACCGATTACTGTGGACTTCACCAACAACAACCCTGGACTCTTGGCCTACAACTGGAACTTCGGAAACGGAAACATCTCTAACTCAGAAAATCCTGCGCCACAAGTGTACAATGCACCTGGTGATTATGTCGTGAACTATACGGCATACGGAAACTTAGATACCGTTTATGTCTACACCTTAACGAATGTCACCGTGAATTCCATGTCAAACTATGGAAATGGATTCCCTTCATTTGATGTGGCTGACACGTACATTAGGGTAAGAGAGAATGGAAATATCATTTACCAATCAAGTGTAATTGGCAATACCAACCCAGCGGTATCATTCACGACAAATGTACTGTTGAATCCAGCGAACACCTATGTCCTTCAGGTCTATGAGGCTGACGAAACCTTTGGAGATCTTTTGTTCGGTGCAGATGACTTCATGGGGAACCACACCATCATGCTTACAGGATGTAATGGATGTGCAGTAACTGGAGGTGATTCGGGTTCAGGTGCCACTGTAAATTATACGGTGAATCTTCAAACTATTCTACCCTCTCCTTCTGTCATTTCGGTAGATACCATTCATGTCTATGGGTATCCAGCTGTTCCAACAGTGTCTTACGATGAGTTTTCTCATACCTTGACAACACCAGATAACGGATACAGTTACCAATGGTACTTTAATGACAGTCCAATTGGAGGCGCTACGAGCAGTACCTATGAGGTTTTGCAGTCTGGAATTTACACGGTAGTTGCCATCAACAGCAGCGGATGTGTCGCTTTCTCGGATACGATTACAGCCGTATATTGCAGCCCATTCTTGATGCCGACAATCAACTATGCCAACAATACAAATACCCTAGTAGCTGCTGGTGTGCCTGTGGGATACAGCATTCAATGGTCGGTGAATGGCGTTCCAATTTCTGGTGCGACAAACGATACCTTGAGCATCTTGACATCAGGAAGTTATACTGTAACCATGACCGATACTTTTGCTTGTGTGCACACTTCCCCAATTTACTCAGCTAGTTTAGGATTCGCAGAATTGACAAACATGGAATGGAACATTCAACCGAATCCAGCCAGCGATCAGTTCACGATTGCCCTCAACAGCAACCTTTCGATTGACAGCTACGCCATCTTAGATGCATCGGGCCGCGTGTTGAAAGAAGCACGTTGGGAAGAAGGACAAGCACAAGTGGTTTCAGCGCGTGAATTGACTGCAGGATACTACTTCGTTCAAATCCGCTCTGGTGCACGCAACTGGAGCAAGGTGCTGATCAAAGAATAATTGAGCTTTACAGATAATGAAAGGGATTCGAAAGGGTCCCTTTTTTTCTTTAGAAATTTAAAAACTCAACATGATTGAAATAAAAAGATACTTCGAGAAAATGGTTGATATTTCTGAAAAAGACTGGGAATTCTTTTCGTCTAAACTTACAAGACGAGAGTTTTCGAAAAAATCAGTCCTATTAAAAGCTGGGGAAAAAGAAAACTATTTATCGTTTATTGAGGAGGGGATTATTCGGAAATGTATTCCAAATGAATTTGAAGACTCAACTTTTGAATTTGCATTCGCTAATAATTTTGTTTCCGCTTATGACTTTTTTTTAACACAGAAACCATCGAACTACCAATTAGAAACCATTTCAGACACAATATTATGGAGTGTCACTTTTGATGACTTACAATTAATCTATGCAAAAACACAAATTGGCAATACCATTGGTCGATTGGCAAGCGAAGAATTGTTTTTGAAAAAATCAAAACGAGAATTATCATTACTAACCCTATCTGCTGAAGAACGTTATCTAAATTTATGCAAAGAACAGCCGCAACTATTACAACTTATTCCACTCAAATTCATTGCTTCATATATTGGAATAACACCTCAAGCTCTTAGTAGAATACGCAAACGCATTTCTTAACTCAGGTTCATTGTTTAAACTTTAGCTTAATTATAATTTTGCCGTGTATCAATTAAAAAAACAACGATGAATGAAATGTTACTAGTGCTCATGTTGATTATCATACTCGCCAATTTTGTAATTGCCCAAGATCTAAACCCGTATCATTATATTATTAAAGGGGTTGTAAAACAGAATTTTAAAATGGTCCAAGAACATCGTTATGATGCAGTTTTAAAAGGTATTTCTAATGTAAAACTGGAGCATACATTTGCAGGTGATAATAGTCTGGGGGCACACGTCGTGATAAAGAAAGCTTGAGAAGGTGGTTCGAACGAGTAGGAACTGTGCTTCCAGACCTTATATTTGAAGTTACAGACATTCAAGTAAAAGGTACGCCAGCTAAAACGCTCATAATGGCTAGATGGACTGCTTCATGTGTTTTGTTAAATGGGCAACCCTACATAAACAGAGGTGTTCATTTTATCACATTGAAATGGGGAAAGGCAGTTAAATTTGATGTTTATGAGGATACTCAAACCGTGACGCTTGGCTTAGACATTCAATTTCACGAAGGTATAAAAGAGGCAAAAGCACAAAAAATTGAAAGTTGAGTTTATAAGGAGTACTTTCATTCACGAACTACCTATACTTATCCTCGTACTTTTCATACAGCGCCTTCTGCGCATTGTCCAAAGACATGAACACCCCGTTGATTATCGCCATGGTGACGTTGTTGGTGCGCATGTCGATGGCTGAACCAACCGAAACAAAGAAGGTGGCTGATTTGCCTTCTTCCACACTGCCGTAATCTTTGTCGATGCCTAAGATTTTACATGCATTCAACGAAACGGCTGCAACGGCTTGTTCTTCAGTGAGTCCATACGCTTTCGCTGTGCCGGCCAAAAAGGGAATGTTCCGCGCATTCATGGCTTCCATGTCGCCTTCGTTCTGTAAGCAGAATGGAACACCCGCCGCTTGCAATAAATACGGCAACTTGAAGGGTTGATCCACGGCGTCTTCTTCGCGCTCTGGCAAGGAATGTAATCGGGTAATCATCACGGAAAAACCAGCATCTATAAGCTGCTTTGGAACCAAATAGGAATCATTTCCACCGATAATCACTGGATATTTGAAATCGTAGGTATTGGAAAAACTGATGATGTCGAGCAATTGCTGGATGTCGTTGGCGTGGAAATACACGCGTTTCTTTCCGTCGAAACACCCTTTCATAGCATCGAGACGTCCATCCGTTTGTTGATCGGCAGGAAGTTTCGTGTAGGCCTCTGCCATGTCGAAAAAGGTGGTCATCTCGCGCTTCTGTGCATCATACTGCTCGTTGCGTTTTACACCTTCACCCCAGTTGCCTTGGGTGCTGGATGGCCAATTGACATGAATTCCATCGTCTTTGAGTACGGTCGCGTCTTCCCAATTCCATCCGTCCATGGCCATCACGGACGAGGTGCCAGAAATGCTGCCTCCACGTGGTGTGGCTTGGGTCAACAAAACGCCATTGGTACGCACGGTGCTGATGACTTTGGATTCGACATTAAATGCAATTTGTGAGCGAACATGAGGGTTGTAGATGCCCACCTCGTTATAATCTCTTGTGGCACGCACCGCATCAATCTCGGTGAGTCCCAGGGTGGAGTTCGGCGCGACAAATCCCGGATAGATATGCTGTCCCTGCAAGTCTATGATGGTGTCCCATTCTTCTGTTTTGTAGGTGTAGGCCAAGGAATTTTTAACCAAGGTGATTTTTCCGTTCTTGACACCAACAAGCGCACTTTCGAGGACTTCACCCGTTCCGATGTGGAGGTATCCATTCAAGAGGAGCACTGACTTTCCATCGGCTTGTGCACGTAGGTTCACAGCCGTGAAGAGCAAACTAAAAACAACTATAAATTTCATCATTCGATCTGCTTAATGGGAATTTTCTTCTTCGCTACCTTCTTCACCAATGGTATCGCAATGGTAATGGCGGCGGCGTTTTTTAATGAATGGCTTGGCTGACTCTCCGCGCTTGTTGGCATCGAGCATCTTTGAAATGATCCGCGCTTTTTCGGCTTGATTTCGGGCATTGCGTTCGGTTTCTTTGCTCGCATCATACAACACTACCCCATCTACCAAGGTCATCTGCACAACTGCATTCACACTCAATGGGTTGTCTGACCACAGCACGATATCCGCATCTTTACCGACAGTCACAGAACCCATGTGTTGGTCCAAGTGCAACAATTTCGCTGGATTCAAGGTAACCAACTTCCACGCCTCCTCTTCGCTCATTCCACCATACTTCACTGCCTTGGCAGCTTCTTGATTTAAACGGCGCCCCATCTCGGCATCGTCCGAATTAATCGAGACAACCACACCTTGATCGGCCATCATTTTGGCGTTGTAAGGAATGGCGTCGTTCACCTCAAACTTATAGGCCCACCAGTCGGAAAAGGTAGAACCTCCCGCTCCATGTGCCGCCATTTTATCAGCGACTTTGTAGCCCTCAAGGATATGTGTGAAGGTGTTGATTTTGAAGCCCATCGAATCAGCCACATGCATAAACATATTAACTTCCGACTGCACGTACGAATGACAGGTGATGAAACGCTCAGAGCGCAAGATCTCTCCAAGTACTTCAAGTTCTATGTCGATCCCAGGCTTGGGGTTCTTCACTGAGTCCTTTTTGTATACATCCCAAGAATTCATGTACTCGCGTGCACGAGTGAAGGCATCGAAGTACACTTGTTCAACCCCCATGCGCGTCTGTGGAAAGCGCACAGTGCTGCGATCACCCCAGTTGGCCTGCTTGACATTTTCTCCCAAGGCGAACTTGATGAATTTTGGTGCGTTATCGATGAGCATGTTGTCAGGCGATGATCCCCACTTTAGTTTAATCAAGGCCGACTGACCACCGATGGGATTGGCCGAACCATGGAGCAATTGTGCGGCCGTGACACCTCCTGCCAATTGGCGGTAAATATTGATGTCGTCCGGATTCACTACATCGGCAATGCTCACCTCTGAAGTAATCGCTTGACCGCCTTCGTTCACACCTTTCGAAATGGCAATGTGTGAATGTTCATCGATAATCCCTGAAGTCAAATGTAAACCTTTGGCATCGATGATCTTTGCTCCGGTTGGAATCACAAAATTTCCGGTGCCTACAAAGGTGATTTTCCCATCCTTGACAAAGACCGTTGCTCCTTTGATGATCCCTTGTTTGTCATTGGTCCAGACTGTCGCATCTCGGAAAACAATGGTTTCTCCTTCGGGAACTTTCTCATTTCCAAAAGCCATATTCGGATACCAAAGCGTCCCATCCAAACTCGACTTTTTCTTCTCTTCAGCAGACTTTTCATCCCCAACACGACCATTTCGAATGGCAGACCAGCGAATCCATCGTCCGTCAGGCAGCATACCATCTCCTTCAAAAATCCCTAATCGAGAATTCACCTTTCCATGTAAGATGACACTTCCCGCCATGCGCTCATCCGACAAATTGAATTGCAAGGTAATGTCATCGCCGATCAATACGACAGAGACTTTTGGAGTTAGGGTATCGTAAGAAATATTGTTCTTGCGGTCAAACACCTTCTTCACCTCTTTGATGATGGCTTCGGGCTTTTCCTTGTCTCCTTTGATTTCCAAAGGGAACTTCATGTCCTCGATATGTATGTTATAGGTCCCACGGACATCGTGTGCTTGAAGCATTTTCAATTCATTGCGTTTGCCGAGCATCCAACTTTCGGTAAGCACAGCTTCTTCAGTGAACGGATCACCCGACCATATTGTAAAGCTGGCACGTTTGCCATTTTCAAGGCTCCCCACCTGATCAGCTACATTCAATATTTTGGCTGGTTCCATCGTCAAGGCATTCAATGCATCTTCGGCAGTCAAGCCACGGTCGATCGCCAAGCGTAGATTTTTCCAAAACGTTTCTGGATTCTTCACACCTGCCGAAGTCAACACCATGGAAATTCCTTTCTCGTTCACAAAAAACGGATTCGAAGGCGCCAATTCCCAATGCTTCAAGTCCGACAAGGGTATTTGACGAACGATGTATGGGTCATTCACTTGGTAGGCATCTGGGAAATTCAGCGGAACAATCACAGGGCGCTTCAAGGCGGCAATGTC